>NC_014391.1:6137500-6437500 GCF_000145235.1 Micromonospora aurantiaca ATCC 27029 | reverse complement strand
TTGCCCAGCAGCGCGAGCCGCAGCATCTCCGGCGGGACCGCGGCGACCACAGCGGCCGGGCCGGAGAGGGTGAGCCGGCGTGCCGGGGTCGCCGGTAGCGGGCTCACAGTGACCTGGCCGCCGGCCCGCAGGCCGAGGTTGCCCAGCAGCAGGTCGTCGGCGTGCAGCAGGGCGCCGCTGGTGCTCGGCTCGGCGGCGGCCGCGATGCCGGCGGTGACCCGGCGGCCGGTCAGGCGTACCGGGTCGCCGGGGCGCAGCGCCAGCGCGGTGAGCACCTCGGGATGCAGGCGCACCACGCCGCGGCGGGCGTCGAGCGCGGCCGGCCGCAGCGTCGCGGTCAGGGTCAGGTCGGGTTCGGCCACCCGCCGACAGTAGCCGCCCCGATCATCGGGTGCCGGGTCAGCGCGGGCCCGGGTCGTCCAGGAGCGACGGGTCGCGCCGGATCATCTCGGCCAGCCGGGCCGCCGGGTCGGACTCCAGCGGGTCGTGGCCGGGCGCGGGCACCGTCTTCACCGACATGGGCCACGCCGGCGGCGGCGCGGGCGGCGCCGCCGGGCCCACCGTCACCGCCGCGCCGGACCAGGAGACCCGCAGCGGGTACGCCTGCTCGCCCAGTTCCACCCGCAGCGTCACGGCCAGCCCGGGGTGCTCCGCCACCACCCTCCGGACCGCCTCGGCGACCTCCTCGACCGGGTCACGCCGAACCGGCGCCTCGCCACCGCGCAGCCGGTACGCGCCGCGCCCCGCCCGCTCGTCGCCCGGCTCGTCCGCCGCCTCCACGGGCACGTCCCGCTCGGGCGTCCCGGCCGGTTCGCCGGGCATCGGCGCCCGGCGGCGCAGCGCCTCCTCGCGCCGTGCCATCCGGGCCAGTGTCTCGTCCAGATCACCTCTCATGGCGTCCACCCCTTCGCCAGACAACGGATCGAAACGACTGCGAGTTCAGCCTGCCCGGGATCGGGTGGCCCGGTCCAGCGCACGGTCCAGGACGACGAGCAGGGCGTCCCGTACCGAGAGGCGGTCCCGGGCGTCGAACTGCACCAGCGGCACGTGCTCGCCGATCGCCAGCGCCCAGCGGATCGACGGCAGGTCCAGGGCCAGCCGGCCGTCGAAGGCGTTGACGCCCACCGCGAACGGCAGGCCGGACCGCTCGAAGAAGTCGATCGCCGGGTAGCAGTCGTCGAGCCGGGCGCTGTCCACCACCACGAGCGCGCCGAGCGCGCCCCGGGCCAGGTCGTCCCACATGAACCCGAAGCGCGCCTGGCCGGGCGTACCGAAGAGGTAGAGCTTCAGGCTGCGGTCGATGGTCACGCAGCCGAAGTCCATGGCGACGGTGGTGGTGGTCTTGCCGGCGACCCCGCCCGGGTCGTCGATGCCGATGCCGGCGGTGGTCATCTCCGCCTCGGTGGTCAGCGGCGCGATCTCGGAGATCGCGCCGACAGTGGTGGTCTTGCCGACCCCGAACCCGCCGGCTATGAGGATCTTGACCGGGATCGGCGGCCGGGGCGCCGGTACCCGGCTGACGATCGGGGCAGGTTCGGCCGGCGGCACACCCGGCGGCAGGTACGGCAGTGGCGGCGTGGGCGGGGGTGGCGTGGCCCGGCCGATCAGCGGCGCCGGGCCGCCGTAGCGGCTCGGGGCGCTGTTGGCGGCCGGCCCACCCGTGGCGGCCGCCGGCCATTCAGGAGATCGCACGAAGTCCATCAATCACTCGCAGGATGATGTCGGGATCGAGGGCGTCGTCGACGTCCGCGACGTGCACGTCGAGATGGCCGGCGGCGCGAAGGTCGCCGACCAGCACCCGGGTCACCCCGAAGTGCATCCGGGTCCGGGCGGAGATCTCGGCCACCGAGACGGGCTCGGCGCAGATCGCGACGATCGCCGCCAGCTCCGGGGCCAACCGGGCGGTCACCGCCCACGAGGTGCTGCCCGGACGAGCGGTGACCTGGGTCTCCAGGCCGATCGCCGGGTCGCCGTCCACCCGTCCGGAGGTCAGCACGAAGGGGCGTGGGCCGGTCGGCTCCCCGTCGCCCGCGTCCGGCTCCGGCACCGGAGCGGACGCGTGCAGGAAGGGGCGGATCCGGACGCCGGGTTCCGGCTCCGGGTCCGCGCCGGCGGCCCCTGGGATCATTGCTGTACGGCGTTCTTCAGCTCGGCGATCAGGCGCGGACTCAGGGCGCCGCCGGCGCGGCCGGCGAACAGCGTCATCTCGTACGCCACGGTGCCCAGGTTCGCCGTGCGGTCGGCGACGACGCCGAGCACCGAGCCGCTGCTGATCGCGCTGATCAGCAGGTATCCCTCGGCCATGTCGACGATCACCCGGTTGAGCGCGCCGAGCGCGTACCAGCTCGCCGCGCCCCCGGCGAGACTGGTCATGCCGGAGACCACCGCGGCGAGCCGTTCCGCGTTGGACCGGTCCTTGATCGCGGACATGGCCATCAGCAGCCCGTCCGAGGAGACCGCGATCGCCTCCATCACCCCGGCGGTGCTGGAGGTGAACGAGTCGAGCAGCCAGTTGAAGGTGCGTGCCTCGGGGCTGAGGTCGCCGGTGGTGCTCTGTTCGACGTTCTCGTGGAGGAAGGGGCTGGTCACCGTGATGGGTCCTCTTCGTAGCGGCGGTCGGTACTGACTTCGCGCAGAGCACGGGCGACGCCCGCCTCGAACTCGCTGATCCGGTTGCGTACCTCGACGGGGTCGCCGGGGTCGGAGCTGGTGGGGGGCACGGACTGCGCCGGGGAGACGGACAGGTTCGCGCCGGGCACCCGGCGGCTGAGCCGGGGCCGTTCCGCAGCCGGGGGCGCGTGGTCGACGTCGCCCTCGGCCCGCCGTACCCCGTCCTGGAACGCCTCGACCAGGGCCCGGACGCTCGACGGGTCCGCCGGTACGCCGATCAGCGGTCCGCCGGTGGCCGGTCCGGCCGGACCGGCGGGCGGGGTGGCCGGCAGGTTCGCGCCGGGCACCCGCTGCCGGATCGGCGAGCGGGTACCGGGCCGCCCGGCGGGCGGCCCGACCGGGTTCGGCCCGGTCGGCGCCGGCATGACCGGGGATGACCCGGCGGGCGCCGGGGCCGGGCGGGTGGCCGGCGGCGTCAGGGTCGGGCCGGTCGCCGGCCCGGCGGCCGGGGGAGCGGCCGGGGCCGGGCCGACGACCGGTGTCGGCGGGGAGACGTGCCCGGGACGCGCCGCCGGTCCGGCCGGCCGGGTGCCCGACGGCGGCCAGGCCGGCGGCGGACCGCCGGTGGCCCGACCCTGGTCCTCGATCGGCTCCGCGGTGTCGGCCTGGTGGCCGAAGGCGTTCCACGGGTCGCCGCTGGACATGCTGCGCGTGGCCCGGGTCAGCAGCTCGGCGTCGAAGCCGGACGGCACCTCGACGGCCGGTGGCTCCGGCTCGCGGGTGCCGGGCACGGCGGCCCGGCCGGCGCCGGCGCCGACCGGCTCGGGGCGGCGGATCACGAGCGAGGCGCCCGGGATCTCCAGGGCGGCGGTGACGCCGCTACCGGGGGTGTGGCTCAGCCGGACGTTCCAGCCGTGCCGGCGGGCCAGCCGGCCGACCACGAACAGGCCGAGCACCTCGGTCGGGGCGAGGTCGAGGCGTTCCCGCCGGGTGAACCGGGCGTTCTCCTCGGTCATCCGGTCCTCGGTCAGGCCGATGCCGTGGTCGACCACGACAAGTCGTGCGCCGCCGTCGGTCAGCTCACCGGTCACCACCACACGGGTGTGCGGCGGCGAGAACGAGGTGGCGTTCTCCATCAGCTCGGCGAGCGTCAGCACCAGGTCGCCCGCGATGGCGGGGGCCGCCGCCACGCCGGGCGGTACCTCCACGTCGACGCGGGTGTAGTCCTCGATCTCGCCGAGCGCGAGCCGGACCACGTCGGCCAGCGGGACCGGCGCCACGTGACCGTCCGAGCCGGTGGCGCCGGAGAGCACCACCAGGCTGCCCGCGTTGCGGCGCAGCCGGCTGGAGATGTGGTCCAGTCGATAGAGGTGCTCCAGGCGGCCCGGGTCGGTCTCCTGGCGTTCCAGCCGGTCGATGAGCGCGATCTGGCGGCCGACGAGGTTCTGCGTACGCCGGCCGACGTGGCCGAACATCTGCGCCACGTTGCGCCGCCCGGCGACCTGCCGCTCGACCAGCCGGGCGGCGGTGTGCTGCACCCGGTCGAACGCGCGGGCCAGGTCGCCGATCTCGTCCCGGGCGCTGACCTCCACCGGGTCGAGGCGTACCGGGGGGACCGTCTCGGACTCGTCGTCGGCGACCCGGGTCAGCTCGGCCTCGGTGACCCGGGCGACGCGCTCGGCGGAGCGGGTGAGCCGGCTCAGCGGCCGGGCCACCGTACGCGCCACCGTCATGCTCAGCAGCACCACGACGAGCAGGATCGCCGCCGCCGCCAGGCTGACCAGCCAGGCCGCGGTCAGGGCCTCCCGTTCCCGGGCGCGGGTCTCCGCGATGACGTCCGCGACGACCTTCTTCTCCACGAACTGGCCCAGCGTGATCATCGACCGGGCCGACGGGAACAGCACGTCCAGCGGCACCGGCGCGATCGCCTTGTCCGGATCCCGGAGGCTGTCCACCAGGAACGTCGGGCTGGTCCGGGCGGCCACCGCCGCGTCGTCCAGCTCGGCCACCTTCAGCTGCTCCGGCGTGATCAGCTTGCGGAACCGCCGGTTGTCGACGTTGAGCCCCGCCATGCAGGCCACGAACGACCGGGCCACCTGCGGATCGCCCGTCGCCTTCACCAGCACGATCTGCGTGGTGCACGAGCTCAGTGCCTCGTCGACGCGCAGCAGCGCGTCCAGGGCGAGCACCTGCCGTCCGGCCGCGGTGTCGGTGTCCACCTGGAAGGGCAGCCGTAGCGCGTCGATCAGGGCGGTGTCGACCTCGCCGAACACGGTCAGGATCTGCTGCGGTGTGGCCCGGCCGCCGAGCGTGGCGTTGCGGACGTCCTCCAGCCGGCGTACCCCGTCGAGGCTCTTGCGGACCGCCGTCGGCAGCGTCTCGGCGCGCAGGTCCGCGACCCGGTCGTCGACGGTGGCCGACTTCTGGATCAGCTCGGTCCGGCTCACCCGCCCGAGCAGCAGCCCGACCGACAGCAGGCGTTCCTGCTGGAGGTCCTGGACCAGGCTGCCGACCCGGCTGGCGACGCGGACGGTCTCGGCGGTGTCGGCTGCCTCCCGGGCGGCGGTGACCCGGTCGATGACGACCGGTACGGCGAGTCCGACCATGCTGAGCAGCGGAATGATGACCAGCAGGGCGAGCTTGCCCCGGATGCGTAACCTACCGAGCAGCATCGAACGGCCTCCACCGGTCGGCGTCGCCACCGTGCCCCACCGCGACCGGCTGGCGGTCGGCCCCGGGCGCGGAGAGCGGTGGCTCCGGGTGGACAGTCGGCGCCGGCCCGGCCTCGGCCGGTTCCCGGCGTGCCGGGGTGGCCCGGGACCGGTCCCGGCGCAGCGCGGCCACGTGCAGCGCGACGATCCCGGCGATCAGCACCACCGCCGCCCCGGCGGCGATCCGGCCCAGCAGCCGGTCCCGCTCCAGGGCGTCGAGTCGTTCCCGCAGCAGCGCGTCGAGCTGGTCGAGGATGACCGTGCGGAGCTGCTTGGCGGCGTTCTGCGCGCTGATCCCGGCGCGGGTGAGCTGGTCGGTGCTCGGCGCGGAGCGGCCGGCGCCGGGCGCCGAGTAGACAGCGAACGTCTCCAGTGAGCGCTGGTAGGTGTCCAGCGGCGTGAGCACGTTGGCGCCCAGGTCGGTGCTCTCCGAGCTGTCGACCGCCGAGCGCAGGTCGGCGACCAGGTCGGTGGCGGGACCGAGCGCGGAGACGCGCAGCTCGGCCAGCTCCGCGCCGACCCGCGCGCGTTCGGCGGCGGGGCGCTTGGCGGACAGCCGGGCCAGGTCGACGAGCCGCCCGGCCAGCACCGTCGCGGTGGGCAGGTCCCCGCCGATGCCGTCCTGGAGGAAGAACGAGTCGGAGCGCGGGTCGCGGATCAGGCCGGAGCTCTCCCGTACCTTCCGGTAGAGGGCCAGGAGCAGGTCGGACGCCTCGCCGTAGGCCCGGTACGCGGCCTCGGGGTCACCGATCCCGCGGTCCGGCAGCGCCTCCAGCTTGGCCCGCAGCCCGGCCCAGCGTTCGTGGGTGCGCAGCTCGTCGCCGACGGCGTTGTCCACCTCCGCGACGCCCTCGATGGCGGCGGCGAGCGAGGCCCGGGAGACGGCCCCTTCGGCGACGGCGATGGCCTGGGCCTCCACCAGCGTGTCGGTGACCGGCCCGAGGGCGCGCAGATAGCGGACGCCGAGCCGCTCCCGGCTCACCAGGTCGTGGTCGTCGGCGAAGTCGCGTTCGGCCTGGACGAAGATCAGCCCGAGCGGGGCCAGCAGCGCCAGCACCAGCACCAGGGCGAGCGTGCGGCCCGGTACGGCGGGCCGCCGGCGAACCCGCGACGCGGGGACTGTCATGGTGTGTCTCCTCCGGCGACGGCGGGGCGATCGGTGCCCCGGGAGGTCGCCGTACGCAGTCCCGTGCACCGGACCGGAAAAGTAGCCGAACCGGACGCGCGTGAGACCTCGGCCGATGAGTCGGCTTCGCGTCAGTCCATTTTGGGTGACCCTGCGTCAGGGCGAAAGGTACGTAGCGTGTGATCGTGTTGCCGAGAAATGACATCGACGATGGTTTGCGCCTGTAGATGTGAATTCACATGATCCGAATACGTCCCGCTGGGATGCTCTGGACCTTTGGCGGATGACGGACGCTACGCGACGATCGGTGCAACCGGACAGACGTACGGCGGATCTCAGCGAATGCTCAGCCGTCGGCCCGTACCGTGTGGCGCATGAGATCAACCGCCGCGCGGCTCCGGCGCGCCCTGGCCGGCCATCCGCGCCGCATCGTCGCCGCAGTGGTGGTGGTCGTCCTCGTCGCCGCCGCGCTGGTCTGGGTGGCCCGGCCGCGGGGCGCGGACTTCCGGACCGAGCCGGCCCTGGTGACAGTGCGTTCCGGGCCCTCCGGCGACGAGCCGGTCGACCTGGACACCACGCTCTACCTGCCGGAGGACGCCTCGTCGTCGAACCGGGTGCCGGCGGTGCTGCTGGCGCACGGCTTCGGCGGGACCAAGGACTCGGTCCGCTCCGACGCCGAGGACCTGGTCGCCCGCGGGTACGCGGTGCTCACCTGGACCGCCCGCGGGTTCGGGCGCAGCGGCGGCCAGATCCACCTGGACAACCCCGACTACGAGGTGCGGGACGCGCAGCGGCTGCTCGACCGGCTCGCGCAGCGGCCGGACATCCGCCTCGACGCGGCCGGCGACCCCCGGGTCGGTGTGGTCGGCGGCTCGTACGGCGGCGGCCTGGCCCTGCTGCTCGCCGCGCAGGACCAGCGGATCGACGCGATCGTCCCGATGATCACCTGGAACGACCTGTCCCGCGCATTCCTGCCGGAGAGCAGCGGCCGGCAGCCCACCGACGGCGTGTTCAAGAAGGGCTGGGCCGGCATCTTCTTCGGCGGCGGCGGGAACGCCGGATCCGGCCCGGCCGGGCTCTCCGGGGCCACCGCCGCCGCACCGGAGGGCGCACCCGAGTCGGCCGGCCCGCCGAGCCCGCAGCCGGGCGCCGGGCCGGGCACCGGTGCCGGTCGCGCGCCGGCCGGCGCCGCCGACCCGTCCTGCGGGCGCTTCGCGGCCGACGTCTGCGCCGCGTACCTGCGCATCGCCACCACCGGCCGGGCCGACGCGGCGGCGGTCGAACTGCTGCGCCGGTCGTCGCCGGCCGGCGTGCTGGACCGGATCAAGTCGCCGACGCTGCTGGTGCAGGGCGAGGCGGACACGCTGTTCCCGCTGGCCGAGGCGGACGCCAACGCCCGGGGCATCGCCGCCGCCGGCACCCCGGTACGGGTCGCCTGGTTCACCGGCGGCCACGACGGCGGCTCCGGACCCACCTCCGACTCCGACCGGGTGAAGTTCCTGACCGCACAGTGGCTCGACCACTACGTCAAGGGCGACGGGGCGGCGCCCGGCGACACGTTCACGTTCTCCCGGATCGCCGGGTTCGACGCGCTCGACCGGGGCCTGGTGGCGACCGGCTTCCGTACCGCCGACTACCCGGGGCTGACCGGGCAGGACCGCCGCGAGGTGACGCTCGCCGGTCCGCCCCAGCCGGTCGCCGTACCGCCGAACGGCAACCCGGCGGCGATCTCCTCGGTGCCGTTCGCGGGCGCGCTCGGCTCGCTGCTGGACGGCGTCGCCGGTGACATCCCCGGCCAGCACGCCCGTTTCGAGTCGGCGCCGCTGGACGAGCCGGTCGACGTGGTGGGCGCGCCCACCGTGCGGATCAGGGCCGCCTCCCCGACCGGCGAGGCGGTGCTGTTCGTGAAGCTCTACGACGTCGACCCGCAGGGCGCTGCCACGCTGCCGTCCGGCCTGGTCGCGCCGGTGCGCCTGACCGGCCTGCCGGCCACCGTCGACGCGGCCACGCCGGTCACCGTGACGCTGCCGGGGATCGTCCGGCGGGTCGAGGCCGGGCACCGGCTGCGGCTCGTGGTGGCGACGTCGGACCAGGCGTACGCCTCGCCCGCCGAACCGGCCGTGCACACGGTGGCGCTCGCCGACGGGCCGCTGACGCTGCCCACCGTCGACGCCACGCCGATCCCCACCACCGCCGCGATCTGGCGCTGGGCGCTGGCCGGCCTGCTCGTCGCGATCGTGGCCGGGCTCGTCGTGGTCGTGCTGCTCACCCGCCGCCGGCACCGTCGCCAGGACGACTCCGTGCACCCGGAGTACGCGGGCGTCCCGCTCGCCGTGCGCAACCTGCGCAAGGAGTACGCGGACGGCTTCGTCGCGGTCTCCGACGTGGACTTCGAGGTGCACCCCGGCCAGGTGGTCGGCCTGCTCGGGCCCAACGGCGCGGGCAAGACCACCACGCTGCGGGTGCTGATGGGACTGACCCAGCCCACCGCCGGGGAGATCTACGTCTTCGGTCACCGGCTGGTGCCGGGCTCGCCGGTGCTGTCCCGGATCGGCGCGCTGGTCGAGGGGCCGGGCTTCCTGCCGCACCTGTCCGGCCTGGACAACCTCAAGGCGTACTGGCGGGCCACCGGCCGGCCGTGGGAGGACGCGCACTTCGACGAGGCGCTGGAGATCGCCGGCCTGGGCGACTCGGTGCACCGGCGGACGAAGAAGTACAGCCACGGCATGCGGCAGCGGCTGGCCATCGCCCAGGCCATGCTCGGCCTGCCCGAGCTGCTGGTGCTGGACGAGCCGACGGACGGGCTGGACCCGCCGCAGATCGCCGAGATGCGCCGGGTGCTCCAGCGTTACGCCACCGACGGCCGGGCGGTGCTGGTCTCCAGCCACCTGCTGGCCGAGGTGGAGCAGACCTGTACGCACGCGGTGGTGGTGAACAAGGGGCGGATCGTGGCGTCCGGCCCGGTGGAGGAGATCGTCGGCGAGTCGCCGAGCGTGCTGTTCGAGGTGAGCGACCCGGACGCGGCGCGTACGGTGCTCGACCGACTCGACGGCGTACGGGTGCTGCCCGACGCCGACGGCGGCCTGGTGGTCGACACCAACGGCACCGCCCGCAGCGAGGTGGTGGCCGAACTGGTCCGCGCCGGCATCGGGGTGGACCGGGTGGTGCCCCGGCGCCGCCTGGAGGACGCGTTCCTCGCCCTGGTGGGCGAGAACTCTCGGGGAAGCGGGGACCGGTGATGGCGGGTTCGTCTGTGGCATCGTCGCCTGGTGGCGGCACGTCCGGTACGGCGGCGCCGGGCGCGGGCGGGGCGGCGGCCGGTTACCGGCCCTCGGCCACGCTCCCGTTCGGCGCGGAGTTCCGGCGGCAGGCGTCGCGCCGGCGTACCCAGCTCGCGCTGGGGTTCATGGTGCTGCTGCCGCTGATCATCCTGGTGGCGTTCCAGTTCGACGCCGGGGACGACGACGGCGGCGGGCGGGGCGAGTTCTCCAGCCTGGCCGACCTGGCCACGTCAGGCGGGCTCAACTTCACCCTGTTCTCGATCCTGGTGTCCGCGTCGTTCCTGCTGGTCGTGGTGGTGGCGCTGTTCTGCGGCGACACGGTGGCGAGCGAGGCGAGCTGGGGCAGCCTGCGCTACCTGCTGGCGGTGCCGGTGCCCCGGGCCCGGCTGCTCGCGGTGAAGCTGGTCGTCGCGCTCGCGTACTCCGGGCTGGCCCTGCTGTTGCTGGCCGGTACCGCGCTGCTCGCCGGCACGCTCCGGTACGGCTGGAAGCCGCTGAGCAGCCAGGTCTCGGCCGAGCTGGCGCCGGCGGACGGGTTGCTGCGGCTGCTCGGCGTGCTCGGCTATCTCGCGGTCGTGCTGCTGGTGGTGGCCGGACTGGCGTTCCTGCTGTCGGTGACCACCGATGCCGCGCTCGGCGCGGTCGGCGGCGCGGTGCTGCTGTGGATCCTGTCCAGCATCCTGGACCAGATCACCGCGCTGGGCGGGCTGCGGAACCTGCTGCCGACCCACTACAGCAGCGCCTGGCTGGGGTTGCTGTCGACGCCGATGCAGACCGACGACGTGGTCAAGGGCGCGTTCTCGGCGGTCGTCTACGCCACGCTTTTCTGGGGCCTGGCCTTCTGGCGCTTCACCCGCAAGGACGTCACGAGCTGAGGTGACCCGGACGGGGTCACCACGGGAGCGCCTCGGCCCATATCATGGGAGCGTTCCCATGCGATTGTCCCGCCTGCAAAGATATCGATTAACATCGATCGATACTCCCGCCATCCTGGACGGCGTCCGGCACCCGTACCAGGAGGTTCCCTATGATCCCGGCGCAGCTGAAAGACCCCGTGCTGTCCCTGTTCCGCATCGTCACCGGCCTGCTCTTCCTCTGCCACGGCGCCGCCTCGATCTTCGGCCTGTTCGGCGGCAACCCGGCCACCGGCGGTGCCGTCCCGTTCGCCACCTGGCCCAGCTGGTGGGCGGCGCTGATCCAGCTCGTGTGCGGCGCGCTGGTCCTCGTCGGCCTGTTCACCCGGCCGGCCGCACTGCTCGCCTCCGGCTCGATGGCGTACGCGTACTTCGTGGTGCACCAGCCGCACCACCTGATGCCGATGCAGAACGGCGGCGAGCTGGCCGCGCTCTTCTGCTGGTCGTTCCTGCTGGTCGCGGTGCTCGGCCCGGGAAACTGGGCGCTCGACGCGCTGCTGGCCCGCCGCCGGTCCACCGCGACCGAGCCCGCCGCCGCGCCGGCCTCGGTCCCGGTCTGAGCGTTCGCACCGAACCAGATCCCGGTCGGGGTGCTCCCGTGCCGGGCTCTGGTTCCTACAGCGGATTGACCGGCGGAGTCGTGGGCGGGGGCGGGGCAGCCGGCGTGGGCGTGTCGGCCGGGCCGGGCTTGCGGCGCTCCCACGCGCTGACGCCCAGCCGGCCGGTGTTGCCGAGGTCGATCGGCCCGTCCAGGGCGACCGGGTGCGCCGGCCGGCCGGCCACCGGCGCGACGTCGAGTCCGGTGCCGTTCGTCGCCGGCACCGTCGCGTCGGTGACCAGGTTCCGCCAGATCAGCGCCGCGCCGGCCCGCTCGCCGGGGGCCAGCACGATCCGGGTGGGCGGGTGGTCGAAGCCGGAGGTGATCGGCTTGGCGCCCGGGATGATCCGCACCTCGATCGGGTCGCCGTCGGCGTCCCGGAGCGCGACCGCCGGATAGCCGCGCAGCTCGTACGGCCGGTCGCCGCAGTTGAGCAGGTCCAGGCCCATCGCCCGCAGCCCCATCGCGGCGCTCACCCCCAGCTCGGTGATCGCGACGCCCTCCGGCGAGCAGGTGGCGGCGGGCGTCGGCTCGGCCGTGGCGGCACCCGGCCGCGGCGGCGCCGTGGGCATCGGATCGGACACTCCTTCCGCGGGCCCCTGCGCCGGGGCGCAGGCTGCCATCAGCGTCACGCCGGTGAGGGCGCCGATCAGGCGCACCGATCTCCGCATCGGGTGATCATGCCACTCGGCCGCGCTCGGCGAGGACCGCATCGAGCAGGCCCGGGTAGCCCGCTGTGGTGGAGCCGGTCGCGGTGGTCGGACGCCGAGCCGGCCCACAGCGTGGGATCCCGAGGTGGCGCGGCCGTGAGCAGCGCCTAGACTCGGCGGCACAACTGAATACCTCATCCAGAGGGGCTGAGGGATACGGCCCGACGACGCCCCGGCAACCACCCGCACGCTCGACGACGAGCGACAGCGGGCAGGTGCCAATTCCGTCCCCGCCGCACCCGGCGATGCGGGGAAAGATGAGAGGAACTCCTCGACATGACGTCGACGCTTCCCGTCGCCACCGGTATCGACACCACCCTCAGCCCGGCCCGCGCCCTGGTCTGCCGTGCCTGTTCGGCGCGGTACCCGCTCGCCGCGCAGCACGCCTGCTACGAGTGTTTCGGGCCGCTGGAGGTCGACTACGACACCGCCGCGCTCGCCACCGTCACCCGTGAGCAGATCGAGGCCGGTCCGGACAACATCTGGCGGTACGCGGCGCTGCTGCCGGCCGGTCAGGACCCGGCCACCCGGGTCACGCTCGACCCGGGGCTGACCCCGCTCGTCGCCGCCCCGCACCTCGCGGCCGAGCTGGGGCTCACCGCGCCGCTCTGGGTCAAGGACGACAGCGCGAACCCCACCCACTCGTTCAAGGACCGGGTCGTCTCGGTGGCGCTCACCGCGGCCCGCGCGCTCGGCTTCGCCCGCTACGCCTGCGCCTCCACCGGCAACCTCGCCAACTCCGTCGCCGCGCACGCGGCCCGGGCCGGCGTGCCGTCGATCGTCTTCATCCCCGGCGACCTGGAGCAGGGCAAGGTCGTCACCACCGCTGTGTACGGCGGCGACCTGGTCGCCATCGACGGCTCGTACGACGACGTGAACCGGCTCTGCGGCGAGCTGGTGGAGACCGACGAGTTCGAGGACACCGCGTTCGTCAACGTGAACGTCCGGCCCTACTACGCGGAGGGCTCCAAGACGCTCGGCTACGAGGTGGCCGAGCAGCTCGGCTGGCGGATCCCGGCCCAGGTGGTCATCCCGATGGCCAGCGGCGAGCTGCTCACCAAGATCGACAAGGCGTTCGCCGAGCTGGTCGAGATCGGGCTGGTCGAGGCACCGGCCGGCGGCTGGAAGGTGTTCGGCGCGCAGTCGGCCGGCTGCAACCCGATCGCCACCGCGCTGCACGGCGACACCGACACGATCGTGCCGGTCAAGCCGGCCGGCATCGCCAAGTCGCTGAACATCGGCGACCCGGCGGCCGGGCTGTACGCGCTGGAAGCGGTGCGGCGTACCGGCGGCTGGATGGACTACGCCGACGACGACGAGATCCGCGCGGGCATCCGGCTGCTCGCCCGTACCACAGGGGTGTTCGCCGAGACGGCCGGCGGCGTGACGGTCGCGGTGCTGCGCAAGCTGGTCGAGTCGGGCCGGCTCGACCCGGCCGCCGAGACGGTGGTGTTCAACACCGGCGAGGGCCTGAAGACGCTCGACGCGGTGGCCACCCAGGTCGGCCCCACCCACCGCATCAAGCCCAGCCTCCGCGCCGCCCGCGACGCCGGCCTCCTGGCCTGACCCCTCCGGTCCTCCGCCACCTGCGCGGTGATCAAGGAGTATGTGTCGCCGGCCGGGCCGTTTCGTGACACGAACTCCTTGGTCACCGCCGTCGGCGGGGGTGGCCGGGTGGGGGAGGTGGGGCTCGCCCGGGTGGGGGATCGGGTGAGACCGGTGGGTAACCGGTGATGTGCGGTGAGTGCCAGAAAACCGCCCTCAAGGACTTGACGGCAGGAACCGGACGGCGCAAGATGCTTCGTGCGGGAGGGCATCCGCCGGAGACTTTTCAAGTTCTTGCGACCCAACGCCGGAGGCGTTGTGCGGACGTCCCTCCCGACCAACGTCCGAAGAGGCCAGCGGAAAACCGCTGGCCTCTTCGCTGTGTCCGGCGCACCCTCGGTGGCATGACGCTCACGGTGACGCCGCTGGATCCGACCGACCGGCCGACGCTCGACGCGGTCTACCGGATCGCCTGCGGCGCGCAGGCCGTCGACGAGCCGGACCTGCCCGACCTCTGCCGGCGGCGGTTCGAGGCGCCGCTGCGGCACCCGATGCCCGGCATCGACACGCGCTGGCTGGTGGCCCGGTTGGACGGGCGGCCCGTCGGCTGGCTCCGGCTCTACCTGCACACGATCGACAACACCGAGAACGCGAGCGTCGAGCTGACCGTGGACCCGGCGTACCGGCGGCAGGGCATCGGGCGCACGCTGCACGACCACGGCGTCCGGCTGCTGCGGGAGCACGGTGGCAAACGACTGGTCGGCGCTACCGTCGCCGCGCTGCCCGGCGAGGAGGGGCGGGTCTTCCCCGGTGCCGCGTTCGCCGCCGCCGTGGGCGCCAAGCCGGCGCTGGCCGACGTCCGCCGCCGCCTCGACGTGGCCGGGCTCGACCGTGACCGGCTCGCCGCGCTGCTGGCCGACGCGCGCGCCGCGGCGACCGGCTACCGGCCGGTGCGGTGGCGCGACCACACCCCCGAGGAGTACGTCGCGGACGTCGCCTACCTGGAGGGCCGGCTACTGCTCGACGCGCCGATGGGCGAGCTGGACTGGGAGCCGGAGCAGGTGGACGCCGCGCGGGTGCGGGACGCGGAGCGGGCACTGGACGCCCGGGGCGTACGCCGGTACAACACCGGCGCGGTGCACGAGGCGACCGGCCGCCTGGTCGGGTGGACCCAGCTCAGCCTGGACGCGAGCAGCACCGACCACGCCTGGCAGCAGATCACCCTCGTCGACCCCGGCCACCGCGGCCACCGGCTGGGCCTGCTCTGCAAGGCCGGGAACCTGGCGTACGCGCTGGCGCACGAACCGGCGTTGCGGGCCGTCGACACCTGGAACGCGGCCGCGAACCGCCACATGATCGCGATCAACGAGCAACTCGGGTTCCGCCCCGCCGCCGGTTCGGTCGACTGGCAGTTGACGATCTGAGTTGTGACACGCCCCTACTGATCTGGTGCCTTTCTGTTGCATGATGGCGGGCATGACGGAGACCCCGCACCCCCTGTACGACAGGCACCGCGAGACCCTCGACCGGGCGCTGACCGCCATCGCGGAGCGCGGGTACTGGTCGGCCTATCCCGAGTCGCCCAGCCCCCGGGTGTACGGCGAGACCGCCGCCGCCGACGGCAAGGCCGCCTTCGAGGCGTACCTGGGCGGGGACTTCCCGCTCGACCAGGCCGGTGACGGCACCACGGTGGCCACCGAGGCCAGCCCGTTCGGGGTGGCGCTGGACGTGCGCTACCCGCACGCGGGCGCCGACCAGCTGGTGTCCGCCGCGAGCGCCGCGCTGCCCGCCTGGCGCGACGCGGGCCCGCAGGCCCGGGCCGGTGTCTGCCTGGAGATCCTGGACCGGCTGCACCGCAACGTGTTCGAGCTGGCCAACGCGGTGCAGTTCACCAGCGGCCAGGCGTTCGTGATGGCGTTCCAGGCCGGTGGCGCGCACGCGCTGGACCGCGCGCTGGAGGCGGTCGCCTACGCGTACGCCGAGATGACCCGCCACCCGGGCACCGCCGGCTGGGAGAAGGCCGCGGGCAAGGGCGACCCGCTGCGGATGACCAAGACGTTCCACGTGGTGCCGCGCGGTGTCGCGCTGGTCATCGGCTGCAACACGTTCCCGACCTGGAACTCGTACCCCGGTCTGTTCGCCTCGCTCGCCACCGGCAACCCGGTCGTGGTGAAGCCGCACCCGCGCGCGGTGCTGCCGCTGGCGATCACCGTCAAGTACGCCCGGCAGGTGCTCGCCGAGGCCGGCTTCGACCCGAACCTGGTGCAGCTCGCCCCCGAGACCGACGGCGAGAAGCTCGCCACCACGCTGGCCCTGCACCCGGCCGTGAAGATCGTCGACTTCACCGGCTCCACCGAGTACGGCGACTGGCTGGAGGCGAACGCCCGGCAGGCCGCCGTCTACACCGAGAAGGCCGGCCTGAACACGGTGGTGATCGACTCCACCGACGACTTCGCCGGGCTCTGCCGCAACCTCGGCTTCACGCTGACGCTGTACAGCGGCCAGATGTGCACCACCTCGCAGAACCTGCTGATCCCGCGCGACGGTATCGAGACCGACCAGGGTCACAAGAGCTTCGACGAGGTGGCGGCCGGGATCGCCGGCGCGGTCGCCAAGCTGACCGCCGACCCGGCCCGGGGCGTCGAGCTGACCGGCGCGATCGTCAACGACGGCGTGCTGGAGCGGCTGGAGGAGGTCACCAAGGTCGGCGAGCCGGTGCTGGAGTCGCGCACCGTCGAGCACCCGTCCTTCCCCGGCGCGGTGGTGCGTACGCCGACTGTGGTGAAGCTCGACGCGTCCGACACCGCCACCTACTCGCGGGAGTGGTTCGGGCCGATCTCGTTCGCCATCGCCACCGACTCCACCGAGCACAGCCTGCGCATCCTGCGCGAGACGGTGGGGGAGAAGGGCGCGCTGACCGCGGGCGTCTACTCCACGAACGAGGCGGTGCTGGACGCGGCCGAGGCGGCGGCGATCGACGCCGGGGTGCACCTGTCCTGCAACCTGACCGGCGGGGTGTTCGTCAACCAGTCGGCGGCGTTCTCCGACTTCCACGGTTCGGGCGCGAACGCGGCGGCCAACTCGGCGCTGACCGACGGCGCGTACGTGGCCAACCGGTTCCGCATCGTGCAGAGCCGCCGGCACGTCTGAAAGGAGGGGCCCCTTCTTAACGCCTCCGGTAGAGGAGGGGCCCCTTATTAACGCCGCGCCGGCTCAGGCCGGGCGGCGCATCTGCAGCTCGTGCAGACCGGCGATCCGGGGGTGCGGCACGCGTACGCCGGTGTCCACGAAGCCCAGCTTCTGATAGGCCCGGTAGGCGCGGTCGTTGCCGACCACCACCTCCATCATCAGCTCGGGCCGTCCGCAGGCGCGCGACCAGGCCGCCACCTCGTCGACGAGCGCCGCCAGCAGGCCGCTGCCCCGCCGGGCCGGCGTCACGTAGACCGCGTAGACGAGCGTCAGGCCCGGCTCGTCCGGCGCGGCGATGCCGCCGGCGTGGCCGACCAGACGGCCGCCCGGGTCGGCCACGAACTGCGCGGTGTGGTCGCCCCGGGAGACGGCCGCGACCCGGGCCGCGAACTCCGCGTGCGGCCGGGCGGCGGCCTCGGCCACCGTCTCCAGGAAGGCCAGCGGGGAGTCGGCCAGCATCTCCAGCCGGAGCGCCCGCATCCGGCCGGCGTCCTCCGGCCGGACCCGGCGGACGGTGGTCGTGGTGCTCACGCTGGTCATGCCGCATGCATACCGGACGGTCCGCGGCGGGTGTGCGACAGGCCCGGGTACGCCCCGGAATATGCCCGATTTGTGGTCGTGCGCCGTCGTCACGCCTCGTGTAGCGTGCGATTTCGGTCACCGAATTCAGCGTCGCCGATCGCTGGACCGGTGCGCCACCGGTGCCGGTCCGCCGGTTTCCGGGTGTTGGAACGCCGCGCAGAGTGAGGAAGTGCACCGTGGCACAGGGCACCGTGAAGTGGTTCAACGCCGAAAAGGGCTACGGCTTCATCGCCGTCGACGGCGGGCAGGACGTCTTCGTCCACTTCTCCGCGATCGAGATGGACGGCTACAAGGCGCTCGACGACGGCCAGCGCGTCGAGTTCGAGATCGCGCAGGGGCAGAAGGGTCCGCAGGCCGAGCGGGTCCGCGTCATCGCCTGACCTGCGGCGGGCGGTGCTCCCGCGACCGGACCCCGGCCCGGGGGCTGCGTTGCGGCCGACCACCATGGAAGATCATGAGCCGTTCCAGCCGTAGTCGCTGAGGAGGGCCCATGTCCGATCTGCCCCCGTCGGGTTCCACCGAGCCGGCGGCGTCCGGCCCTCCGGCCGACCCGACCGCGCCCCCGCCGCCCGCCGCCGAGCCGGCACCGGGACCGCCGGGGACCACCGGAGGGGCCACGCCCGCCTCCGGCGCGTCCGGCGCCGACCCGTGGGCCGGTCACACCGGCCCCGTGCCGATCGTCCCGGCCGAGCAGGGGTACGACACCCCGCAGCCCGGCGGCCCGGTCCCGGCCAACCCGCCCGGATGGACCGCGCCGGATGACACCTCACCCGGCCACACCTCGCAGGGCTGGACCGCGCCGCCGGGCACTCCTCCGCACGGTTGGAACGCGCCGGGCACTCCTCCGCACGGTTGGAACGCGCCGGGCACTCCTCCGCACGGTTGGAACGCGCCGCCGGGCACCCCGCCGCCGGGCTTGGGTGGTCCGGTGTACCCGGGCTATCCGATGCCCGGTGCGGCCTACCCGGTCCCCGGTGCGGCGTACCCGGTGCCGGCCGGTCCCGGGGCGTACGTCGGCTGGTTCCCGGGCATCGACCCGCAGGATCCGCTCGTCAACCCGCCGCACGCGGGCATCGGTCCCTGGTTCGCCCGCTGTACCGCCGCGCTGCGGCGCGGCTGGCGCCAACTGCTGCCCATCGTGCTGCTCACCCAGGTCGTCCCGGCGGCGGTGATCGGCGTCCTCACGCTCGTCTTCAGCCCCGAGGGCGAGATGGCGACCGCCCCGGACGGTGCGCCGGTGCTGCCGGCCGGCTTCTGGGGGCAGATGTTCGCCTTCTACGGCGTGCTCCTGTCCGCCGGGCTGGTGTTCGGCCTGCTCCAGGCGGCGGGCTGGGCCGCCGGCACCTGGGTGGTCGCCCGCCAGGCGGCCGGCGAACCGACCGGACTCGGCGCCGCCTTCCGGTACGGGCTGCGCCGTGCCCTCGGCCTGTGGGGCTGGACGCTCCTGGTCTCGCTGCTGGTCATGATCGGCAGTTGCTTCTGCCTGCTGCCCGGCCTCTACGCCGCGTTCGCGCTGGCCCTGTTCGGTCCGGTCTACCTGTTCGAGCGGCGGGAGCCGATCGGGCGGGCGTGGCGGATGTTCCACAGCCGGTTCGGCATGGTGCTGGGCCGGGTCGCGCTGGTGATGGCTGTCCTCCTCGCGGCGACGGTGCTGGACGCGGTCGTGGGCGGGATCAGCGGGGCGGTGTTCGGCGTGGAGCCGATGAAGGCCGTCGGCACCGCGATCGGCGCCGTGGCGCTCGCCGTGTTCGGCGCCCTGCTGGCTGCCCCGGCCTACCTGGCGCAGCAGGTCGGGCTGGTCGTCACGTACGCCGAACAGCGGGCTCAGGAAGGCCCGGTGAACGCGGCCCGGCTGGCGGCGGAACTCGGCTGAGCGGGGCTGTCGTGCTTGCACTCGGCTAGGGAGAGTGCTAAACAAGTCATTGGCACTCGCGTACGGTGAGTGCCAGAAGGTCGGGGCGGTAGGGCCACGGCCGCGCCGGTGTCCGAAGGGGCGCCGGAGCGGTACGAGGCCGGTCGTCGCGGGCTGTCCGGCCCGACCGAGGAGACGTCGTCGTCGCCAGGTGGCGACGTCCCCAAGGTGCGTACACCAGACGGCCCATCCGGGCATCCGGGTGGCCCGTGAGTGTCCAGGAGGACAACGCCGTATGGCCAAGATGATCGCGTTCGACGAAGAGGCGCGCCGCGGCCTCGAGCGGGGCATGAACCAGCTCGCCGACGCCGTGAAGGTGACCCTCGGCCCCAAGGGCCGCAACGTCGTGCTCGAGAAGAAGTGGGGTGCTCCCACCATCACCAACGATGGTGTGAGCATCGCCAAGGAGATCGAGCTCGAGGACCCGTACGAGAAGATCGGCGCCGAGCTGGTCAAGGAGGTCGCGAAGAAGACCGACGACGTCGCCGGTGACGGCACGACGACGGCGACCGTCCTGGCCCAGGCCCTGGTCCGTGAGGGTCTGCGCAACGTGGCCGCCGGCGCCAACCCGATGGCCCTGAAGCGGGGCATCGAGGCCGCCGTGGCCAGCGTCTCGGAGGAGCTGCTCAAGCTCGCCAAGGACGTGGAGACCAAGGAGCAGATCGCTTCCACCGCCTCCATCTCCGCCGCCGACCCCAGCGTCGGCGAGATCATCGCCGAGGCGATGGACAAGGTGGGCAAGGAAGGTGTCATCACCGTCGAGGAGAGCAACACCTTCGGCCTGGAGCTCGAGCTCACCGAGGGCATGCGCTTCGACAAGGGCTACATCTCCGCCTACTTCATGACCGACCCGGAGCGTATGGAGGCCGTCTTCGACGACCCGTACATCCTGATCGTCAACAGCAAGATCTCGTCGGTGAAGGACCTGCTCCCGATCCTGGAGAAGGTCATGCAGTCGGGCAAGCCGCTGCTGATCATCGCCGAGGACCTGGAGGGCGAGGCCCTCGCCACCCTGGTGGTCAACAAGGTCCGTGGCACCTTCAAGTCGGTCGCCGTCAAGGCGCCGGGCTTCGGTGACCGCCGCAAGGCCATGCTGACCGACATCGCCATCCTCACCGGTGGCCAGGTCATCAGCGAGGAGGTCGGCCTCAAGCTGGACGCGACCGGCCTCGAGATGCTGGGCCGCGCCCGCAAGGTCGTGGTGACCAAGGACGAGACCACCATCGTCGACGGTGCCGGCGACGCCGAGCAGATCCAGGGCCGGGTGAACCAGATCCGGGCCGAGATCGACAAGAGCGACTCCGACTACGACCGGGAGAAGCTGCAGGAGCGTCTGGCCAAGCTGGCCGGCGGTGTTGCGGTGATCAAGGTCGGCGCGGCCACCGAGGTCGAGCTGAAGGAGCGCAAGCACCGCATCGAGGACGCCGTCCGCAACGCGAAGGCCGCCGTCGAGGAGGGCATCGTCCCGGGTGGTGGCGTCGCGCTGGTGCAGGCCGGCAAGACCGCCTTCGACAAGCTGGACCTGGCCGGCGACGAGGCGACCGGCGCGCAGATCGTCAAGATCGCGCTGGACGCCCCGCTGCGGCAGATCGCCGTCAACGCCGGTATGGAGGGTGGCGTCGTCGTCGAGCGGGTCCGCAACCTCGACCCGGGTCACGGCCTCAACGCCGCGACCGGCGAGTACGTGGACCTGCTGGCCGCGGGCATCATCGACCCGGCCAAGGTGACGCGTTCCGCGCTGCAGAACGCCGCCTCGATCGCCGCGCTGTTCCTCACCACCGAGGCCGTCGTGGCGGACAAGCCGGAGAAGACCCCGGCCGCCCCGGCGGGCCCGGGTGGCGGGGAGATGGACTTCTGAGTCCAGCTCCACCCAGTACGCCGAAGGGGGCGGGCCGCGTCAGCGGTCCGCCCCCTTTCCGCGTATCCGGCTCAGGTGGGCAGCCGGCGCTGGTTGCGCCGCTTGTGCGCCCTGTCGTACGGCGGTGGCGGCCGCCTCGGCTCGTCCACCGGCTGCCGTGGCTCCTCCACCGGTGGTGCGTCTGCGCCGGTCAGCTCGGCGAGCTGCTCGGCGTCGCCGACGTCGAGCCGGTCGAACGGGAGCTGGCCGGGAAGCTCGTCGGCCGGGCGCCGGGCCGCCGCCGGATCCTCGGCCCGTTCGTCATTCGTGGTCATGCACCGCCTCCTCTGCTCCGACCGTAGAGCCCGGTCGATGGCGAAGGAGGCTGAATGGCACTATTGACGTCTATGCCCCTTTGATGGCTTTCCGGTAGAGGAAGAACACCCGCTCGATCCGGGCGCCCGCCGCGTTCGAGTAGAACGGCACCGGCCCCACCCAGCCGATCTGCGCCGCGGTGATCCCGGCCGCCGCCTGGTCGCGCAGGCACCGGCGCAGCAGCACGCCGCCGATCCCGGAGCCCTCCGCCGCCGGTGCGGTGCCCATCGGCCCGAACCAGCTCGGCCGCGCCGAACCGTACGCGGCGAACCCGAGGATCTCGCCGTCCCGCTCGGCCAGGTGCACACCCGCGTCCGGCCGCCCCACCGAACCGGCCAGCTCACCGTCCCAGGCGCCGCCGAACGTGGACCTGGCGAACGCGGCGAGCGCCGGCAGGTCGTCGGAGGCGGCACGGCGTACCGTCACGCCCCGCCCGGCCAGCCGCTGCTCGGCGGCCTCGGTGGGGCGCAGCGCCGCCGACCCCTCGGACAGCTCGGCGGTCATGTTCCAGGCGGTACGGTCCTGCCGGTAGCCGAGCCGCTGCGCGGCGCAGACCGCCGGGGTGTAGCGCACGTCGACGCCCGGCCAGGCGTAGTGCGGCGGGTTGCCGGCGAGCAGCACCTCGGCCGCGCCGAGCGCGCCGAGCCGGCTCTCCGCCTCGGTCAGCAGCGCCCCGCCCACGCCCTGGCGGCGCTCAGTGGGCGCGACAGCGACCAGGTCGACGTGGCCGAGGCGCGGATCGGCCGCCGACAGCGACCCGACGAGTACGCCGACCAGCGCGCCGTCGCGTACCGCACCGAGGCGCAGCACCGGACGGTCGGCTGCGGCCCGCTCCGCCACGGTGACCACCACGGCTGACGCCTCGGCCGCGTCCTCCGGCAGATCGAACGACAGCCGGCACAGCTCGACCACCTCGGGCAGCCGGTCCCGGCCCAGCTCGATGATCTCCACGTCCATGGACGCCGACCCTAGGGCATCGGCAGACCAATGGACAGGGTTGTTAACCGGTCGCCACCGACCGGGCCGCGCGGACCGCCGCGTACGCGTCCACCAGCCCGGCGCCGGAGACGTCCTGCGGTCCACCGCAGGTGTCCGCCCCGGCGGGCTGGGTGACCGGCTGCGCGGTGTCGCGCAGGATCGCCCGGGTCCGCTCCAGGTCTCCGACCAGCGCCGGGTTCGCCGACCACATCAGCGCCACCACGCCCGCGACCTGCGGCG
Organism: Micromonospora aurantiaca ATCC 27029; assembly: GCF_000145235.1. NCBI lineage: Bacteria > Bacillati > Actinomycetota > Actinomycetes > Micromonosporales > Micromonosporaceae > Micromonospora > Micromonospora aurantiaca (nom. illeg.). The sequence goes on along the minus strand of NC_014391.1, from coordinate 6,414,892 downwards.
TGGCCATCGAGGTGCCGTCCAGGGTGGCGTACCCGCCGCCCGGCATCGCGGACAGCACCGCGGCGCCCGGGGCGACCAGGTCCGGCTTGGCCCGACCGTCCGGCGCCGGACCGCGGCTGGAGAACTCGGTGACGCGCCGCTGCCGGTCCACCGCCCCGACGGTCAGCACGTCCGGGTACGGCGCGGGCGCATCGTTGATCGAGCCGCACGACGGGCCGGTGTTCCCGGCCGCGGCCACCACCAGGATGCCGGCCGCGGTCAGCGCGGCGGTCGCCGGTCGCAGCGCCCCCGGGTCGCACCCCTCCACCGGCGGGCAGCCCCACGAGTTGGTGAGCACGTCCGGGGCGCGTGAGGGACGGCCGTCGGTGAGCGGGTTCCCGCCCTCGGGGAACGGGGCCAGCATGAACTGGAGGCAGTCGAGGTAGCGGGCCGGGCTGCCCATGTTGCGCTCCAGGTTGACGCAGCCGACCCAGCTCGCACCCGGCGCCACGCCGATCCCGTCCCGGCCCACCGCGCTGCCGAGCGTGTGCGTCCCGTGGCCACCCCGGTCGGCCGGGGCGCGGCGGCCCTCCCACGGGTCGTACCACGAGTCGTCGCCGCCCCGGAAGCCGCCCGCGAGCGCCGGGTGCCGGCCGTCCACCCCGGAGTCTGAGCTGCCGACCACCACGCCGGACCCGGTGACGCCCAGGTCCGACCAGACCCGGTCCGCGCCGATCAGCGAGACGTTCCAGGCCGGGCCGGCCGGCGCCGGGGCGTCGCCGCGCGCCTGCGGGGCGAGCGCGGGCAGCGGGCGCAGCCGCTGGCTCACCAGCACCCGGGCCACCTCGGGACGACTCGACAACCAGGCCCGCACCGCCGGCCCGCCGTCCGTCTCGATCGCGTTCACCAGGTAGTACGGCGTCGGGTTCAGCCGCATCCCGGCCAGCGTGCGGCGCAGGTCGCCCTGCGTGCTGTCGGCTGTGGCCACCAGCCGCCGGTAGACCTCGGTCGCCCGGACGTCCCGTCCGGCCCGGCCCGGCGTCCCGGCCGGCAGGCCGGTCAGGTCGGCCTGCTCGCGCAGCACCACGAGCAGCCGCTCGCCGTACAGTCCCGGCCGGCCGGGGACCACGTACACCACGGCGACGGCGGCGAGCAGCGCGGCGGCGACCAGCGCGGCCGGACCGCGCCGGGGCGCGCGGGTGCGGGACCGGGCGAGCAGCACGCCGTACCCGACTGCGAGCAGGCCCGCGACGGCGAACGCCACGCCGGTGCCCACCGCGACCCAGAACGGCGCGTCGCGGGTGGCGGACAGCAGGAGGCTGATCTCCTCCGGGTCGGTGAACGCGAGCGGCCCCAGCAGGGCGAGCCCGACCAGCCGGCGCACCGGCGCGGGCCCGGCCGGACGACCCGCGTGGCGGGCCGCCGCCTCCAGCGCGGCCAGCACGAAACCGAGCGGCGGCAGCAGCACCAGCGCCGGCAACTGCACGCCCGACTGCCCGGCGCCGGCCGCGAGCGGCGTCAATGCGACCCCCGCGACCAGACCGCCGACGAGCACCAGCCGGACCGGACCCGGCCCGAACGCGGCCCAGAAACCGGCGCCGAGCAGTGCCCCGGCGAGCGCGCCCAGCGCGGCGGCGGCCAGGCCGGCCAGCAGCGTCTCCAGCGCTCCGCCGAGCGCGCCCACCCAGGCCCACGGCAGGAGTACGGCCAGCCCGGCCGCGATCGCCAGCAGCGACACCGACCCGAACCGGCCCTCCGGGGTCGCGTCCACCACCACCGGTGGCCGGACCCGGCCGAGACGGACGGCGACGAGCGCGAGCGCCGCGGCGGTCACCGCGAGCGCGGCCAGGTACGCCTCGTGGTGCACCGGCGGCACCGTCCGCAGCAGCGTGGTCGCGCCGAGCGCGACCACGGCGGCGGTCCAGGCCCGGCCGGTCGCCCGCAGCGCGGGGGAGCGGGGCGCGAGCGCGAGCGCCAGCGCCGGGGCGCCGGCCAGCAGCACCGTGGCCACCGCGACCACCGGCCAGGCCGCCACCGGCCGGTCCGCGCCGATGACCAGCGCCACCTGGTCGACCAGCCAGCCGGTGATCTGGCCCGGCACGGTGACCAGCACGATCCACACCCCGGTCGCCACCGCCGCCACGACCGGCCACGGACCGGTCTCGCGCGGTGGCGGCGGTACGGGGGCGAGCGGCGGACCGGTCAGCATGGTCATCACGGTACGGCCGGGCCGTGTCGCCGCGCGCCCGGGACGGTTACCGTTGACTGGTGCGTGACCCGAGTGTGTCCCGATCCACGGCCGGCCGGCTGTCCGCCGAGCGCCGCGCCGACGACCTGCGCCGCCTCCGGGCCGAGCGGTTCGACGTGCTGGTCATCGGCGGTGGCGTCACCGGAGCGGGCGCCGCGCTCGACGCCGCCTCCCGAGGGCTGAAGGTCGCCCTGGTGGAGGCGCGCGACTACGCCGCCGGCACGTCCAGCCGGTCCAGCAAGCTGATCCACGGCGGCCTGCGCTACCTGGAGCAGCTGGAGTTCCACCTGGTCCACGAGGCGCTGACCGAGCGCGGTCTGCTCGCCACCCGGCTCGCGCCGCACCTGGTCCGGCCGGTGCCGATCCTGGTGCCGTTGCCCGCCGAGGGCGGCGCGGGCGACCTGCCCCGGCGGTTCTTCCGCCGCTCCTACTACGGCCTCGGCGTGGCCGCGTACGACGCGTTCGCCGGGATCTTCGGCGGCGGCCGCGGCATGCCGCTGCACCGGCACCTCACCCGCGAGGGCACCCGCCGGATCTTCCCCAGCCTCCGGCCGGACAAGCTGGCCGGCGCGATCCGCTACTACGACGGCCAGGTCGACGACGCCCGCCTGGTGGTGACGCTGGCGCGTACCGCGGCGAGCCTCGGCGCGACTGTGGTGACGAGCGCCCGCGCGGTCGGCCTGACCCGGCAGGCCCGGGAGGTCACCGGCGTGCGGGTCCGCGACCTGGAGGCGCCCGCCGGTTCGCCGGACGCCGAGTTCGAGGTACGCGCCCGCACCGTGATCGCCGCCACCGGCGTGTGGAGCGACGACATGTCGCGGATGCTCAACGACGTCGGGCTGCGCCCGAAGCTGCGGGTCCGCGCCTCCAAGGGGGTGCACCTCGTGGTGCCCCGCTCGGCGATCGTCGGCGAGACCGGCCTGATCCTGCGTACCGCGACGAGCGTGCTGTTCGTGATCCCCTGGGGCGGGCACTGGATCATCGGCACCACCGACACGGACTGGCAACTCGACAGGTCCCACCCGGCCGCGACCGCCAGCGACATCGACTACCTGCTGTCGCAGGTCAACATGGTGCTGGACCGGCCGCTGACCACCGCCGACATCGAGGGCGTCTACGCCGGGCTGCGCCCGCTGCTGGCCGGCGAGGCGGACTCCACCTCCAAGCTGTCCCGCGAGCACGCCGTGGTGGAGCCGATGCTCGGCCTGCTGCTGGTCGCGGGCGGGAAGTACACCACCTACCGGGTGATGGCCTCCGACGTGGTCGACCGCGCGATGCACCGGCTCGGCCGGACCCGCTCCTCGCGTACCGCCGACCTGCCGCTGCTCGGCGCCGACGGGTACGCCGCCATGTGGCGGGACCGGGCCGACCTGGCCCGCCGGCACGGGGTGGCGGTCGGCGTGGTCGAGCACCTGCTGGAGCGCTACGGCACCCTCACGCTCGACCTGCTCGCCCTGGTCGACGCCGACCCGCTGCTCGGCTCGCCGCTCGCGGGCGCACCGGAATACCTGGCCGCCGAGGTGACGTACGCCGCCCGTGCTGAGGGCGCGCTGCACCTGGAGGACGTGCTCACCCGGCGTACCCGGATCTCGATCGAGACCAGCCACCGCGGCCTGGAGTCGGCGGAGCACGCCGCGGAGCTGATGGGTGCGGTGCTCGGCTGGGACGCGGCGACCCGGGACCGGGAGGTCGCCCACTACCGGGCGCGGGTGCTGGCCGAGCGGGAGTCGCAGCTCATGCCGGACGACATCGCTGCCGACGCGGCCCGCCTCGGCGCGCCCGACGTCCGCGGATTCGCGGCCGACCGGGGGACCGACGGTCCGGGCGTTGAACTTCCGGCCTCCCCCAGGTAGGGGATCCCCTACCCGGGCCGCTCGGCCGGTAGTGCGCGCTACCTACGGAAGTGTAGGTTTCCCCGCGTGGTTCGCCCATCCTGGTCGCGCGTCCCCGCTCTGTCCGCCGTCGTCCTGCTGGCGGCCGCTCTGACCGGCTGCTCCTTCGGACGGGCCGAGGGCGCCACCGCACCCGGGGCGGCGGGCACGGCCGGCCCGACACCGGACGGCAGACGCGTCTCCCTGGTGCAGCGGCTCGGCGACGGCCCGGTCCGCAACCTCGACGTGGACCCGTCCGGCCGCTGGCAGTGCCGCGACTGCGCCGGTGACGGCGTGGACGCCACCGGCACGCTCAGCCTGGAGCAGACCACGCGGCTCCAGCGGATGCTCGCGGACCCGGCGATCGCGAAGGAGACCGACCAGGCCCGCAGCTACAAGCAGGGCTGCATCGGAGTGCTGACGTCGACGCTGCTCGTGCCGCCGGACCTGACAGTCACCATCCAGGACTGCCCGGGCGAGCCGAAGCCGAAGGTGGCCTACGACGTGCTGCTGCTCGTCACCCAGGCCACGCCGGCCGAGGACAAGGGCTAGAAGACCTTGCCGGGGTTGAGCAGGCCGGCCGGGTCCAGCGCCGCCTTGATCGCCTGGTGCACGCGTACGCCCACCGGCCCGATCTCGCGGGCCAGCCAGTCCCGCTTGAGCAGCCCGACGCCGTGCTCCCCGGTGCAGGTGCCGCCCAGTTCCAGCCCCAGCCGCATGATCTCGTCGAAGGCCCGCCGTCCCCGGGCCAGGCTCGCCGGATCGGCCCGGTCGACCACGATGTTCGGGTGCATGTTGCCGTCGCCCGCGTGACCGACCACCCCGATCGGCACCCGGCACGCCTCGGCGATCCGGGCCACCCCGTCGAGCAGCTCCGCGAGCCGGCCGCGCGGCACCGCCACGTCGTCGATGACCAGGCCGCCGTTGCCGCCCGGGAACGTCTCCGCCGCGAACCGCTCCATCGCCGGATGGGCCAGCCGCCGCGCCTGGAGCAGGGCCGCCGCCTCGGTCGCGTCGGTGGCCGCGTAGACCTCGTCGGCACCCGCCGCCGTGCACACCTCGGCCAGCCGGGCCAGGTCGTCGGCGGCACGCGGGCCGGTGTCCACCGCCGCGAGCAGCAGCGCCTCGGCATCGGTGCGCAGACCCATCGGCCGGTACGCCTCGATCGCCCGCAGATGCGTCCGGTCCAGCAGTTCCAGCAGGCTCGGGGTGAGTCCCCGCTCGGCGATCCCGGCGACCGCGCCACCTGCCGTCGCCACAGTGGGAAAGACCGCGACCAGGGTCAGTGACTCCTCCGGGGCCGGGCGCAACGCCACAGTCACCTCGGTGATCACGCCGAGCGTGCCCTCCGAGCCGACGAAGAGGCGGGTCAGGTCGTACCCGGCGACCCCCTTGGCGGTACGCCGCCCGGTCCGCAGCACCTCGCCGGAGGCGAGCACCACCTCCAGGCCCAGCACGTACTCACTGGTCACGCCGTACTTCACGCAGCACATGCCACCGGCGTTCGTGGCCACGTTGCCGCCGATGGTGGACGACTCCCACGAGCCGGGGTCCGGCGGATACCAGAGGCCGTGCTCCCGTACCGCACGGGCGAGCGCCGCGTTCACCACGCCCGGCTGCACCACGGCGATCCGGCCGACCGGGTCGATCTCCCGCACCGCGTCCATCGCCACGGTGCTCACCACCACCGCGCCGGCGACCGCGTTCGCCGCGCCGGCCAGCCCGGTCCGCGCACCCTGCGGCACCACCGGTACGCCGTGCCGCCCGGCCGCCCGGACCACAGCCACCACCTCATCCGTGCCGCGGGGGCGCACCACCGCCAGCGGGGTACCCGAGTCGCACAGGTCGGCCTCGTCGCGCTCGTGCCCGGCCAGCAGATCCGGGTCGGTCAGCACGGCGGCGTCGCCGAGCGCGGCCCGCAGGTCGTCGAGGAGGGGATGGGCGGCCATGCCGGGAAGGCTACCGGCGTACCGTCTGTTGCCGTGCTCTACCTGGACCCGCCCGCCGTGCCCTGGCGCGGCCGGCTCTGGTCGCACCTGATCAGCGACGTCTCGTACGCCGAACTGCACGCGTTCGCCGAGATGCTCGGCGCGCCCCGGCGGGGCTTCGACCGCGACCACTACGACGTGCCGGCCGAGCGGTTCCGGGCGGCGGTCTGGCTGGGTGCCACGGTCGTGCCGTCGCGGGAGATCGTCCGCCTGCTGCGGGACTCCGGTCTGCGCCGCCCGAAGCACCGCGTCTCAGGTGAGCGCGGCCAGCTCCCGGGACAGGTTGGCCCGGGCCGGGGCCTCCCAGCGGGTGTGCGGCTCGGGTAGGCGGTAGAGCGCCGGCAGGGCGAGCAGGTGCCGCAGCACCGCGGCCCGGCCGGTGCGGAAGTCCGGATCGGGCACGTGCGCGTACTCGGCGCGGATCGCCGCGGCATACCTGTCGTAGCGCGCCGGAGGGGCGGCGAGCACCGCCAGGTCCGCGTCGCACAGCAGCGCGCCGTCCGGGTCGTCCGGCCCGACCGCGTGGCCGACGGTGAGCAGCACCAGGCGGCGTACCCCGGTCACTGTCGCGGCCGGGAGCCCGGCGGCGGCCAGCAGCTCGCCGGCCAGGTCGGCGCTGGCCCGCTCGTTGGCGTCGCCCGCCGCGCGCGGGTCGTAGACGGCGTCGTGGCACCACGCCGCCAGCCGGACCAGGTCGGGGTCGCGGGCCAGATCGGCGTACGCGTCGACCACGTCGAGCACCGCCCGCAGGTGCTCCTCGTCGTGGTAGCGCCGGTGCGGCTCCCGCCAGCCCGCCAGCAGCCGGGCACCGGCCCGGTCGGCTCCCGCCGGATCGGTCGCGCCCGCCGCCAGTACCGTCGCCCGCCACCGTGCCGTCAGTTCGTCCATCGGGTGCAGTCTGCCCCAGTCCGGCCCGGTCGGAGGGATTCAGCCGGGGCGGTACGGGTAGTACCGGCCATGGCCCGGGAAGGACGACTGCGGTTCCTGCGTCGTGGCAACCTGCGTGAAGGGCTGGCGGACCGTGACGGGCAGCGGATCGCCTCCGCGATGGAGGAACTGCGGCACCGGGGCAAGGCGACGCTGCACGACCGGCTGCACCGGGTCCGTACCGCGTTCGGCCTCGCCGTGCAGGCCGGGCTCGCCGCCGGCCTGGCGTACCTGATCTCGCACCGGCTGCTGAAGAACCCGCAGCCGGTCTTCGCCCCGATCTCCGCTGTCGGAACGCTCGCCGCCTCGGTGGGGCAGCGGTTCCGGCGCACCGTCGAGCTGATCGTCGGGGTCGCGGTGGGCGTGCTCGTCGGCGACGCGCTCATCTACTTCGTCGGTACCGGCGCCTGGCAGCTCGCGCTCGTGGTGACCTCGGCGATCCTGCTGAGCATCTTCGCCGGGGCGAGCGTGGCCATCGTGATCCAGGCCGCGGCCACCGCGGTGCTGATCGTGACGCTCAGCCCGTCCACCGAGAACCTGGAGTTCCCCCGTTTCATCGACGCGTTGCTCGGTGGCGGCATCGCGCTGCTGGTCACCGCCATCCTGCTGCCGCTCAACCCGCTACGGGTGATCAACCGGGCCGCCCGGCCCGCGCTGGACCTGCTCGCCGGCCAGCTCGACGCCTGCGCCGACGCGGTGCGCAGCCGGGACCGGGACGCGGCCCAGCAGGCGCTGTTCCGGCTGCGGGAGAACAAGGAGGAACTGGCCGCCCTCTCCGAGGCGATCGAGGGCGCGAAGGAGACCAGCACGCTGTCCCCGGCCCGCTGGCACCGGCGCAGCGAGCTGACCCACTACGCCGAGGCGGCCGACCCGATCGACCGGGCCATGCGCAACACCGGCACGCTGATCCGCCGCGCGGTCACCATGATCGAGGACTCCGAACCGGTCCCCGAGCCGATGCCGGACGCGATCGGTCACCTGGCCGAGTCGGTGCGCCTGCTCCGCCAGGAGTTCGCCGCCGGGCAGGAGCCGCAGGAGGCTCGCGAGCGGTCGCTGCGCGCGGTGAGCGAGGCCGGGCGGGCGTACGCCGAGGGGGTCGGCTTCTCCGGCAGCGTGGTGATCGCCCAGGTGCGTACCACGGCGAGCGACCTGATGGTGGCCTCCGGGATCGAACAGGAGGAGGCGAACCGGCTGGTGCGGCAGGCGTTCGGCGAGAACCGCCAGGGCGAACCCGCAGCCCGGAACCCCGCCGCTCATCCCCCCACAGCCCCACCCGTCGGCTGACCCCCGCCCGGTCGCGCTCCCGCCCTGGCTCCCGCGCTCCCGCCCCGGCGCCCTGCCGCGTTGATCAAGGAGTTACCGGACTCCGAGGAGATCAACCAGTGCACAAACTCCTTGATCACCGCTCGAGGTGCGGTGGGGAGAGGGCTAGGGGAGGTGGGTCAGGGCCGTCAGGAGGGTGTCTACCTCCGGCTCTGTGGTGCCCAGGCCGAGGCTGGCGCGCAGGGCGGTCGGGGGCAGGTCGGTGCGGCCGGTACGGGCGGCGGCCTCGGCCAGCAGACGCCGGGTCAGCGGGTGCGCGCAGAACAGGCCGTCGCGTACCCCGATCCGGTGCCGGCTCGCCAGGTGGGCGGCCACCTCGGCGGAGTCCCGTCCGGCGACCACGAAGCTGACGATGCCCACCCGCGGCGCTTCGGGGGAGAACATGCGCAGCTCCACCACGTCCGGCAGCGCGGCCAGGCCGGTACGCAGACGGGCCAGCAGCGCCTGTTCCCGGGCGTGCAGCGCGTCCCGGTCGGCCGCGCCGAGCGCCTCGCAGACAGCGGCGAGCGCCACCGCACCCAGCAGGTTCGGGGTGCCGGCCTCGTGCCGGGCCGGGCCGGTCGTCCAGCGCACCTCGTGCGTAGCGGCGCCGACGTGGCTGGTGGCGCCGCCTCCGGCCAGGTACGGCGGGGCCGCGTCCAGCCAGTCCGCGCGCCCGGCCAGCACGCCCGCGCCGAACGGGGCGTACAGCTTGTGCCCGGACAGGGCCACATAGTCCACGTCCAGCGCGGCCAGATCGACCGGGGCGTGCGGGGCGAGCTGCGCGGCGTCGACCAGGATGCGGGCGCCGTGCCGGTGCGCCACCCGAGCCAGCTCGGCGACCGGCCAGCACTCGCCGGTGACGTTGCCGGCGCCGGTGACCGCGACCAGCACGGGCAGGCCGGGCCGGGCGTCGCGGGCGAGTTCGCCGAGCGCCGCCGCGAGGGACCGGACCGCTCCGGCCGGGCTGTCCGGGACCGGCAGCCGTACCGAGCCGCGCGGCCAGGGCAGCAGGTTGGCGTGGTGCTCGGCGCCGAACGTGATCACGGTGGTGCCGGCGGGCAGCGCCCGGGCCAGCAGGTTCAGCGCGTCGGTGGTGTTCCGGGTGAAGATCACGTGGTCGTTGGGGCGGGCGCCGAGGAAGTCGCCGACCGTCTGCCGGGCCCGCTCGTACGCCAGCGTGCAGCGTCGCGACAGCGCGCCCGCGCCGCGGTGCACGCTCGCGTACCAGGGAAGAAGCCCGGCCACCGCGTCGGCAGCGGCCCGCGCGCACGGCGCGCTGGCGGCGTGGTCCAGGTTGATCTCCCCGGGTACGCCGAGCACGCCGAGCGGGTCGGGCCGGACCGGCGCGGGCAGCACGGGCAGCGAGGGTACGAGGGTGACGGTCATGCCGGAGCCTCCCGGGTCACAGGACCCCAGGTGGTGCCGGGACGGGGTCCGCGCTTGCCCGGCGCGCGGAGCGGCACCGGGCCCGGTCATCACCCGGGGCACCCCACCGCGAACCTCGACGAGGGTTGCCGGCCAGCAAGCCGGGGCTTGACGCTGGCGCTCGTGACCTGTCCGGGAGCATAGCCCTCACGATGCGACCGGACCAGTGGGTCGCAGGTGACTACGCTGACCGCATGGCCGACACCCCGCCCGGCGCAGCCCCGCCGCCACCGCATGCGCCCGCCGCCCCGCCGGGGGCGCCGACGCCCCGGATGCCGCTGCGCCGGCTCGGCTGGCGGCGCTTCCTGGTGCTGGCCGGTGTGGTGCTGCTGATCGCGGCCGGTGCGCTGTTCATGGTGTTCACGCTCGGCGAGAGCCTGGGCGCCGAGGCGCTGCTGATCGGCGTGATCGCGGCGATCCTGCCGGTGCCGGTGCTGGTCTTCTGCTTCCTCTGGCTCGACCGTTACGAGCCGGAGCCGCTGAAGTATCTGATCTTCTGCTTCGCCTGGGGCGCCTTCGTCTCCACCGCGATCTCGCTGCTGGTGAACACGGCCAGCGCGGGGCTGTTCGAGGACCGAGGGCTGCCGGTCGCGCTGACCGCGGTGCTGGTCGCGCCGTTCATCGAGGAGCTGACCAAGGCGGCCGGTCCGCTCCTGGTGCTGATCTTCCGGCGGCGGGAGTTCTCCGGGATCACCGACGGCCTGGTCTACTGCGGGCTCTCCGCGGTCGGCTTCGCCATGGTGGAGAACATCCTCTACCTGGGCGGGCACGGCTACCGCGCCGGCGCCGACGAGTACGGCCCGGCCACCGGCGCGCAGCAGGTGATCGCGATCTTCATCGTCCGGATCCTGCTGTTCGGCTTCGCCCACCCGCTGTTCACGTCGATGACCGGCGTCGGGCTGGGCGTCGCCGCGCGTACCGCCGACCGGCGCGTGCGGGTGCTCGCGCCGCTCGCCGGGCTGCTGCTGGCGATGATCCTGCACGGCACCTGGAACCTGCTGCCCTCGCTGGCTCAGGCCACCGGGGAGGTGGTGATCGTGCTCTACGGCTACATCGGCGTGATGGTGCCGATCTTCTTCGCGATGGTCGGGCTGGCGGTCTGGCTGCGCGCCTGGGAGGGCCGGCTGACCGAGCGCACGCTGCCCGACTACGTCCGTGCGGGCTGGCTCACCCCGCCCGAGGTGGCGGCGCTGGGCAGCCTGGGCCGGCGGCACGCGGCGCGCACCTGGGCACGGCGGGTCGCCGGTGACGGCGGGGTACGCGCGATGCGCGGCTACCAGTTCGCCGCGACCCGCCTGGCGCTGCTGCGCGACGGGATGCGCCGGGGACTGGACCGCAAGCCGGAGGAGCGGGAGCGGACGGCACGGGAGGAACGGGAGCTGCTGGACGCGATCACCGCGTACCGGTCGTTCTTCGTCGGTCGCGACCCGCAGGCGCCGGTCGGGGTCTGGGACGGTCAGCGCTACCACCTGCGGTTCCCGGACGGTTCGCAGCGCCCGGTCGAGGCGCCGGACGACCCGGTGGTGCCGATCCCGGTGGTGCTGGCCCAGCCGCCCGCATTCCCGCAGGGCGGCTACGGTCCGGGCGGCTGGCACGGCGGCCCGGGCGGTCACGGCCCGGCCGGCTGGCACGGCGGCCCGGGTGCCGGGCACGGACCGGGCGGCTGGCACGACCCCGGCGCGCCCTGGCACCCCGGGCGCTGAGGCCGGCCGGCTAGTCGGGGGCGCCGGTCAGCTCATCAGGCCGGTCAGGAAGTCGCCGAGCCCCTGGGCGATGGCCATCAGCGCGCCGCCGATGCCCTTGAACACCTGCGCCGCGCCGTCCGGCCGGAACGCCATGAAGTAGATCAGGAACGCGAGGAATCCCCAGGCGAGGATCTTTTTGATCACTACCGGCATGGTGTCCCTCCCCAGGGCGCGCTGAGGTGCCTGGGCTTCCCGCCGGGCAGCGCCGCAAACAGCACCGCCGCAGAGCGACCGGCACCGGAGCGCGGCAACAGGTAAGGACCTACAGGTAGAGACCGGTGGAGCCGGCGGCGGTGCTCTCCACCCGCTCGGCCGCCACGGCGTGCACGTCCCGCTCGCGCAGCAGCACGTACGCCCGTCCGTGCAGCTCGACCTCGGAGCGGTCGTCCGGGTCGAACAGCACCCGGTCACCGGCCACTATCGCGCGGACGTTCGGCCCCACGCCGACCGCCGTGGCCCAGGCCAGCCGCTTGCCCACGGCTGCCGTCGCGGGGATCACGATGCCGGCGGTGGAGCGGCGTTCCCCCTCCGCACCCTCGGTACGCACCAGCACGCGGTCGTGCAGCAGGCGGATCGGCAGCCCGGCGTCGAGACTCTGGTCGGCGGTCACGCGAAGACGCTACCGCGTGCCCGTCGGTCGATCCCGGCGTGGTTGGCGAGAGCGCCGGGCGGGCAATGTGTGGCCGAGTCGCCCTAGGGTGGGGCGTACGGACGTATCCTGTGCCCCCTGCGACCTGGTGGGGCTGATTTTGCCGGAGGTGCGCTTGAGCCGCTTCGAGCGGATGCGCGGACGGCTCCGCCGCGCGTACGAGTCGGGCCGGGAGGCGGCCCGGACCCGGCGGGCCGCCGCGGACACCGGGGACGCCGGGGACGCCGGAGTGGCCTCGCCCGCCGCGCCGGGGCCACCCGCCGCGCCGGAGGCGGTGGTCGTGGGCGCGGCGTCGCCGGCGGCGTTGCACTCCTCGACTGTGAGCCGGGACGACACGGAGGTGCCGCACGCGCTGCGCATCGCCGCCGCGTGGTGCTGGCGCCTGATCGTGATCGGCATCGTGACCTGGGCCCTGCTCAGGATCGTCGGCACCATCAGCATCGTGATCATCCCGTTGACCGTCGCGCTGCTGCTCTCCGCGCTGCTCGCCCCGGCGGTCGGCTGGCTGCTCCGGGCCCGGCTGCCCCGCTCGCTGGCGACAGCAGTGGTGCTGGTCGGCGGCCTGGCTGCTGTCGTCGGCACGCTCACGCTCGTGGTCAACGAGTTCATCAAGGGCGTACCGGAGCTGAGCCAGAAGTCCTCCGAGGGCGTACGCCAGATCCAGGACTGGTTCAAGACCGGCCCGCTGCACCTGTCCGACAGCCAGCTCAACCGCTACATCGACGAGGCGCAGAACTGGATCAACGGCAACACCGAGCGGTTCACCAGCGGTGCGATAAGCACCGCCGCCACGCTCGCCGAGGTGCTCACCGGCACCGTCCTGGTCCTGTTCGCCACGTTCTTCTTCCTGCGCGACGGCAACAACATCTGGCGGTTCCTGGTCCGGCTGCTGCCGGTGGCCGCCCGCTGGAAGGTCGACGACGCCGGTCGCGCGTCCTGGGCGACGCTCGGCGCGTACGTGCGGGCCACCGTCCTCGTGGCGTTCATCGACGCGGTCGGCATCGGCATCTTCCTGGTGCTGTTCGACATCCCGTTCGCGTTCCCGCTGGCCGCGCTGGTCTTCCTGGGCGCGTTCATCCCGATCGTCGGCGCGTTCCTGTCCGGCGTGGTGGCCGTGCTGGTGGCGCTCGTCGACAGCGGCCCGGTGACCGCCCTGATCATCCTGGGCGCGGTGATCGGCGTGCAGCAGGTCGAGGGCCACGTGCTCCAGCCGCTGATCATGGGCCGCGCGGTGGCCATCCACCCGCTCGCCGTGATCATCGGCATCGCCGCCGGTGTGGTGCTCGCCGGCATCGCCGGCGCGCTGGTCGCGGTGCCGCTGATCGCCGTCCTCAACACCGCGGTGCGCCGGCTCGCCGCGCGTACCGTGCCGGACACCCCACCGGACGCGGTGGTGGTCGCCTCCCAGGCGCCCTGACCCGGCAAGACCTGCCGACGCCCGCGTCACCCCGCCCGGGGAGGCGCGGGCGTCAGCTCTTGGCGAGCCGTTCCAACGCGCCCCGGGCCACCTCCGGCCGGGTGGTGTACCAGAACGGCGGCAGCGACCGGCGCAGGAACGGGCCGTACCCGCGTGCCGTCTCCAGCCGCGAGTCGAGCACCGCCACCACGCCCCGGTCGCCGGTGGCCCGGATCAGCCGGCCGACACCCTGGGCCAGCCGGACCGCCGCGATCGGCACGCTCACCGCCGCGAAACCGGACCCGCCACCGGCGTCCACAGCCGCCGCCCGCGCCGCCGCGAGCGGCTCGTCCGGACGGGGGAACGGCAACCTGTCGATCACCACGAGCTGGCAGGCGTCGCCCGGCACGTCCACCCCCTGCCAGAGCGACATCACCCCGAACAGGCAGCTCTCCCGCACCTCGCGGAACCGGCGCACCAGCAGCGGCAGCGCCTCCTCGCCCTGGAGCAGCACCGGCAGGTCGGTCCGCGCGCGGACCAGCTCCGCGGCCTGCTGCGCGGCCCGTCGCGACGAGAAGAGCCCGAGGGTACGACCACCGAGCGCCTCGACCAGCGCCAGCAGCTCCTCACCTGCCGGTCCGGGCAACCCGGAGACGCTGGGGCGGGGCAGATGCGCGGCGACGTACAGGATGCCCTGCCGGGCGTAGTCGAACGGCGAGCCGACGTCGAGCGAACTCCAGCCCGGCCCTTCGGTCGCGGGGACGGTGCCGACCGACGCGCGGCTGCCCTCGGCGGCGGCCACCGGCGTGACCGGGGAACGGCCCGCGGCGGCGGCGGTGGCGATCGCGGCGGCGGCCGGTGACGGCGGGGCGGGCGGAGGCGCGTCCAGCCCCAGCGCCCGGGCCACGGTGTCGAAGCGGCCGCCCAGCGCCAGTGTCGCCGAGGTGGCGACCACAGTGCGCTCGTCGTACAGGTGGGTGGCGAGCGTGCCCGCCACCGACAGCGGCGCCACGACGAGCGCCCGGCGGCTGCCGTTGTCCGGCTTCTCGACCCAGGCGACGTCGTGGTCGGCCTCCTCCAGCAGCCGCTGGGCGGTGGTGGACAGCTCGTCCAGCACGGCCTTGGCCTGCTGCTTGCGTACCGGATCGGGGTCGTCGGCCTTCACGTCGCCGATCCCCTCCAGCGCGGCCCGGGTCGCCGAGTCCAGCAAGGTGCACGCCTCGCGCAGCGCGGGCGGCAGACCGGCGGTGAGCCGCCCGGCCGGCGCCTCGGCCAGCCCCACCGCGAGCGCGTCACCGGCCTCGGTGAGCCGTTCGGCCACGTCGGGGCGCAGCAGCGGCCGCGCCCGCCGGGTGGACCTGTCGATCAGCTCCGGCACCAGCTCCGCCTGGGCGGCCGACGAGACCCGGTCGGCCAGTTCGTGCGCCTCGTCCACCACGAGCAGCCTGTGCGGCGGCACGATGTGCCGCCCGGCGAGCATGTCGACGGCGAGCAGGCTGTGGTTGGTGACCACGATGTCGGCCTCGCGGGCGCGCGCCCGGGACGCCTCCGCGAAGCACTCCTGCCCGAACGGGCAGCGGCTGGCGCCCACGCACTCCCGGGCCGGCATGGAGACGCTGCGCCACACCTGGTCGTCCACGCCCGGATCCAGCTCGTCGCGGTCGCCGGTGGCGGTCTCCTCGGCCCAGTCGCGCAGCCGCTGCACCTGCTTGCCCAGCCGGCCCGCCTCACCGAGCCACTTGGTGCCGCCGTTGCCGGAGTGCGGCGCGTCGAACAGCGCGTCGTCCGGCTCGTCCTCGACCGAGCTGTCCAGCCGGGCCAGGCACAGGTAGTGGTGACGCCCCTTCAGCACGGCGAAGGTCGGGCGGCGGCCCAGCACCGGCTCGACCGCGTCGGCCAGCCTCGGCAGGTCGTGCTCGACGAGCTGGGACTGCAACGCCAGTGTGGCGGTGGAGACCACCACCGGCCCGTCCACTGTGAGCGCCGGAGCGAGGTACGCCAGGGACTTGCCGGTGCCGGTCCCGGCCTGCACCAGCAGATGCTCGCCGGAGGCGATGCTGCGCTCGATCGCCTCGGCCATCTGCTGCTGACCCGGCCGGGCCGCGCCACCCGGAACCGCGCCCACCGCGGCGGTCAGCAACTCCCCGGCACCGGCGCGGCCCTTGCGGCGCTTCTTCGGGACGGCCGGGCCGGTGGCGGTGCGGGACGGGGTCACCGTGCGACCGTACCCGCCGGCACCGACGGGGGTCCGGCCGCTCCGACGGCGTGGCGGGACGGCGGGTCGCGTCCGGTTACCTCCCGATCGCGTGGCGTGGCCGGAATCGGTTAGGGTGCCAGGCATGCCGAGCGATGTGGTCCGCGTGATCTACCGCAAGTACGACGGCAGCGCACACCGCGACTACCCGGCCCGCCGGCTCGCCGAGGACGATCTCGGCGTCTGGCTCGGCGTGCCCGCCGGCACCGAGTCCGTCTACCACGGCCGCCCGTCGGTCGAGCAGATCCCGTTCGTCCTGCTGGTGCCGCACCACGGGTGGTGGACCGGCATGTTCAACCCGCCGCCGCGCACCAGCGAGGTCTACTGCGACATCGCCACCCCGGCCCGCTGGGAGGGTGAGGAGACGGTCCACCTGATCGACCTCGACCTGGACGTGGTGCGCCGCCGTGAGACCGGCCTGGTCGAGCTGCGCGACGAGGACGAGTTCGCCGTGCACCGGGCCCGCTGGGGCTACCCGGACGACGTGGTCACCGAGGCCGAGGCCGCGTCCCGCTGGCTGCTCGGCGCGCTCGGTGACGGCACCGAGCCGTTCGCCACGTCGTACCGGAAATGGCTCGCACTGGTGGTCTGAGCCGGCTCACCAGCGCGGCGGCCAGGCGGCGTCCGGCCCCAGCGGCGGCAGCTCGCCGACCTTGGCCGGGTTGAGCTGGTTGAACACGCCGGTGACCCGCCCCTCGTGGATCGCGAACGAGGTGACCATCCGAATGGTTCGCCCGTCCCGGTGGAAGAACTCCGTCTGCCATCCCAGCGTGCCGTCCACCAGCACCGGGCGTCCGCGCAGGCCACCCCGCTGCCGGGCCTGGCCGTAGAGGCCGAGCAGCAGGCGGCCGACCGACTCCACACCGACCACCGGCCGGCGACCGGCCGGGAAGTGGCCGCCGGCGTCGCCGATCGACACCACGTCCGGGGCGAGCACGCGGACCAGCTGCTCCAGCTCACCCGACTCCACCGCAGCGGCGAACGCGGCGAGCACCCGCCGCTGCTCGGCCAGGTCGGCGCTGTGCCGGGGCGCGTCCGGCCCGTGCACCGCCCGGCGGGCGCGCGACGCCAGCTGACGGGCCGCCTCCGGTGTCACCGCGAGCACGTCCGCCACGTCGGAGAACGGCACCGCGAACACGTCGTGCAGCACGAACGCCACCCGCTGCTCCGGCGTCAGCCGTTCCAGCACCACCAGCAGCGCGGTGCCGAGCTGGTCGGCCCGTACCGCCCGCTCGGCCGGGTCGGGCGCGAACCCGTCCGCCGCCGGCGCCGCTGTCACCATCGGCTCGGGGAGCCACTGACCCGGGTACGCCTCCCGGCGCACCCGGGCGGAGCGGAGCACGTCCAGGCAGATCCGGGAACAGGTGGTGATGAGCCAGCCCCGCAGATCGCGTACGCGGGCGCGCTCCCCCGGGTCGCTCAGCGCGCCGGAGAAGCGAAGCCAGGTCTCCTGCACCGCGTCCTCGGCCTCGCTGCGGCTGCCCAGCATCCGTTGCGCGACCGCCAGGAGACGCCCTCGTTCCGCCTCGAACTCCCCCGCAAGCTCGTCCACCCCCTCATTCTCCCGCCCCACCGCCCGTCACGGCACCCGCCCACCCTCGCCGGCACCCCGCCCACCCTCGCCGATCTTGCACTTGCCGCCCCGGCAAACGGTGCTTTCCGGGCGTACCAGGGGCCGCAACTGCAAGATCGACGGGGCGGGGCGGGCGGGGAACGGCTCCGGGGGTGAGGATCGGGGGATGAGTGAGGTGGTGGGGCCCGACGGCGGGCCTATGCGGGAACTGCTTCGGGTGGGGCCGGGCACTGTCGATCTGGCGGCTGTCGATCCCCGGTCGACGCCGGGGCTTCCGGTGGCGGCCGGGCACGGGCCGGCGCGCAAGGAGTGGGCGCGGGCCCAGGTCGAGCTGATCGGCGCGGAACTGGGGCGGCAGCAGGAGATGCTGTACGCCTCCGCGCAGGGCGCCGCCGGGCCGGGCAGCGCCACCAGCGCGCCGGCGCAGGCGGACGCCGGGCTGGACGGCGACCGGCCGCGCCGGGTGCTGCTGGTGCTCCAGGCGATGGACTGCGGTGGCAAGGACGGCACGGTCAAGCGGGTGGCGGGCGCGATGAACCCGCTCGGGTTGCACATCCGCTCGTTCGGGCCGCCGACCGAGGAGGAGTTGCGGCACGACTTCCTGTGGCGGGTACGCCGGGCGCTGCCGCCACCCGGGTACGTGGGCGTGTTCAACCGCTCCCACTACGAGGACGTGCTCATCGCCCGGGTCGAAGGGCTGGTCGACGAGGCGACCTGGCGGTCCCGGTACGCGATCATCAACGATTTCGAGCGGGAACTGACCGAGCAGGCGGTCACAGTGGTGAAGGTCATGCTGCACATCTCGTACGCCGAGCAGGGCGAGCGACTGATGGAGCGGCTCACCGACCCGACGAAGTTCTGGAAGTTCAACCCCAGCGACCTGGACACCCGGGCACGCTGGGGCGACTACCAGGACGCGTACGCCGAGGCTCTGGAGCGTTGCGGCACGGACGCCGCGCCCTGGTTCGTGGTGCCGGCGGACCGCAAGTGGTATCGGGACTGGGCGGTCGCCCACCTGCTGCGGGAGACGTTCGGCGGGTTGGATCTGGGGTATCCGCCTGCCGATTTCGACGTCGAACGGGAGCGTGACCGGTTACGGAGCCAGCGCCGTCCGTGATCAGGTGAACGGAAGGTGAACGAGCGGTGAATCGGGCCTGACCAGGGGTGGGCCGATCGAAAGTGGGTTCGGCGCGGTCCCTAGCATGCGCAGAGCAGACGCCCGGGGGGGCGACGGCCACCCTTCCACCGACACGACGAGGTCCGTGCTGTGAAGTTTTCCTTCCGTCCCACCGAGGGCGCCTTCTACGAGCTCTTCACCAGGGCCGCGCAGAACCTGGTGAAGGGGACCGAACTGCTCAACGAGCTGGGTCTGCCCGGTGCCGACGTGCAGTCGATCAGCGAGCGGCTGACCGACATCGAGCACGACAGCGACCAGATCACGCACGAGCTGTACAAGAAGATCAACTCCACGTTCATCACGCCGTTCGACCGGGAGGACATCTACCGGCTGGGCTCGCTGCTCGACGACGTGATGGACCACCTGGAGGCGGTCGGCAACCTGCTCTACCTGTACGGCCTGACCAAGCTCCCGTCGCTCCCGCGCGAGCTGCACGAGCTGGTCAACGTGCTCGACCTGCAGGCCAAGCTCACCGCCGAGGCGATGCCCCGGCTGAAGTCGATGAAGGATCTCGAGGACTACTGGATCGAGTGCAACCGGCTCGAGAACGACGGCGACCAGGCGTACCGGATGCTGCTGGTCCGCCTCTTCTCCGGTGAGTACGACGCACTCACGGTGCTGAAGATGAAGGAGGTGGCCGACGAGCTGGAGGCCGCCTGCGACGCCTTCGAGCACGTCGCCAACACCGTCGAGACCATCGCGGTCAAGGAGTCCTGATCCAGTGACACCCGAACTCATCGCCGTGCTGGCGGTGATCGCGGTCGCCATGGCGTTCGACTACACGAACGGCTTCCATGACGCGGCCAACGCGATCGCCACCAGCATCTCGACCCGGGCGCTGACCCCCCGGATCGCGCTCGCGCTGGCCGCCGTCGGCAACTTCGTCGGTGCGCACTTCGGCGCCGGGGTGGCCAAGACGGTCGGCGACGGGCTGGTGACGTTGCCGACCGGGGTGGAGAGCCTCGGCGTGGTCTTCGCCGGCGTGCTCGGCGCGATCATCTGGAACCTGATCACCTGGTACTTCGGCCTGCCGTCCTCGTCCTCGCACGCCCTCTTCGGCGGCCTGGTCGGCGCCACCCTGTTCGCCGCCGACGGCATCGTCCAGTGGGGCACCATCATCGAGAAGGTCCTCATCCCGATGGTGCTCTCGCCGGTGGTCGGCCTGATCCTCGGCTTCCTGATGATGCTGGCGATCATGTGGCTGTTCCGGAAGGGCCAGCCCGGCAAGCTCAGCCGTGGCTTCCGGTGGGCGCAGACCGCGTCCGCCGCCGCCATGTCGGTCGGCCACGGCATGCAGGACGCCGCCAAGACCATGGGCATCATCGTGCTCGCGCTCTACACCGGCGGTTTCCAGGAGAGCAAGACGCACATCCCGGGCTGGGTCTTCTGGACCTCCGCCGCGATGCTGGCCGCCGGCACGTACGCGGGCGGCTGGCGGATCATCCGGACGCTCGGCCGGAAGATCATCGACCTCGGCCCGGCCGAGGGCTTCGCAGCCGAGACCGTGGCCAGCGCGGTGCTCTACTTCAACGCGCTGGTGCTGAAGGCGCCGATCTCCACCACGCACACGATCACCTCGGCGATCATGGGTGTGGGCGCGACGAAACGGCTCTCCGCGGTGCGCTGGAACGTGGCGGGCAACATCGTGATCGCCTGGATCATCACGTTCCCGGCCGCCGCCGCGATCGCCTGCCTCGCGTACCTGCTGGTCCGGCCCTTGTTCTGAGTGACCTGACGCCGAGGGGTTCCCCGCCGTGGCGGGGGACCCCTCACGCGTAGGAGACGCCGATCCGGGCCTTGATGTCGTCGATCAGGCCCATCACCTCGAGCGTGGCGGAGTGCGGGACCAGCGGGCTCTCGGTCAGCCCGGCCGCCAGGCAGCGCTGCACCTCGATCGCCTCGTACTGGTAACCGCCGCCGGTCAGGTCCGCCGGGATCGTCTCCGGCTCGGCGCCGGCCCGGTGCAGCACCACGTGCGCGGGCCGGAAGAACAGCTCGGGCAGGTCGATCCGGCCGGTCGTACCGGTGATCGACGCGGAGATCTCGGTCGCGCCGACCATGCCGCAGCTGAGCGTCGCCACCGCGCCGGAGTCCCAGCCGAGCACCATGCCGGTGTTCTCGTCCACCGCCTCCGGGGTCAGCTTGGCCCACGCCTGCACGTGCTGCGGCACGCCGAGCACCAGGTGGGCCAGGCTCAGCGGGTAGACGCCGAGGTCCAGCAGCGCGCCGCCGCCGAGCGTGCGGGCCCGCATCCGGTGCTCCGGCGGGAACGGGCCGGCCACGCCGAAGTCCGCCCGTACGTGCGTCACCTCACCGATCGCGCCGTCCCGGATCAGCTCCAGCACCCGCAGGATCAGCGGGTTCGTCCGCATCCACATGGCCTCCATGAGGAACAGCCCTCGGGCGCGGGCCGTCTCCACCAGCTCGGTGGTGGTCGGCAGGTCCAGCGTGCACGGCTTCTCCACCAGCACGGCCCTGCCGCCGGCCAGGCAGGCGAGCGCCGCCTCGTGGTGCGCGGCGTGCGGCGTCGCCACGTAGATCGCGTCCAGGTCCGGGTCCGCGGCCAGTTCCGCCCACGAGGCGTACGCCCGCGGCACGTCGTGCCGGCGCGCGAACAGTTCGGCGCTCTCCCGGGTACGCGAGCCGACCGCGACCAGCTCGGCGTCCGGCACCAGCCGCAGATCCTCGGCGAAGCGGGCGGCGATGTTTCCGGTGGCCAGGATTCCCCAACGCGTCATGCCCGGCACGCTATCCCTTCCTGCTCCGGGGCTGGCAAGGTGATCCACCCGTCGGGACGGATCAGCCGCGGGCGTCGGCGGCGGCCCGGGCGGCCCGTTCGATCATCGCCCGACGTGCCGTCAGCGTCGGCTGGTCGGGTTCCAGGTGCGCGTACTCTGCCCATGCTCCGGTCGAGCCGTCGAGCTGCTCGCGCAGGATGTCGGCGTGCCCCGCGTGCCGATTGGTCTCGGCCACCACGTGGACCAGGATGTTGAACAACTTGACGTCCGGGCGGGGCCACCACGGCACGTGGCCGGGAGCGTCGACGGCGAGGGCGTCGATCGTCGCGTCCGCGTGCTCGGCCGCCCGCCGGTAGCGGCCGATCACCTCCTCGCGGGTCTCGTGCTCGGTCGCCCACATGTCGGTGCCGTCCGGATCCGGGTCGTCCCACCGGGGCAGCGGCTCCGGGAACGGCCTGCCGAACACCTCGCCGAAGTACCGGGCCTCCCCGAAGGACAGGTGCTTGACCAGGCCGAGCAGGTTGGTGCCGGACGCGGTCAGGGGACGGCGCACGTCGTACTCGGACAGCCCGTCGAGCTTCCACAGCATCGCCTCGCGGATCTGGCGCAGGTCGTTGTGCAGATACTGCTTCGCGAAGTCGTCGATCATAGGTCACCACCCTGCCAGTCGCGACCGGCGGCCGCTGCCCAGTGCCGGCGACGGTCCGGCTGGTCCGGCCGGCCCGCACGACCGGGCGCGGCGAGCTGATGCCGCTTCGCGGCGAACACGTAGCGTGAAGAACGCGCAGAGTGACGGCTGCCGCCCGCCTCCTCGTCGAAGTCAGACGTCCAAAGGCGATCATCCGGACATAAGGCGGCCTTGGCGCGAGTTGGGCTGACCACCTCGCGCCCACTTTGCTCTGCAGCCTCATCCGCACCGCTCACGGACGGTTGCCGCTGCGGATCTGGCTGCAGAGCAAAGGCGGCAGAGGGGTGTCTGTTGCTCCGGGGCCGAAAACTACGCATCGTGACCAGACGGCGCGGTCGGGGAGTGTGGGTGAGGCGGCGTGCGTCTCCGCCCGGCCGCCGCCGGGCCGGGCCGCCCGTCGCGAACTAGGCTCGGCGCATGACGATCGACGGCTTCGCCGCACCCCCCGCCCTGGTGGAGCACGCCCGCCGGTTCCAGGCCGAGGGCGCCGTACCAGCCGTACCCCGGGTCGCCGCCACCGTGCTGCTGCTCCGCCCGGCCGGCGACGGCTTCGAGGTCTACATGATCCGCCGGGTGGCGGCGATGACGTTCGGCGGCATGTACGCCTTCCCCGGCGGCGGGGTGGACCGCTCCGACTCGGAGGCGCACCTCGGCTGGGCCGGCCCGGACCCGGCGGCGTGGGGTGAGCGCCTCCGGCTCGACCCGGCCGCCGCGCAGGCAGTGGTGTGCGCCGCCGCCCGCGAGGTCTTCGAGGAGGCGGGCGTGCTGCTCGCCGGGCCGGACCCGGACACCGTGGTCGGCGACGTGAGCGGCGACGACTGGGAGACGGCCCGGCAGGATCTGGAGGGACGGCGGGTCGGCTTCGCGGACCTGCTGGCCGGTCGGGGCCTGACGCTCCGGTCCGACCTGCTGCTGCCGTGGAGCCGGTGGATCACCCCGGAGTTCGAGCCGCGCCGCTTCGACACGTACTTCTTCGTGGCCCTGCTGCCCGAGGGGCAGCGGACCCGGGACGTCTCCGGCGAGGCCGACCACACGCTGTGGCTGCGCCCGGCGGACGCCCTGGCCCGGACCGAGGCCGGCGAGCTGACCATGCTGCCGCCCACCATGGTCACGCTCGCCGAGGTCGCCGCCGCGGGCGACCTCGCCGGCGTGGCCCGCGCTGCGGCAGAGCGAGAGCCGGGTACGCCGATCCTGCCCCACATCGACGGCCTGGACGGTGCCGAGCCCCGCTTCCGCCTGAGCTGACCTCGGCCGGCGGTGTTAAGAGGGGCCCCTTCCTCTACCGGAGGCGTTAACAGGGGCCCCCTCCTTACACCTCAGCCGAAGCGGCCGGTGATGTAGTCCTCGGTCTTCTTCTGGCTCGGGTTGCTGAAGATCTTCTGGGTGTTGTCGTACTCGATCAGGCGCCCCGGGTCGCCGGTCTTCTCGATCGAGAAGAAGGCGGTCCGGTCCGACACCCGCGCGGCCTGCTGCATGTTGTGCGTGACGATGATGATGGTGAACTTGTCCTTGAGCTGGAACATCAGGTCCTCGATGGCCAGCGTGGAGATCGGGTCCAGCGCCGAGCAGGGCTCGTCCATCAGCACCACCTGCGGCTCGACAGCGATGGTGCGGGCGATGCAGAGCCGCTGCTGCTGACCGCCGGACAGGCCCGCGCCGGGCTTGGCGAGGCGGTCCTTCACCTCGTCCCACAGGTTCGCCGAGCGGAGCGCCCGCTCGGCCGCCTCCTCCAGGATCGACTTGCGCCGCACGCCGTTGAGCCGCAGGCCCGCCACCACGTTCTCGAAGATGCTCATGGTGGGGAACGGGTTCGGCCGCTGGAAGACCATGCCGATCATCCGGCGGACCGCCGTGACGTCCACGTCGCGGTCGTAGATGTCCTGGTCGTCGATGGTGAGGCTGCCCTCGACCCGGGCGCCGGGCAGCACCTCGTGCATCCGGTTGATCGACCGCAGGAACGTGGACTTGCCGCAGCCGGACGGCCCGATCAGGGCGGTGACGGTCTTCGGCTCGACGGTCAGGTTGATGTTCTCGATCGCCTTGAACCCGCCGTAGTAGGCGGTCACGTTCGTGGCTTCGATGCGCTTGGCCATGGTGGCGGTACCTCCGGGGTTCATCGGCCGAGCCGGTTACGACGGGCCAGCAACTTCGCCGCGACGGTGAGGACGAGGACGAGGGCGACCAGGGTCAGCGCCGCGGTCCACGCCCGTGCCGGCGAGTACTTCGACGCCTCGCCGGCCTGCTGGTATACGAAGAGGGCCAGCGACGACTGGTTGTTCTCGAACGGGTTGAAGTTGATCGCCGCGCCGCCGCCGGCGACGAGCAGCACCGGGGCGGTCTCACCGGCGGCCCGCGCGATGGCGAGCATGATGCCGGTGACGATGCCGGGCAGCGCGGTCGGCAGCACGACCCGCAGGATGGTCTTCCACTTCGGTACGCCCAGGGCGTACGCGCCCTCGCGCAGCGGCGCCGGCACCAGCCGGAGCATCTCCTCGGTGGAGCGGACCACTGTGGGCAGCATCAGCACGCTCAGCGCCAGCGCGGCGGCGAAGCCGGAGAAGCCCGGCCGGCCGTCGTTGAACCACGGCGAGACGACCAGCACCCAGAAGGCCAGCACGAACAGGCCGGTGACGATCGACGGGATGCCGGTCATCACGTCCACGAAGAAGCGGATGGTGAACGCGAACCGGCCCCGGCCGTACTCGACGATGTAGATCGCGCAGAGCACGCCGAGCGGCACCGTGATCAGGGTGGCGATGCCCACCTGCTGCAACGTGCCGACGATCGCGTGGTACGCGCCGCCGTTGGCGTCCCGCGACCCGATGTTGTTCATCGAGGTGCCGAAGAAGTTGGCGTCCAGCCGCTCGGAGCCCTTGCTGACAAGCGTCCAGACCACCGAGGCCAGCGGCAGCACCGCCAGCACGAACGCGGAGTGGATCAGCGCGCTCCAGGTGCGGTTGCGGGCCGACCGGCGTCCCTCCACCGCGTTGGCCGCGGCGAACAGACCGGCCAGGTAGAACAGCGCGCCGACCACCACGACCAGGACCGGGCCGCCGATGCCGGCGCCGTACACCAGGGCCGCCGCGAGCAGCAGCGCCGCGACGGCGATGGCCGGAGCGGCGTACGCGGGAAGCCGCCTCGCCCGCAGCGTGGCCGGCTGGGCCGGCGGGCGCGGGCGGCGGGGGGTGAGGGTAGTGGTCATGCGGCCGACTCCGTGAACTCGCGCCGCCGGTGGATGATCGCCCGCGCGGTGATGTTGACGATCAGCGTGATCGCGAACAGCACCAGGCCGGAGGCGATGAGTGCGCCCCGGCCGGTGTCGTTCGCCTCGGCGAACCGGTTGGCGATGTTCGCGGCGATCGAGTTGCCGCCGCTCTGCAGGATGTTGAACGAGATGGCGTACGTGGAGCCGAGCGTGAGCGCCAGCGCGATGGTCTCGCCGAGCGCCCGGCCCAGGCCGAGCATCACCGCGGCGATGACGCCGGGCCGCCCGTACGGGAGGACCGCGGTGCGGATCATCTCCCAGCGGGTGGCGCCGAGCGCGAGCGCGGCCTCCTCGTTGGCGGTCGGGGTCTGCCGGAACACCTCGCGGGACAGCGAGGTGACGATCGGCAGCACCATGATGGCGAGCACCACCGAGCCGAGCAGGATCGAGTTGCCGTACGGGCCGTCGCCGAAGATCGGGATCCAGCCGAAGTACCTGTTCAGCCACGCGGACAGGTCGGCGACCGGCTGGGCGAAGTAGTCCCGGCCCCAGAGGCCGAACACGACGCTCGGCACGGCGGCCAGCAGGTCGATCAGGAAGCCCAGGGCGTTGCCGAGCCGCCGGGGCGCGTAGTGCGACAGGTACAGGGCGATGCCCAGCGCGACCGGCACCGCCATGAGCAGCGCCAGCAGCGAGCTCAGGACCGTACCGAAGGCGAGCGCGCCGATGCCGAACTGCGGCGGGTCGTCGTTCGGGAACCAGCCCTCGAACGTCCAGAACGACTCGGTGTTGGCCCGCAGCGCCGGGACGGCCTTGGCGATCAGGAAGATCGCGATGGCCGCGATGACCACCAGGACCGTGGTGCCGGCGGCCAGGGTCAGGCCGCGGAACGCCCGTTCCGCGCCGAAGGCGCGGGCCCGGGGGAGGGCGCCGCCGCCGCCGAGGCCACCGTCGGGGCGGCCCGGGTTACCGGGGCGCTCGGCCACACGCGCCGAGGCACCGGCGGGTCGCTCGTGACTCGTGGTCACGGGGTTCCCGCCGGTGCCGGCGTGGGCCGAGCGGTGAGGGGTGTCACCCATCTGCTCGCTCGCTTCGTGTTGAGGAGGTGTCGGTCAGAGCGTCAGGAGAGGCTCTTGACCGCGGCCTCGACCTTGGTGCGGACGGTCTCGGGCAGCGGCGCGTAGCCCAGCTCGACGAGCTCCTTCTGCCCCTCGGCGCTGGCGGCGTGGCCGAGCAGGCCCTTGACCAGCGGCAGCTTGTCGGCGGCGAGGCCCTTGCTGCAGACGATCTCGTAGGTCGCCAGGACGATCGGGTACGCCCCGGCCTCCTTGGTGTTGTAGTCGATCGACATCTTCAGGTCGTTGCCCTGACCCTCGAACTTGGCGCCCGCGATGGTCTTGCCGGCCGAGTCGCCGGTCAGCTCGACGAACTCGCCGTTGCCGTTCTTGATCTTCGCCATCTTCAGGTCGGAGTTCTCGGCGTACGACCACTCGACGTAGCTGATGGTGCCGTCGGTGCTCTTGACCTTGCTGGCCACACCGTCGGACTTGGCCGCGCCGACGCCGCCCGGGGCCTTCCACGCCTTGGAGTTACCGAGCGTCCAGTCCGCCTCGGCGGTCTTGGAGAGGTACTTGGTGAAGTTGTCGGTGGTGCCCGACTCGTCCGAGCGGTGCACCGCCTGGATCGCGGTCGACGGCAGCTTGGCGTCCGGGTTGTCGGCCTTGATCGCCGCGTCGTCCCACTTGGTCACCTTGCCGGCGAAGATCTTCGCCAGGGTGGCCGGGCTGAACTGGAGGTTGTCCGCGCCGCTGACGTTGTAGACGACGGCGACCGGGCCGATGACCATCGGCAGGTTGAGCGCCTGGCCGCCGGTGCACTTGGCGTCGGCCTGCGGCTGCTCCTCCGGCTTGAGGGCGGAGTCCGAGCCGGCGAAGTCGGCGGTGCCGGCGATGAAGGCCTGGATGCCGGCGCCCGAGCCGCTCGGCTCGTAGTTGATCGTGGTGCCGGCGCACTTCTGCTGGTAAGCCTTGATCCACTCGGCCATGGCGTTCTTCTGGGCGGAGGAGCCCTGCGCGTTCAGCGTGCCCGTCGCGCAGTCCACCGCGGCGGCGGAACCGGAGGCGGAGGCACCGGCCGGCTCGTTGTTGTCCGAGCCGCAGGCGCTGAGACCGAGAACCGCGGTAAGAGCGAGACAGGCGATGGCGCCGTGCCGCTGGAGCTTCACTTGAGGGGTTTCCCTTCACGTCTTTGGTCAGGTCGCCCGGAGTGCCGGGGGCCGGCGCTGACCGGCTGACACGAAAGGTAGGAGGGCCAGGTGGACGGTTCGCCGGACGTAAGTGAACGCGCGGTGAACACGTTCAGCCGACGAGGTGGCCGTACGCTGAGGAGGGGTTGTCCATTTCGTGAACTAGCAGCCCGCTATCGCCTTTGTGGCGAATTTCCGGGGTCGGCGAGCGCTCAGCCGAGCTGGTAGTTGACGTGCGCGGACCAGTGCGCGAAGCCCAGCCGCTCGTAGAGCGCCACAGCGGCGGTGTTGCTCTCGTCTACGTAGAGCATCACCCGGTCCAGCCCGCGTTCGTCGCGCAGGTGGGTCAGGCCCGCGGCGGTGAGCACCCGGCCCAGCCCGCCCCGGTGCGCGGACGGGTCGACGCCGAGCACGTAGACCTCGCCGATGCGGGCCGAGCCCTGCTGCTCGTGCACCTTGGTCCAGTGGAAGCCGAGCAGCCGCCCGGTGGCGGAGTCGACGGCGAGCAGGAATCCGGCCCTGTCGAACCACGGCTCGGCGATGCGTACGCGCAGGTCGTCGAGCGTCCACTTGCCCTGCTCCGGGTGCTGGGCGAAGGCGGCGTTGTTCACCGCCAGCCAGGCCTCGTCGTCCTCGCCGGGGCGGAACGCGCGCAGCCTCACGCCCTCCGGTACGACCGGTGCCGGCAGCTCGGCGGTGAGCGGACGGCGCATCTGCCAGAGCACCCGCGCCCGGGAGAAGCCCAGGTCGACGGCCAGTGCGGCGGCCGACGGGTGGTCGCCGTGCGCCCAGGCGCGCAGCGGTCCGGACGCGGCGGCCACCACGCCACGGGCCAGCGCCCGGCCGGAGCCACGCCGCCGGTACGCCGGGTGCACGACCATCTCCACGCCGACTCCCTCGGCCGGGGCGGTGGTGTCGAGGTGCGCGTACCCGGTGAGGGTGCCCTCGGTGGTCCGGGCGGTGAGGTGCACGGCGGGCGCCTCGGGGTCGCGCAGCCGCAGCAGCACGTGCTCGTCGAGCGGGTCGGCGCCGTCGGCGTCACCGGCGGCGCGGGCCAGCGCCAGCACCTCGGCGACCTCGTCCGGCGTCAGCCGGTCCGCCCGGTCGATCCGGTCGGCCCCGGGACCACTCGTCGGCTCGGTGCTGCTCATCTGAGTCACGGTAGCGGCAGGCGGGCCGCGGTTCCCGTCGGACGACGACGGCGATCGGTGGCGCTCGTCACGGGCTGCCGACGGGCAGCGCCTCCAGCTCGAACCGGGCCAGCAGTTCGGGCAGGAGTTGCTGCAACGCGCTGACGGTGCCGGACCGGTCCCCGCCCGCGTCGTGCATGAGCACGATCGCGCCGGGCCCCATCTGCGAGCGGACCATCGCCTCGATGGTGGTGGCGCCCGGCGCCTTCCAGTCCGACGGGTCCACACTCCAGTGCAGCGGGGTGAGACTCAGGTCGGCGCAGGCCGACATGACGGACGGCGTCCAGGCCCCGCCGGGCTGGCGGTAGTACGCGATCCGCGCGTCGGGCGCGGCGGCCAGGATCGCGTCGTTCGTGCGCAGCAGGTCGGCCCGGATCGTCGCCGGGGCTCGCTTGCCCAGGTTGACGTCGTGGTTCCAGGAGTGGTTGCACAGCGTGTGGCCCTCGGCCACGATCGACCGGACCAGGTCCGGGTGGGCCTCGACGTTCTCGCCGACGACGCAGAAGGTCGCCCGTACGCCGTACTGGGCCAGCAGTGCGAGCACCTGCGGTGTCCAGCGGGGGTCGGGGCCGTCGTCGAAGGTGAGCGCGACCTGGGACGAGCCGGTGGCGACCAGGGCGCCGTACGGGCCGTCGCCGCCGGGCTCGACCGGTGCGGCGTCCGGCGCGGCGTCGGGGCTCGGCCGGGGGCTGGCCGTGCCGCCCGGGAAGTCGGTGCTGGGTGGCTGCTCGCCGTAGCGCGGCCCGTTGAGCGTGGTGGCGACTCCGGCGGCCGACGGATGCGGGTCGGGCACCAGGCTGCGGCCCAGCGCGAACGCGGATCCGAGCAGGCCGGCCAGTACGACTGTCACGAGCCCGGCGGCGCGCAGCGTAGAGCCCCGCATCAGCGGCACCGGCCGTTCGTCGCCCCCGTGGTCACCGCACGCACCGTCGCCCCCTTAGCCCGACAATTCCGGCAGCCAGGATATGGCTGACTGATCGGGCAAAAAGGGCATATAAGAAAAGTGCCCTCTAGCGGGGTGGGGCGTGGGCGGTCAGACCGGCAGCGGGGCGGGCTCCGGCTCCGGCAGCGAGCGCGACGGCGGGACGACGAACTTGTAGCCCACCTGGCGGACGGTTCCGATCATCGACTCGTACTCCGAGCCGAGCTTGGCGCGTAGCCGCCGCACGTGCACGTCCACCGTCCGGGTGCCGCCGAAGTAGTCGTAGCCCCAGACCTCGCGCAGCAACTGGTCCCGGGTGAACACCCGCCCCGGGTGCTGGGCCAGGAACTTCAACAGCTCGAACTCCTTGTACGTGAGGTCGAGCGGCCGGCCCTTCAGCTTGGCGGCGTACGTGTCGGGGTCGATGTTCAGCTCGCCGGCCCGGATCGAGCCGCCGGCGCCGGCGGTGGCGTTGCTGAGCCGGCCGACCGCGAGCCGCAGCCGGGCCTCCACCTCGGCCGGCCCGGCGCCGGCCAGGATCACGTCGTCGACGCCCCAGTCCGCGTTGAGCGCGATCAGCCCGGCCTCGGTGACGACCGCGACGAGCGGTACGCCGAGCCCGGTGGCGTGCAGCATCCGGCAGGTGGCCCGCGCCTCGCTCAGCTCGGAGCGGGCGTCCACCAGGACGGCGTCCGGGGTCGGGCCGGAGACCAGCGTGCGGACGTCGCGGGGTGCGGTGCGAACCGAGTGCGGCAGCAGGTCGAGTGCCGGCAACACCGCCGACGGCTCACCGGCCCGCGCGGTCACGAGCAGCAGGAGCTCCACGATCACCTCCGTCCCGGCGGCCTTCCGGCCGCGCGCGACCAGCGACACGCCCGGGTGCGGGCGGCACTGTGAACTTGCGTGGGTCCCGGCGTCGTCGACGGGCGGGTAACGGCCTGAGCGTAACCGATGGACCGGCCGTCACCTTCGCGCGATTTACCGTTTGCCCTTTCTGCCCTCGATCGCGGCGCAGGTTTTAACGTCGTCGAAACCGGGACCTCCGCCGAGCCGCCCGGGTCTGGCACGATCGGGGCGTGTTTCCCTCCACCTCGCGCGACACCGGTCGTGAACCGTGGGCCGACGACCCGTCCGCCGGGCCGTCCGGCCCCGCCCGTGGCTACCCGCCCGCCCCGCGTACCGGCCCCGCCGACGAGGAGGGCGAGCGGCCGGAGCGCAAGGGCCCGCGCCGGCTGCGCAAGGGCGGTCCCGGCCGGCGTCCCGACGACGAATCCGACGAGGAGCCCGAGGAGGAGGTGCCTCCGGTCCCGGTCCGCCGCCCCCTGGCGCTCACCGTCGCCGGCTTCGCCGCGCTGCTCGGCGTCGGCCTGGTGCTCGGCGCGCAGACCTCGGGCCCCGGGCACCGGCTTCCGTTCGCGGCGATCATCTTCGGCGTCCAGCTCCTGTTCGTGCTGGCCTGGACGATGGCCATGCGACCGCCCGCACTGCTCGTCGTCGCGCTCGTCAGCGCCGCGACGGCGGTGATCGCCGACGTCGCCGCCGTGCAGTCGGACATCGCCGGCCTGGCCCCGCTCGGCTACGCCGCCGCAGCCGGGCTCCTGCTGGCCGTGCTGGGGCAGCTCGTGCGGCGGGTGGACCGGGTCCGGGTGACCGACTCGCTCGGCGGCACCCTGCTGATCGTCGTGGGCGTGGTCGCCTTCGCCACGCTCATCGTGCTCAGCCGGATCCCCAAGGGCACCCAGGCGATCACTGTCTGCCTCACCGCCGCCGGGGTGGCGCTGCTCGTCGCCCGGCTCACCGACGCGGTCGCGCCGTGGCCACGGCTCGCCCCGCAGGTGCCGCGCGGCGCGACGGGCGTGGTCGCCGGCGCCATGATCGGCACCCTCACCAGTGCCGTGCTCGGCAGCTACCTGGTCGGTTTCACCCCGACCAGCGCCGCCCTGGTCGGGGTGGTCAGCGCGGCCACCGCCGTCCTGGCCGACCTCGCGGTGGGGTACGCCGAGGCGGGCCGCCTGATGGCCGGTGAACCGCCGACGATGTGGGTGGCCCGGCACATGCAGGGACCGCTGGGCGGGTTCGCGCTGGCCGCGCCCGCCGCGTACGCCATGTGCGTGCTGTTCCTGTGACGCGGTTGGGGAGGATTCGCCTCGGGTAAGTACGGTTGCGCCGCGAGGCGCGGTGACGGCGGCGAGGACTGGAGGCGGCGTGGCAGAGGCGTATCCGGCGGAGGGCCGACCCCGGCGACGGGGCCGGAAGGTGCTGATCGGCTTCCTCGTCCTGCTGCTGGTGCTGGCCGGGCTGCTCGTGGTCGCCGACCGGGTGGCCGCCGGCGTGGCCGAGCGCGCCATCGCCGACCAGGTCCGGCAGGAGATCGCCAAGCAGGACGCGCAGTCCGCCGCGCCGCAGGTCGAGGTGGGTGGCTTCCCGTTCCTCACCCAGGTGCTCGACGGCCGGTACGAGCGCATCTCGATCCAGCTCACCGACGTGCGCGGCGACGTGCAGGGCGACGCGGTCGAGGTGCCGAAGCTCGACGTGGACGCGCGCAACGTGACCGCCTCGCTGGACACGCTGCGCTCCGGCCGGGGCGACGTGGTGGCCGAGAGCGTCGACGGGCGGGGCACCGTCACCTACGAGAGCCTGGCCAAGCTGCTGGACCGGCCCGGGCTGACGCTGGGCGAGCGCAACGGCAAGCTCGCCGTCACCGCGCCGGTGGACGTCCTCGGCATCAAGCTCACCGTCAACGGCACCGCCGACGTCACGGTGGCCGGCAACAAGGTGGCGCTGCGCTTCAACGACCTCACCGCCGAGGGCCTGCCGAACGTGCCGCTGGCGCGGGCCGCGCTGACCCGGTACGCGCAGGGCATCTCGATCGACGTGCCGCTGCCGGAGCTGCCGTTCCAGCTCAACCTGCGCAAGGTGGAGCCGAAGCCGGAGGGCCTGGTGGTCACGGCGGACGCGGCGAACGTGCCCATCAATTCAGCCGGCTGAAAGCCGCACACGGCCGGTCCGGGGAACGGGCCTGCCGTCCCGGATGCTGGTCGGCCTGGTGGCAGCTGTCGCCTCGGCTGGTAATCTCCCTGCCCATGGGGACCCTCCTCACCAAACGGCGCGCGGTCGACCTGTGCCGCGTGGCCACCTGCCTGTGTCGCCCCGTCATCTGACGGCGGGGCTGTCTCCGGCCGCCTGAACGGCGGCCACCCAGGGTCCACGAACCTTTCCCGGTTCCCCCTCCTCAACGCCCGGCAGCGGCGCCGTCGCACGTACCCGTGATCCGTTCCTAGCTCAGGGTCCGCGTGTGGTGCGACAACCATCGACATCGATCTCCACGCGCAGGCTCACCAAACCATCCTCACCAGGGAGTGATCTGATGAGTCGCGACACCGCACTCGTCTCGGCCGAGTGGGCCGAGAAGAACCTCGGCGCCCCGGGCGTCGTCTTCGTCGAGGTCGACGAGGACACCTCGGCCTACGACACCGGGCACATCGCCGGCGCCGTCAAGCTCGACTGGCGCACCGACCTGCAGGACCAGGTCCGCCGGGACTTCGTCAACAAGAGTCAGTTCGAGGCGCTGCTGTCCGACCGGGGCATCGCCAACGACGACACCGTGATCCTGTACGGCGGCAACAACAACTGGTTCGCCGCGTACGCGTACTGGTACTTCAAGCTCTACGGCCACGGCGACGTGAAGCTGCTCGACGGCGGCCGCAAGAAGTGGGAGCTGGACGCCCGTCCGCTCGTCACCGACGTGGTGGAGCGGCCGAAGACGCAGTACGTCGCGCAGGAGCCGGACACCTCGATCCGCGCGTTCCGCGACGAGGTGGTCGCCGCGATCGGCACCAAGAACCTGGTCGACGTGCGCAGCCCCGACGAGTTCGCCGGCCGGCTGCTCGCCCCCGCCCACCTGCCGCAGGAGCAGGCGCAGCGGGCCGGCCACATCCCGACCGCGATCAGCGTCCCGTGGTCCAAGGCGGCCAACGAGGACGGCACGTTCAAGTCCGACGACGAGCTGCGCAAGATCTACGCCGACGCCGGGCTGGACGACGGCAAGGAGACGATCGCGTACTGCCGGATCGGCGAGCGCTCCTCGCACAGCTGGTTCGTGCTCCAGGAGCTGCTCGGGCACCGCAACGTGAAGAACTACGACGGTTCCTGGACCGAGTACGGCTCGCTCGTCGGCGTGCCGGTGGCGCTCGGCGACGAGCCCGGGGAGGCCTGATGACCGCCGCCTCCGCCGCCTCGACGGCTGCCGCCGGCTGCGCCGCGCCGGACCAGTCCGCCCCCCTCCCGGCGAGCCTGGACCTGGAGAAGGAGACCGTCATCACCGGCCGCGTGCTGGCCGAGTCCGGTGAGGTCGTGCCGGGCGCGTACGTGCGCCTGCTCGACTCGACGGGCGAGTTCACCGCCGAGGTGGTGACGTCGGCGGCCGGGCAGTTCCGGTTCTTCGCCGCGCCGGGCTCCTGGACGCTGCGCGCGCTGTCCCGCCACGGCAACGGCGACACCGCCGTGTCCGCGGCCCGCGGGATCAACGAGGTGACCGTCTCGGTCGCCGCCTGACCCACGCTCTGATCGTGGCCCGCCGCCCACCCGGGTGGCGGGCCACGAGCCGTTCCGGCGACTGTGCGGCTCGCCCGTGGCTGGCAGGCTGGACGGCGGTGCGCCCCGGACGCGCCGGAGGGGGATCAGGTGCTCGACGACGCCGCTGCCCACGCCCGCCGCTATCTGATCGACTTCATCGACGGCAACCGGGGCGAGGAGGTCGTCCGCGAACTCCAGCGCACCGACGCGTCCGGCCGGCGGCGCCCGTTCGACGTCTCGGTGGCCAGCCTCGACACCGATCTGTCGTTCCTCACCAAGCGGGCCACGCTCGTCACGGCCAAGCTGGTCCTGTCCCAGCCGGGCGGCGAGCACCGCTATCTGGTCAACCGGGAGATCTGCAAGAGGTGCGGCGAGGACCCGGACCACTGCGGGCCGCGCTGCCGGTACGAGGACATCCGGATCGACCAGCTCTTCGCCGAGTGCGACGACCTGGGCCGCCTCGGCGCGTACCTGCGGGACTGCGCGCCGCTGCTCGAGCTGGGCCAGCTCGTCTACTTCCCGCAGACCTTCCGCCGCAGCCACCTGGAGTCGCGCGCGCCGGACGCACAGTCCACCTCGTCGCTGTTCGACACATCAGGCCGGATCGAGCTGGGCGACAACCCGGACCGCACGCTCGACCTGATCGTCAAGGGGCATCGGGTCGTCGACGTGCCGAGCGGGGATCCGGTGAAGGCGCGGCTGGTCACCCCGCTGCTCCAGCTCGAACTGCCGATGCTGGAGGGCACGTCGCTGCGGGACTACTGCGCCATCCTGACCCAGGAGGGCGACGCGCTCGCCGCGACCCAGGCGTACCTGCGAGGCCGGATGCTGGAGGTCGACACCGACCCGGACCGCGCGCTGGTACAACTCGTGAAGCTCGACGCGGAGATCCAGGAGGGGGTGCGGGCGGCCCGGGCTGAGGTGGCCCGGGTGGCCCGGCGCTCGGCCGTGCAGGCCGCAGGGGCGGCGGTGGCGACTGTCGCGGCGACGCTGGTGGCGGTCGAGGGCACCCATCTGGCGCCGGTGCTCGGCATGCTGGGCGCTGGCGGGTTCTTCTCCGCCGTGCTCGCCGCCGACCAGTACGCCGACCGTCGCGGCGAGCTGCGACAGCGCCCCTTCTACCTGCTGTGGCTGCTGTCCCGCCGGTCGGAGCCGGTCTGAGCGAGGTGCCGAGGCGCGGCCGGGCGTCTCGCCCGTCCGTGACACCATGGCCGGGTGACTGCCGTCGAGACGGGCTACGCCCCGCCCACCCCGCCCGGCCGGCCCGGCCCCGGCGGCCGACGCCGGCTGCGCTGGCTGACGGTCGCCACCGTGGTGTGGGCCGTGCTGCTCGCGAGTCTGACCTGGTGGTCGGTGCGCACGGACGCGCCGACGGTGAAGGAGCAGCGGTCGCTGGACCAGGCCGGCCCGGTGGTGGACCGGGCGATCGGCGAGCTGACCGCCGCGGTCGGCGCCGCGGGCGTACCGGCGCTCCTGCCGGACCGGCTGGAGCGCGGCTGCCGGATCACGCCGATGGACGACGGCGCGACGCTGGAGCGCGGCGTCGAGGTGGCGATCGGCGGCGACGACGTACGCGAGGTGCTGCGCGGCATCGCCGACCGGCTGCCGTCGGGCTGGCGGGCCGGCGTGTCGACGCTCGACGGCGAACCGCTGCTGCGCGCCGACGCGGGCGAGTTCGTCGCGGTCGAGGGCCGGGCCGGTGGCCCGGGCCGGGTGCTGCTCACCGCCGACACCGGTTGCCGCCCGGCGGGCTCCGGCTACCGGGTTCCGTCCGCCGACGCCGCCGCCGAGTCGGCCGTGCTGGCGTCGGCGCTGGGCCGGTGGGGCGGCGCGACCGGGCCGGTCCAGGTGCTGACCGCGCCCTGCCCGGGTGGCGGGACCGCCCGCACGGCCCGGTCCGAGGCCGCAGTGCCGGCCGACCAGTCGCTGGCCGCCGCGTTCGGCGTCGGCGCCGCGCCGGTGGTGGACTCGGCCGACGCGTACGCACGCCCGGGCGACCCGGCGGTGCTGGCGCTGCGGGCCGGTGAGCGGGTCCGGGTGGCGGTCACCACGCCCTGCCGGGCCTGACGTCAGCCGCCGGGCAGGGTCAGCGCCGGTGGCGACGGCTGTTCCTCGTGCGGCTCCCGGCTGCGGCCCAGCGCGTCCACCCGGCCCCAGCGGCCCGGGATGTCGAGCAGTTCCACCCGGCCCATCCCGGGCGGCACGGCCGGGTCGATGATCAGGTGATCGCCCTGCGGTTCCAGTCCCAGGATCACCCGTAGCAGCAGCAGCGGCGTGCCGGCGGACCACGCCTGCGGGCTGCACGCCGTGGGGTACTCCACCGGGTAGTCGGTGAGGCCGCGCTCGTAGCCGGCGAACACCTCGGGCAGCCGCCCGTCGAAGTAGTGCGACGCGCTGAGCAGAGCGTCGCAGATCCGGCCGGCCTGCTGGCGGAAGCCGTACCGCCACAGGCCCCAGGCGATGATCGAGTTGTCGAACGGCCACACCGTGCCCACGTGGTAGCCGACCGGGTTGTACCGGCCCTGGTCGTCGGCGAGCGTCCGCACACCCCACCCGGAGAACAGGCGTGGGCCGAGCAGATGGGCGGCGACGGCGGGGGCGCGGGCCTCGTCGACGATGCCGCTCCACAGCAGGTGACCGATGTTGGAGGTGAGCGCGTCCACCTGGCGGCCCAGCGGGTCGAGCGCCAGCGCGTAGTACTCGCGGTCCGCGATCCAGAAGTCGCGGTTGAACCGTTCCTTCAGCGCCGCCGCCTCGTGTTCCAGCCGGTCGGCGTACGTCGGGTCGTTCCAGTACGTGCGGGCCAGGCGGGCGCCGCGCAGCTTCGCGTCGTACGCGTACCCCTGGAGTTCGCACGTGGCCCGGGGGAACTCGGGCATCCGCCCGTCGGCGTAGGAGATGGCGTCCGGCGAGTCCTTCCAGCACTGGTTCGGCAGGCCGGTCTCCGGGTTCCGCGACATGTACCAGACGTAACCGGTGCCGAGCAGGTCGCCGTACGTGTCCAGCCAGGTCAGCGCCGCCCGCGTCTCGTGCTCCAGCTTGCGCACCAGGTCGGCGTCGCCGGTCCACCGCTCGTACTCGTCGAGCAGGATCACGAACAGCGCCGTGGTGTCGGCGGCGCCGTAGTACGGCGAGTGCGGCTGCTCCTCGAAGCCGGCGGTCTCGCCGTAGCGCAGCTCGTGCAGGATCTTGCCGGGCTCCTCGTCCCGGAAGTCGTCGACCCGGCTGCCCTGGAGTCCGGCGAGCATGACGATCGTGGGCTTGACCATCTCGGGCAGGAACGGCAGCACCTGCAGCGAGGTGAAGATGCTGTCCCGGCCGAACAGCGTCATGAACCAGGGCAGGCCGGCGGCGAGCAACCGGACGCCGAGCGTGATCGACTCGTACCGGAGCGCGGCCAGGTCGTTGAGGCTGCGCCGGTACGCCCCGGCCAGCGGCTCGCAGTCGCAGCCGAGCTTCGGCGCCCGGCTGATCAGGGCGCTCTGTTCCGCCTCGATGTCGGCCGCCGTCCGCTGGCCGCCCAGCGGCAGGATGGCCCGGATGTCCTCGCCCCGGGCGCCGTAGATGACTGTGTCGATGTGCAGCCGGGTGGTCCACTCGCCGTGCGGGCCGACCCGGATCCGGAACGTCATCCCGCTCTCGTCGACCTCGGCCGGCGCGCTGCTGGTCACCATCGTCTCGCGGTGGAACGCCTGCCGGCGGTAGGTCAGCCGCAGCGCGTTCGTCTCCACGCTGGGCGTGGTGGTGCCCTTCTTGTCCCGCTTGTGCTTGATCTCGAACAGGTCGGCGAAGTCGGAGCCGATCTCCAGCCGGAGCCGGAACTCCATCTCCTGCTCGGAGTGGTTGAGCAGGGTCAGTTCCTCGTCCATGCTGCCGCCGATCGCGCGGCTGCGGATCACCGAGACCTTCGCGTCCAGGTAGTGCGTCGGCTCGCCGGGGACCAGGAAGAACCGCGTCTTGTACGACAGTGAGTCGTCGATGGAGAGCGCGTGCAGGGGTTCCCCGTCGAGGGTGAGGATCCAGGTGGAGAGGAACCGGGTGTCGAAGGAGAACAGCCCGGTGGGGAAGTCGTACGACGGCTGGATGTTGCCGCGATCGTCGCTGACCAGGAACGTGTTGCCGTCGAGGATGCTGACCCGCTCCTTCACGCCACCCGCCGGACGTGGTCGCGGGCGGCGTCCCGCGGATCCCGTACGTCGGGCCGGGTCGGCAGGAACCGGCGGAACGCCAGGAACAGCACGACGTGCCCGCTGAACGTGGCCTCGTTGCGCAGCACCGCGGCCATGCCGGCCTCGCGGCCGGTGACCAGCTTCTCGAACAGTTCGGTGGAGAGGGTCAGCACGCCGTCCGCCTGCCGTTGCTCCTCCCGGCTCACCTGGGCCGATCCGGGGGCCAGCGTCACGTACCAGTGCTCGGTCCGGTTGCCGTCGGCCAGGTCGATCTGGAGCGTGCCGCCGATCGGGCTGTTCAGCACCGCCGCGGCGCGCGCCGGTAGCGACGCGAAGAACTGTTGGATCGCCTCACTCACGTTCACATGGTAGGCGTAATCCGGACATGTCGGGTCAGGATCGGCTCACCGGTCAGAGTGGACGACCCGGGCGGGTCGCTCAGTAGACGAGCGCCTGCGCGCCCTCGGTCATCGCCTCCTCGACGAACACCGCGGCGCCCGCGATGCGTACGCCGGGGATGACGTCGCCCGGGCCGATGTCCCGCCGGGCCGCGCACTGGGTGCAGGCGGTCACCCGGCCCGTGGTCAGGACCACGTGCAGCAGTTCGCCGAGCGGCGCGGAGTGCGGCAGCTCGAACGTCTCCGCCCGCCCGGGGAGCGCGAACCAGGTGGACTCGCCGGTGAGCCAGAGCGACACGTCCACCCCGGCCGCGGCTGCGGTGGAGGCGACTGTGAACGCCTGGGCGCAGCGTTCCGGGGAGTCCGCGCCGGCGGTGGCCTTGACGACGAGAGTGCGCGCCATGACGCCAGCATAGGATGGCCCGGATGGTTACCGAGATCGGGTTCGTCAGCCTGCTGGTCGCCGGCCTGGGCGCGCTCGCCGGTGGCCTGGTCTATGTCGCAGTGCGAATCGCTAGAGGTAAGTGGTGAATCTGTGAGTGAGAATCCGCTTCAGCCGCCGTGGTTGAACGCGCCGCCGGTCGACCCGTACCCGTACGAGGAGAGCCACGACCTGCGCGTCGGCCCGAAGCTGCACCCGAGCCTGGACGGCCTGCTGCCGTACATCGGGGTCTGGCGCGGCCGGGGCCGGGGTGGGTTCCCGACGATCGAGGACTTCGACTACGCGCAGGAGATCCGGATCAGCCACGACGGCCGGCCGTTCCTGTTCTACGAGTCCCGGGCGTGGATCCTGGACGAGCAGAGCCGCCCGGTTCGTCCCGCCGGCCGTGAGGTGGGCTGGTGGCGTCCGGTGCTCGACGGTGAGCGGGTGACCGACGAGCTGGAGGCGCTGATGACCACGCCGACCGGCGTGATGGAGCTGCACATCGGCAAGCGCAAGGGCACCCAGATCGAGTTCGCCACCGACGCGGTCGTGCGTACCGCCACGGCGAAGGAGGTCACCGCCGGTGCCCGGCTGTTCGGCATCGTCGAGGGCGCCCTGCTCTACGCGCAGGAGATGGCCGCCGTGGGCCACCCTCTGAGCCCGCACCTCTCCGCCCGCCTGACCCGGGTGGCCGGCTGACGTTCCCTTCTCGCTCCGGCGATCATGAAGTTGGCGGCGATCCTTGCCCGATTTGTCGCCGCCAACTTCATGATCAAC
Source organism: Micromonospora aurantiaca ATCC 27029 (assembly GCF_000145235.1). Lineage (NCBI taxonomy): Bacteria > Bacillati > Actinomycetota > Actinomycetes > Micromonosporales > Micromonosporaceae > Micromonospora > Micromonospora aurantiaca (nom. illeg.). Next base: position 6,375,024 of record NC_014391.1, on the reverse strand, counting down.
GGGGTGGGGGTGGGGGGAAGTCCAGGAGGGTCTGGATGCGGGGGGTCAGGGGAGAACTCGGGCGGGGGATTCCGTTCAAGGCCGTGACCTCTGCCGGGCCGCGCAGCGAGCTGGTCAGCCAGATCGCCTCGGCCTCGTGCAGGTCGGCCACGGTGGGCAGGTGCTCGTCTGCGGTCAGGCCCAGCTCTCCGGCGCGTTCCAGCAGATGGCCGGCGGTCACGCCGGGCAGGATTCCGGTCGGTGCCGCCGGCACCGTGAGGAGACGGCCGCCACTCAGCCACACCACGTTCGCGGTGGGCCCCTCCAACACGTAGCCGTCGGTCGAGACCCAGAGCACGTCGTCCACGCCCGTCCGCTGCGCCCACCGCCGGGCGGCGGTGCTGAGCGCGTACGAGGTGGACTTCACGCCGCTCGGCAGCCACCCCAGTTCCGGGCGGGACCGGGCGGCCACCCCGAGCGGCAGCGTGGCCACAGTCACCCCGTCCCGCCGGGCCAGTCGGGCGGACGCAGGCACCTCTCCGAGCGTCGCGTACACCGTGGGCGGCCCACCGCCCTCCGGTCCCCGCGTGCAGACCAGCCGCAACGCGCCCTCGGTCCGGGCGGGCCAGCCGGCGCACACCGCGTCCAGCAGCTCGACGAGCGCGGCATCAGGGGGCAGCGGCAGGTCGATCGCCGCCGCACCGGCCCGCAGCCGGGCCAGGTGGGCGTCGCGCAGCCAGGGGCGGCCGTCGCGCAGGTGCAGCGTCTCGAACAGGCCGTCGCCGTGCAGGACGCCCCGGTCGTCGCCGCGCAGCACCGGCTCACCCGCCGGTACGAGCCCCCGGCCGAGCACCGCCACCCGTGTCGTACCCACTGGCGCAGCGTAGTGGCGTACCCCCGGCGGTGGACCGGCCGGCGCGGCGGCCGAACTATGATCGAAGGGTGTCCGAATCCTCCCTCGCGGAAATGCTCCGCTCGCGCGGGCTGCGGCTGACGGCGCAGCGGCAGCTGGTGCTCCAGGCCGTCCTGGATCTGGGGCACGCCACCCCGGAGCAGGTGCACACAGCGGTCCGCGAGGTCGCGGCCGGAGTCAACATCACCACCATCTACCGCACGCTGGAGCTGCTGGAACGGCTCGGCCTGGTGACGCACACGCACCTGTCGCACGGTTCGCCGACCTACCACGCGGCGGGTGAGCACCAGCACGTGCACCTGGTGTGCCGGGAGTGCGGGGCGATCGACGAGATCTCCCCGGAGATGCTCCGCCCGCTCGCCGACCAGCTGGACGAGCAGCGCGGGTTCAAGGTCGACATCGGGCATGTCGCGCTCTTCGGGGTCTGCGGCCGCTGCGCACAGAACGGGGAACGCACATGATCGACATCGCGGGCGCGGTGACCACCGACGCCATCGACGACCAGACCCGGGACCAGCCGGAACCGGCCCACCGGGCGGCGGGTGTCGGCCCGGTGGCCGCCCACTACGGCGACCCGATGCGCGAGCAGCGGCTCCTGGCCACCGGCGTGGGCCTGGTCGACCGCTCGCACCGGGGCGTGGTCGCGGTGCCCGGCGAGGAGCGGATCGGCTGGCTGCACACGCTCACCAGCCAGCACCTGGCCGCGCTGGCGCCGTGGCAGGGCACCGAGCTGCTGGTGCTCTCCCCGCACGGGCACGTCGAGCAGCACGCGATGGTCGCCGACGACGGCGAGACCACCTGGCTCGACACCGAGCCGGGGATGACCGAGGGCCTCCTGTCATACCTGGAGAAGATGCGGTTCTTCAGCAAGGTCGACCCGCGCGACGCCACCGCCGACCACGCGCTGCTGTCGCTCGTCGGGCCGGAGGCGCCCGGCGCGCTCGACACGCTCGGCGTCACCGGGCTGGCCGCTCCCGACGTGGCAGCGGTGCCGGGTCCGAAGTTCCGTTCCGGCGAGCTGCCCGCGCGGCCGTCAGCGGTGTACGACGTCAAGCCGCTGCCGGTCGGCGGCTGGGCCCGGCGGGTGGCGCTCGGCGTCGACCTGCTCGTGCCACGGGCGGCCATGGACGAAATGGTGGCGGAGCTGCGCGGCGCCGGGGTGCCGGTGGCCGGGCTGTGGGCGTACGAGGCGATCCGGGTGGCCGCCAAGCAGGCCCGGGCCGGCGTGGACACCGACCACCGGACGATCCCGGCCGAGGTGGACCTGATCGCTCCGGCCGTGCACCTGGACAAGGGCTGCTACCGGGGGCAGGAGACGGTCGCCCGGGTGCACAACCTGGGCAAGCCGCCCCGCCGGCTCGTCCTGCTGCACCTGGACGGCGTGGCGAGCGACCAGCCGCCCGTCGCCGGTACGCCGGTGACGCTCGACGGCCGGACCGTCGGCTTCGTGGGCACCGCCGTGCAGCACTACGAGTTGGGTCAGGTGGCGCTCGCCGTGCTGAAGCGCAACACGCCCGACGACGCCCGACTGCTCGTGGGCGAGAGCGCCGCCGCCATCGACGTGTAAGGAAGGGCCCCCTATTAACGCCTCCGGTAGAGGAAGGGTCCCTTCTTAACGCCGCCTGAACCGGAAATCCTCCGGTCGACCCGGCGCCGGGCACCGGTCTAGGATCCGGGGCATGACGACAGGGACGTTGATCACGGTTGCCCCCACCGGCGCGGAGTCGGCGAAGGCGGAGGTGCCGGCGCTACCGGTGACGCTCGACGAGCTGCTGCTGACGGCCAAGGAGTGCGAGGCGCTCGGCGCCGCCGTGATCCACGTCCACATCCGTGACGACGACGCGCGGCCCACGCTCGACCAGGGGCGGCTGCGCGACACGGTGGCGGCGCTGCGGGAGAGCACCGACCTGATCGTGCAGCTCTCCTCCGGCGGCGCGGTGACCGACCCGGAGTCGGCCCGGCTGGCGGTGCTCGACGCCGCACCCGACATGGCCTCCTGCACCATGGGCACCGTCAACTTCGGCGACGACGTGTTCCTCAACCGGTGGGAGTTCATCGTCGACCTGCACACCCGGATGCAGGAGCGGGGCGTCGTCCCCGAGTACGAGATCTTCGACCTGGGCCACCTCACCGCCCTGCAGCGGCTGCTCGGCAAGTACGGCCTGCCGCACGGCGGGCACGTGCACGTCGACTTCGTGATGGGAGTGCCGGGTGGCATGCCCGGCACCACGGCGACCCTTGTCGCGGCCCAGCAGATGGTGCGCGACCTGCCCGAGGGCACCACGTTCGCGGCCACCGGCATCGGGCGCAGCACCATCCCGGTGATGCTGGCCTCGCTGTCGGCCGGTGGTCACCTGCGGGTCGGCATGGAGGACACGGTCACGTACGCCAAGGGGCGTCCGGTGGAGTCCAACATGCAGCTCGTCGCGCGGGCGGTCGGCTTCGCCCAGCTCGCCCAGCGGCCCCCGCTGACCACCGCCGAGGCCCGTACGCTGCTCGGCGTCCCGGCTACCGTCCGGTAAGCGGCGCACCCCGCTCCGACCCCGTACCGCCCCGGTCGACGTCGCAGGTCACCCCGCCGCCGACCGGGTCCGTCCCCTCGGTACGGTCCATACCGTGGGAAAAACGTACGAGGGCGGCGTGCCGCTCGCCGAGGTGGTCCGGTCCGGCTTCGTGGAGGGAGTCCACCGGGGTTCCGTGGTGGTGCTCGACGCCGCCGGTGAGCCGGTCGCCGGGGCCGGTGACGTCACCTCGCCGATCTTCCCCCGCTCGTCGAGCAAGCCGATGCAGGCGATCGGCATGCTCCGGGCCGGCCTGCCGCTCACCGACCCGGCCGACATCGCGCTCGTCGCGGCCAGCCACGCGGGCGAGGAGTTCCACGTCGAGCGGGTGACAGCGCTGCTGCGCGACGCCGGCCTGACCGAGGACGCGTTGCACTGCCCGCCGGACCTGCCGTTCGGCGAGGCCGCCCGGGAGGCGGTGCTGCGGGCCGGCGGCGGCCCGGCCCGGGTGCTGATGAACTGTTCCGGCAAGCACGCCGGCATGGTGCGCACCTGCCTGGCCGCGGGCTGGCCGCTGGACGGCTACTGGCGGCCCGAGCACCCGCTCCAGCAGTGCCTGACCGCCACGATCGAGGAGTTCACCGGCGAGCGGGCGGCGGCGGTCGGGGTGGACGGCTGCGGCGCACCGGTGCTGGCCGTCTCGCTGACCGGGCTGGCGCGGGCGTTCCTGCGGCTGGTCGAGGCCGAGCCGGGCACCGTCGAGCGGACGGTGGCGGACGCGATGCGGGCGTACCCGGAACTTGTCGGCGGCACCCAGGCGGAGGACACGCGGCTGATGCGCGGCGTACCCGGCCTGCTCGCCAAGATCGGCGCGGAGGGTGTGATCGCGGCGGCGATCCCGGAGGTCGGCGCCGTCGCTCTGAAGATCGACGACGGCGCCGCGAGGGCCCGCACACCCGTCCTGGTGTCGGCCCTGGCACGCCTGGACGTGCGCGCCCCCATCCTCACCGAGTACGCCGAACCGCCCCTGCTGGGCGGCGGCCTCCCGGTAGGAGCCATCCGCCCCACCTGGTAACCCTTCCCCGCCCTCTACCCCCGGCGATCTTGCACTTGCTGCCCCGGCGAAATGCGCATTCCAGGCGTGCCGAGGGCTGCAAGTGCAAGATCAACGCGGCGAAGGGAGGGAGTCGGGGTGGTCAGGGGAGGAACGGCAGGAGGGTGGCGTTGGTCTCGGTGGGGCGCTCCAGGGGGAGCAGGTGGGCCGCGTTCGTCACGTCCGGCATGCGCACGCCGTGGGGGGCCTCGTCGGCGATGCGGTCGGCCAGGCGGCGGATGTCGGCCAGGTCGTCCGCGCCGGTGCCGACCAGTACCGGTACGCGCAGCTCGCCCAGCCGGTCGATCGCCGGCGGGTCCAGCTCGCCCACCTCGATCGCGCTCAGCGCCTGCTCGGCGGCGAGTGCCCGGCGGTCCATCTCCTCGGCGAACCGGATCAGCTCCGGGTCGACGTCCTCCGGGCGGCGGGTCGGGCCGACCACCCAGAAACGCACCTCGCCGGCGGCGGTGGCGGCGAAGTCCTCCGGGTCCACGTCGCCGACCAGCTCCTCCCAGAGCTGCTCGGTCTCCTCGGACCACTCGTTGCCGGAGACCGGAGCGCCGAAGAGCGCCAGCGCCGAGACCCGCTCCGGGTGGGCGAGCGCGGTGTCCACCGCGACCCGGCCGCCGAACGAGCAGCCGACGAGCGCGGCCCGCTCGACGCCCAGCGCGTCGAGCAGCCCGACCACGTCGTCGTGGTGGGCGAACGGCGTGGTCGGCAGCTCCGACTCGCCGTAGCCGCGCAGGTCCAGCGCGATCACCCGGTGGCGCTGCGCGAGCGCCGGGACCTGCCCGCGCCACATCCGCCGGTCGGCGATGCCGGCGTGCAGCAGCACCACGGCGGTTCCGGTGCCGCTCTCGTCGTACGCGAGCTGGGCGCCGTTGATATCGATCTTGGTCACGGGGGAGAACGGTACGGACCGGACATGGCCTCCGCAACCCACCTTCGGTGACCCTGCTAACTCTGGCTAGCGTTTTGCTTGCAGGAGTTAGCGGGCCGAGCTAGCGTTGAGTCATGGCCACCAGCAAGGACCTTCCCGATGTCGGCGGGTTCATTCGCGACCTGCGGCGCAACGCGAAGATCTCACTGCGCCAGCTCGCCGAGCAGGCGGGCGTCAGCAATCCCTACCTGAGCCAGATCGAGCGTGGGCTGCGCAAGCCGAGTGCCGAGGTGCTCCAGCAGCTCGCCAGCGCACTTCGTGTCTCCACCCCGGCGATGTACCTGCGTGCCGGGCTGCTGGACGACAAGGAGGGCCAGGGCGTGCTCGCGGCGATCGCCGTCGACCCCGAGCTGACCATGGCCCAGAAGCAGTCGCTCACCCAGATCTACGAGACGTTCCGGCGCGAGAACGCCCGCCTGGCCGAGGCGACCGAGGCGGCCACGACGGCGGAGGCGGCCGAGAAGGCCGCCACGACGGAAACGGTCGCGACCGAGCCGGCCTCCGCGCCGGAGGCCCCGGCGACGGTGGCCGCGGCCGCGACCGGTCCGGTCACGCCGGAGGGCACGCCGACCGAGGCGGTCCTCGAATCGGTAGCCGTCACCGAAGCGGGTGCCGCGCCCGCCCCGACCACCGCGCCCGCCCCGACCACCGCCGCCCCGCAGGACACGACCGCCCGCCGGGCGGCCCGGAAGGCCGCCGGTGCGGCCGAAGAGGAGCAGTCATGACCACCCAGCCGAAGACCAACCGCATCCCCGCACCCCTCTACGCCGCCGCCGGCGCCGGTGAGCTGGCCCTGGAGCAGCTCCGCAAGCTGCCGACGGTGGTCAGCGGCCTCGGCACCCGGGTCGTCGCCGACCTCGGCGGCAAGGCCGTCGTCACCGGCTTCGAGCTGCGCCAGAAGGCCACCGAGACGCTGAAGACCGCCAACCAGACCGCCACCGGGCTGCGCGAGCGCGCCGTCGCCACCGACCTCGACCAGCTCCGCGAGGCCGCCAACCTGGAGAAGCTGCGCGAGGCGGCGAACCTGGAGAAGCTGCGCGAGGCCGCCAACCTGGACAAGCTCCGCGAGGCCGCCACCCGCAACGCCGCCGTCGTGGTGGCCGGGGCGCACGCCGCGCAGGAGCGCGCGCTGGCCGCGTACGCCGAGCTGGTCGCCCGGGGTGAGCGCGTCGTCGGCGCCGGCGTGCTGGAGGCCGCCGACACGGTGAACGCCGACATCGAGGCCACCGAGGCCACCGGCACCGAAGTGACCCCGAAGGCCGAGATCACCCCGAAGCCGGAGACCGCGCCGAAGGCCGCCGCGACGACCGAGGTGCCCAGCCCGGCCGAGGTGGCCGAGGCGGTGGCCGCCAAGCCGGCCGCGGTGAAGCGCACCCGCGCCACCAAGGCGACCGCGACCAAGGCCGTCGCCAAGACGACCGCCACCAAGGCGACCAAGCCGGCCACCCCGTCGGCGAAGCTGCCGAAGGCCACGAAGCGGACCCGCCCGGCCGCCGAGTGACCTGATGCTCCACCGGACCCCGGACAACGTCTTGTCGGACGTTTCCGGGGTCTCGGCATAAGCTTGCCCCCATGGCCATCGCCGCGCCGATCTTCGCGTTCGCAGTCCAAGACGTGATCCAGCTGATCCTGCTCGTCTTCGCCCTGGTCGTACAGGGAGTGGCGCTGGTGCACGCGGTCACCCAGCGCGGCGACGGATTCGCCGCGCTCGGCACGCTGCCCAAGGGCGGCTGGGTCGCCATCCTGGCGGTCTGTCTGCTGCTGACCCTGCTCGGCTTCGGCCCGATCAGCCTGTTCGGACTGATCGGCATCGCCGCGGGTCTCATCTACCTGCTCGACGTGCGGCCCGGCCTGCGGGACCTGCACGACGGCCGAGGGTCCTGGTGAGAGGTTTCCGCTGGCCTCCGCCGCCGGACGGCGGTCCCCGCACCTGGGGGCCCGGCCCCGGCGCGCCCCGGACCGGGCGCCCCGCGCTGCCCGAGCCGGAGACGGAACTGGTCGCCACCCCGCACGGGGTGAGCCTGGAACGGCTGGTCACCGGCACCGGTGACCCGGTCACCGTGTTCGCGCACGGGCTGGGCAGCGGCATCGCCACCACCCGCCCGTTCGGCAGCGGCGTCACCGGGCGGCGCATCTTCTTCCAGTTCCGCGGGCACGGCCGCTCCGACTCGCCGCCCGGGCCGTGGAGCTACCTGGACCTCGCCCGTGACCTGCGGGCCGTCGCCGACCTGGGCGGCGCGACCCGGGCGTTCGGCGCCAGCCTCGGCGCGGGCGCGCTCTGCCGGCTGCTCGCCGAGAGCCCGGAACGCTTCGAGAGACTCGTCTTCTTCCTGCCCGCCGTGCTGGACACGCCGCGCGGCGAGGTGGCACGCGCCCGGCTCACCGGCCTGCTCGACGCGGTGGCCGAGGGCGACGCCTCGGCACTGGCCGACGCGGTGTCGCTGGAACTGCCGCCGTCGGTGCGCAACACCCCGGCCGGCTGGGCGTACCTGCGGCAACGGCTCGACCAGCTGCTGCGCGACGGGCTCGCGCCGGGGCTGGCCGACCTGCCCGCCCAGGCCCCGCTCGACGACGCCGGGTCGCTCGCCGCGGTCACCGCGCCGGCGCTGGTCATCGCCGCCGCCGAGGACGACCTGCACCCGGTCGCCGTCGCCGAACGGCTCGCCGCCGCGCTCCCCAACGCCACACTGCACGTGTACGACCGGCCCGGCGTGCTCTGGACCGAGCGCGCCGACCTGCGGGAGCGCGTCTCGGAGTTCCTGAACGGGTAACGTCGCCGTCCATGGGCGTCACACACCACGGCCGTACGCACCGGCTCGACCTCGCCGACCCGACTCTGCGGGAGTGGACCTGCCGGGTGCTGGCGGCCGATCCCGAGCAGGGCATCGTGCTGGACCGGTCCGCGTTCTACCCGGGCGGCGGCGGGCAGCCGCCGGATCACGGGGTGCTTCTCTGGCAGGGCGTACAGACCCGGATCGTCGGCACCCGCAAGGGCGACGACCTCTGGCTGATCCCGGCCGAGGGTGACCCGGTGCCGCCGGTCGGCACCGAGGTCGCCGGCGCGGTCGAGGACACGCGCCGGACCATGCTGATGCGTACCCACTCCGGGCTGCACGTGCTCTGCGGCGTGGTGTTCCGCGACTTCGGCGCGCTCGTCACGGGCGGCAACATGGAGCCGGGTGAGGCGCGGATGGACTTCAACCTCCCCGAGGTGCCGCCGGACTTCAAGGCCCGCATCGAGGAGCTGGTGAACGCCGAGGTGGCCGCCGACCGGTCGGTGGCGGTGCGGGTGCTGCCGCGCGCCGAGGCGCTGGCCCTGCCGGACATCATCCGTACCCAGTCGAACCTGATCCCGCCGGAGGAGCAGGAGGTGCGGATCGTCGACATCGTCGGGCTGGACGTGCAGGCCGACGGCGGCACGCACGTGGCCTCCACCGCCCAGATCGGCAAGGTCCAGGTGGTCAAGGTGGAGAGCAAGGGACGGGCCAACCGCCGGGTACGCGTGCGCCTGGCGGACTGAGTCACCCGGGCGCACGCCGGGACCGCAGGGCGCGCGCCTTCTGCCGGTTGCCGCAGCGTTCCATCGCGCACCAGCGGCGCTGCCCCGGCCGGGAGGTGTCCACGAAGACCAGTTGGCAGTCGTGTGCGCCGCACTCCCGGATCCGGGCCGCGTACGGGCCGGTGAGCAGGTCGACCGCGTCCCGGGCGAATGTCGCGACCACTTGCGCGCCGGTCAGCGGCGTACGCCAGGACCGGCTGCCGTCGGGACCGGCCTGCGGGCTCAGCGGCAGCCCGGCCGCCGCGTCGTTCACCACGGCCAGGTCCGCGGCGGGCGGGGTCTCGTCGCGGGTACGCGCCTGCGTCACTCGCCAGAGCGCGTCGCGCAGCCGACGGGCGGCGGCCAGGTCGTCCGCGTCGACGGTGACGGTGGCGGGGTCCAGGCGCAGGCGGGACACGGCCAGCCAGCCCGCGAGGTCGTCCGGCCGGTGCAGCACCTCGTAGCGGGCGAACGCGCCCGGACCGCCGGTGGTCAGCAGCTCCAGGCAGAGCGCGCCCGGGTCGAAGCGGTATCGAGTGCCTTCGGGACTGATCAGGGTGAGTCCGCTTGCGCCGTCCGTCACGTAACCACTATAACTGGTTACACCAGCTGACCACGGAGGACACATGGCCCGGGACTGGAAACTCGTCATCGACTGTGCCGACCCGATCGGGCTGGCCCGCTTCTGGGCCGAGGCGCTCGGCTACCAGGTCGAGGACAACAGCGTGCTGATCGAGCGGCTGGCCGCCGCCGGTGCGGTGCCGCCGGAGGCGTACGTCGAGGTGGACGGCCGCAAGGCGTGGCGCGAGCTGGCGGCGGTACGCCACCCGGACGACCCGGTCGACCCGGCCAGCGGCACCGGGCTGGGCCGACGGTTCCTGTTCCAGGCCGTCCCCGAACCCAAGCGGGTGAAGAACCGCCTCCACGTCGACCTGCACGTCGGGCCGGAGGGGCGGGCGGCCGAGGTGAAGCGGCTGACCGCGCTCGGCGCGACGGTGCTGGCCGAGGTCGCCGACCGGGGCAGCGAGCACACCACGATGGCCGACCCGGAGGGCAACGAGTTCGACGTGCAGTGACCGCTCAGCGCGGCAGGTACGCCGCCCGGACGGCGAGCAGCCACCGTTCCACTGTCTCCTCGTCCGGGCGCTCCGGCAGCGGCGAGCGGACCCGGTCGAACTCCGCCTCGGCGGCCGCCACCAGGGCCTGTGCCTCGCCCAGCGCGCCACCGGCGACCCGTTCGCCGAACGCGCGGAACCACTCCGGGTCGGCGAGGCGGATCTCCAGCACGCCTGTCGCGTACAGCGTCCGGCCCTGGTGCAGCAGCCGGGCCAGGTGCCGGGCGTGCTTCGCCGAGCGCCGCCGCCCGCCGCTGTCCGCCGGGGCGGTGGCGAGCTTGCGGAACTGCTGCGAGGCGTACCCGAGGTAGGCGTCGCGGACGCGCGGCGCGCTCAGGAACGCCGACCGGATCGCGATCAGCTCCTCGCCGAACCCGGTACGGGTCTCGTAGCAGTCCTCGGGCAGCCACATCAGCTCGGTGGCGGTCGGGTTGCCGCTCAGCGCCAGCAGCGCGTACTTCCGCGCCTCGTGCAGCGTGACGTCCGGGTCGGTGGTGACCACCGACTCGCGGGGCGGGCGCAGACCGTGGAACGCGACTGTGGGCGCGGCGAACACGCCGATCCGGTCGGTGTCCGAGCCGGGACCGGCCAGCCCGTACGCGACCGAGCCGACGATCCCGGACAGCAGCAGGTGCATACCGGTGATCATCGCCCATCCGGATCGTCCGGGAAACCGGACTTCCGCTGTCAGGTATCTGTTGCACGGTGGTCCCATGAACTCACCACTGACCGGAACTGTCGCGCTCGTCGCGGGCGCGACCCGGGGCGCCGGGCGGCAGATCGCCGTGCAGCTCGGCGCCGCCGGGGCCACCGTCTACGCCACCGGCCGCACCACCCGCGAGCGCCGCTCCGAGATGGACCGGCCGGAGACCATCGAGGAGACCGCCGAGCTGGTCACCGCCGCCGGGGGCACCGGGATCGCCGTCGCAGTCGACCACCTGGACCCCGAGCAGGTACGCGGCCTGGTCGAGCGGATCGACGCCGAGCAGGGCCGCCTGGACGTGCTCGTGAACGACGTCTGGGGCGCGGACCCGCTGATCACCTGGGAGAAGCCGGTCTGGGAGCAGCCGCTCGACGCCGGGTTCCGCACGCTGCGGCTGGCTGTCGACACGCACATCATCACCAGCCACTTCGCGCTGCCGCTGCTGATCCGCAACCCGGGCGGCCTGGTCGTCGAGGTCGGCGACGGCACCAAGGAGCACAACGACAGCGAGTACCGCCTGTCGGTCTTCTACGACCTGGCGAAGGTGTCGGTGAACCGGCTCGGCTTCAGCCAGGCGCACGAGCTGGCCCTGCACGGCTGCACCGCCGTCGCGCTCACACCCGGCTGGCTGCGCTCGGAGGCGATGCTCGAACACTACGGCGTCACCGAGGCGAACTGGCGCGACGCCGCGACTACCGAACCGCACTTCGTCATGTCGGAGACGCCGGCGTTCGTCGGGCGCGCGGTGGCCGCACTGGCCGCCGACCCGGACCGGGCCCGCTGGAACGGCCGGTCGCTGGACAGCGGCGGCCTGTCCCAGGTGTACGGCTTCACCGACGTCGACGGCAGCCGCCCGCACTGGGCCCGCTACTACGAGGAGGTGGTCAAGCCTGGTAAGCCGGCCGACCCGGACGGCTACCGCTGACCGTCGGGCGGCGGATCGGTGTAGAGCGCCGCCGCGCGGCGGGCCGCCTCGGCGAAGCGCGCCCGCAGCTGCGGCGGCGCCAGCACCTCCACCTCCGGGCCGAGCGCCAGCAACTGGCCGTACGCGACGTCGACCGACTCGACAGGCAGCCGCAGCACCAGCCGCCCCTGCTCGTCCGGCGGCCCGGCCGCGTCCACCGCCTCGGTGTAGACGAACGGCGCGTCCACCAGGTGCCGCAGCGCCCGCAACCCGGCCGGGCCGAGCCGCACCGTCACCCGCTCCCGCAGCAGCTCGCGCAGGAACGCGCCGGCCTGCTCCCGCCAGTACGCCCCGAGGTCGAAGTCCTCGTCCCGGTCGAACCCGTCGGCGCCCACCTCGACCGCCACCACCCGGTCCACCCGGTACGTCCGCCAGCCGTCACCGACCCGGCCGACCAGGTACCAGACCCCGTTCTTCAGCACCAGCCCGTACGGAGCCAGCGTGCGGGCCACCTCCCGGTCCCCGCGCCGGTAGCGCAGCTCCACCATCAGGTCCCGCCAGACCGCCCGGGCCAGCTCGGCGAGGGCCGGCGGCGGCGTGGTCTCCCGGAACCAGCCCGGCACGTCCAGGTGGAACCGCTGCCCGGTACGCGCGGGCGCGTCCCGCAGGCTCGGCGGCAACGCGGCGAGCACCTTCAGCTCGGCGGCGGCCACCGAGTCGGCCAGTCCCATGTCCCCGGCCGGTCCGGGCAGCCCGGCCAGGAACAGCGCCTCGGCCTCGTCCCGGCTCAACCCGGTCAGCCGGGTCCGGTAGCCGCCGAGCAGCCGGTAGCCGCCGGCCCGGCCCCGGTCCGCGTACACCGGGACACCGGCGGCGGAGAGCGCCAGCACGTCCCGGTAGACGGTCCGCTCGGACACCTCCAGCTCGCGGGCCAGCTCGGCGGCGGTCATCGTCTCCCGGGACTGGAGCAGCAGCACAAGCGAGATCAGCCGGGACGCACGCACAGGCCCATTGTGGTGCACCGGCAGATTAGGCTGTGCCGTCGTGAACGCCTCCCGTACGATCGCGCCCGTCACCGGCGCGGCCACCCGCTTCCTCGGCGGCGCCGGGCTGCTGCTGCGCGGCTTCGGCATGTACGTCCGCAGCCCGAAGCTGATGCTGCTCGGCGTGATCCCGGCGCTGATCACCGGCGCGCTCTACGTGGCCCTGTTCGCCACGCTGCTCTACTTCGTCGACGACCTGGCGGGCTGGCTCACCCCGTTCGCCGACGACTGGTCGTCGCCCTGGCGCGGGCTGCTGCGGGTCGCCGCCGGGCTGGCGGTGGTCGGGGTCGCCGGGCTGGTCGGGGTGCTCACGTTCACCGCCGTCACGCTCGTCATCGGCGACCCTTTCTACGAGGCGATCTCCGAGCGGGTCGAGGACCGCCTCGGCGGCGCCCCCGGTGCGGTGGACGTGCCGTTCTGGTCCTCGCTGCGACGCAGCCTCGCCGACTCGCTGCGCCTGGTGGCGCTGTCCGCGCTGATCGGCGTACCCCTGTTCGCGGCCGGTTTCATCCCGGTGGTGGGACAGACGGTGGTCCCGGTGGTCGGCGCCCTGGTGGGTGGCTGGTTCCTGGCGCTGGAGCTGGTGGGCGCGCCGTTCTACCGGCGGGGGATGCGGCTGCCGGACCGGCGGGCGCGGCTGCGGGCCGACCGGCCGACAGCGCTCGGTTTCGGGGTGGCGGTCTTCCTGTGCTTCCTGATCCCGCTCGGCGCGGTGCTCGTCATGCCGGCCGCCGTCGCCGGGGCCGCGCTGCTGGCCCGCCGCTCGCTGGGCCAGGCAGTCGAGGAGAGCTGAGATGGACACCGTCCTGATCGAGGGGGACATCACCGCCCAGCAGGTCGACGCGATAGTCAACGCCGCCAACTCGTCGCTGCTCGGCGGCGGGGGAGTGGACGGCGCGATCCACCGGCGCGGCGGGCCGGCGATCCTGGAGGAGTGCCGGGCGTTGCGCGCCTCCCGCTACGGGCGCGGGCTGCCCACCGGCCAGGCGGTCGCCACCACCGCCGGCAATCTGCCCGCGCGCTGGGTGGTGCACACTGTCGGCCCGGTCTTCTCGCCGCGCGAGGACCGCTCGCCGCTGCTGCGCGACTGCTACGCCAACAGCCTGCGTGTCGCCGACGGGCTGGGCGCGACCCGGATCGCGTTCCCGCTGATCTCCGCCGGGATCTACGGCTGGCCGGTCGAGGACGCGGTGGCACAGGCGCTCAGCGTGCTGCACGCGGCCACCCCGGAGCACGTCGCCGAGGCGCGGCTGGTGCTGTTCGGCGCCGACACGTACGCCACAGCGGTGCGGGTGGCCGCCGGGCTCAGCTGAGTTTGCGCCGGCATGACCACTGGCTGTCCACCGGCCGGTAGCCGAGCCGCTCGTTCACCGCCAGCATCGGCGCGTTCGCCTCGTCGTTCGAGGTGTACGCGGTGCGTACCCCGCGCGCCGCGGCGGCGTGCAGCGCGGCCTGCTTGGCCAGCCGGGCCAGCCCGCGCCCCCGGTACGCGGGCAGCGTGCCGGTGAAGTCCGACCACATCCGGTCGCCGTCCCGCTTCACCAGGCTGAGTGCGACCAGTTCGCCGTCCACCTCGGCGAGCATGCTCGCCTCCCGGTCCAGCCCCGGGTTGTCCCAGCACTCGTGCCGCCACAGGTCGAAGTCGAGCGAGTCCGTCGGCACGTCCCCCGGCTCGTCCCGGGACGACTCGGCATCCACCCGGTGCACCAGGCGGGGGTCGAGCCCGGCGGCGGACACCAGCCGTACGCCCGGCGGCGCCTGCGGCATCGGCGGGGCGGTGCTCAGGTCCAGTGCCGAGTAGCGCAACTCCCGGCTGGGTGTGAAGCCGTGCCGCTGCGCGAACGGCAGCGACTCGGTACGCGCGTGGGTGAGCACCCGGGTGGACCCGAGCGTCCGCAGATGACCGAGCGCGGTGTCGAACAACGCGGTGCCGGTGCCCCGGCGGCGATGCTCCGGGTGCACGTGCAGCGTGGCGATCTCGCCCACGCCGGGCGTCGACGTCTGCGTGTTGCGGTACGCCGACACCCAGCCCACGACCTGCCCGTCCGCCTCGGCGACCCAGGCCGCCCAGTCCTCGCCGGGCGGTGGTTCGGCGATCATGCGGCGGGTCGACTCGACGCCCCGCACCAGGTACGGGTAGACGAGCGCGCGCAACGCCACCACGGCGGGCGCGTCCTCGGCACGGGCGGGACGGATCAGGGCTCCACTCATCCGGCGGACCCTAGCCCCGCCGACGCCCGCGCCGCGACCGGTTAACGCGCGGTGGGCGGTCGCCCGGCGGGCTGTTAAGAAGGGCCCCCTCCTCTACCTGAGGCGTTAAGAGGGGGCCCTTCCTTACGCGGACTCGCGTAGCACCAGCTCGGTCGGCAGCACCAGCGCCTGCTCGACCTCCTCGCCCGCGGCGATGCGCAGCAGTTGCCGGGTCATCGACCGGCCCAGCTCCACTATCGGCTGCCGCACGGTGGTCAGCGGCGGCTCGGTGTAGGCGGCCGTCTCGATGTCGTCGAACCCGATCACCGCCACGTCCTCGGGCACCCGCCGCCCGGCCTCCCGCAGCGTGCGCAGGGCGGCGTGCGCCATCAGGTCGGAGGCGGCGAACACGGCGTCCAGTTCCGGGTCGGCGGCGAGCAGCTCGCGCATCGCGGCGGTGCCGGACTCCCGGGTGAAGTCGCCGTACGCGACCAGCTCCGGCAGCCCGGCCTCGGTGATCGCGGTGCGGTAGCCGATCAGCCGTTCGATCCCGGCGACCATGTCCTGCGGGCCGGCGATGGTGGCGATCCGCCGCCGACCGCTCGCGATCAGGTGCCGGACCGCGGTGCTCACGCCGCCCTCGTGGTCCACGTCCACGTACGGCACGTCGGCGCCGTCGAGCGGCCGGCCGCTGCACACCACCGGGATGCCGAGGCGGGCCAGCCGGCCGGGCAGCGGGTCCTCGCCGTGCAGCGAGGCGAACAGCACCCCGTCGACGTGCCGCCCGGTGGTGTACCGCTCGACCCGTTCGTGCCCGGCCGGCGAACCGGCGAGCATCAGCACGAGCTGCTTGTCCGCCGCCTCCAGCTCCTGTGCCGCGCCCCGGATGATGCCCGGGAACACCTGGTCGTCGGAGAAGACCCGGGTGGCCGCCTCGGGCATCACCAGCGCGACCGAGTCGGTCCGCTGGGTGACCAGGCTGCGGGCGGCGAGGTTCGGGACGTACCCGAGTTCCTCGACCGCCCGGCGTACCGCCTGCCGGATCGGCTCGGCGACTGTGGTCGAGCCGTTCACCACCCGGGAGACGGTGGCCCGGGACACGCCGGCCAGCCGGGCCACCGCCTCCAGGGTCGGTCGCTGTGCCGTCGTCATCCCCGTAACCACCACCTCGTCACAGCCCGTTCCGGGCGATCACCTCCTGGTACCAGCGGGCACTGCGCTTGGGTGTGCGCCGCTGGGTCAGGTAGTCGACGTGGACGATCCCGAACCGCTTCCGGTAACCCTCGGCCCATTCGAAGTTGTCCAGCACCGACCATACGAGATAACCACGCAGGTCCACGCCGCGGGCGATGGCTTCGTGCGCCGCGCGCAGGTGCCCGTCGAGGTAGGCGACCCGGTCGGCGTCGGCCACCCCGCCCTGCTCGTCGAGGTCGGTGTCGGGGAACGCCCCGCCGTTCTCGGTGATCATCAACGGTAGCCCGGGATAGTCGGCCGCGACGCGTTCCAGCAGCCGGGCCAGCCCGGCCGGCTCGATCGACCAGCCCATCTCGGTCAGCGGCCCGGCCGGCGGCAGGAACTCGACCGCCCCGGCGGTGCCCGGGTACGCGGCACCTCCCGTGCCGTCCGCCCGCCCGGCCACGTAGGTGGGCGCGTAGTAGTTCAGGCCGAGCAGGTCCAGCGGCGCGGCGATCAGCTTCTCGTCCCCGTCCCGGACGAAGTCCGGCGCGACGATCCGGCTGACGTGGGCCAGCACGTCCGCCGGGTAGCCGCCGCCGGTGAGCGGGTCCAGGAAGATCCGGTTGTGCAGGCCGTCGACCAGCCGGACCGCCTCGGCGTCAGCGGCGCTGCCCGCGTCCGCCGGTTGCACGTCGGCCAGGTTGAGCGTGATCCCGAGCGTCTCCGCGCCTGCCGCGCGCAGCGCCCGCGCCGCCAGGCCGTGGCCGAGCAGCAGATGGTGTACGGCCCGGAACGCGTCACCGGCGTCGCGGCGCCCCGGCGCGTGCACGCCCGAGCCGTACCCCAGGTAGGCCGAGCACCACGGCTCGTTGAGCGTGGTCCAGGTGCGCACCCGGTCGCCGAGACGGCCGTGCACGGCGAGCGCGTACTCGGCGAAGTGCTCGGCGGTCTCCCGGACGGTCCAGCCGCCCCGGTCCTCCAGCGCCTGCGGCAGGTCCCAGTGGTAGAGCGTGACGATCGGGTCGAGGCCGGCGTCCAGCAGCGCGTCGGTCAGCCGGTCGTAGAAGTCGAGCCCGCGCGGCTCGACCGGGCCGGTGCCGTCCGGCCGCACGCGGGGCCAGGACACCGAGAACCGGTACGCCCGCAGCCCCAGGTCGGCCATCAGCGCGACGTCCTCGGCGTACCGGTGGTAGTGGTCGCAGGCCACGTCGCCGGTGTGGCCCTGAAACACCGCGCCCGGCGTACGGCTGAAGGTGTCCCAGATCGACGGGCCGCGACCGTCCTCGCGTGCGGCGCCCTCGATCTGGTACGCGGCGGTGGCCCCGCCCCAGACGAAGCCCTCCGGGAATCGGACGTTGCTCATGCCTTGACCGCACCTTCCATGATGCCGCCGATGATCTGGCGGCCGAAGACGACGAACACCAGCAGCAGCGGCAGCGTGGCGATCGCCGTGCCGGTGAACACCTGCGACATGTCCTGGTAGTACCCGTCGGAGAGGGCCCGCAGCGACAGCTGCACCGTCGGGTTCTCCGGGTCGTTCAGCACCGCGTACGGCCACAGGAAGTCGTTCCAGGTGGTCATGAACGTGAGCAGGCCGAGGACGGCGGCGGCCGGGCGCAGCGCGGGCAGCACCACGTTCCAGTAGATCCGCGCGGTGTTGCAGCCGTCCATCCGCGCCGCCTCGATCAGCTCGGTGCTGACCGCCTGGCCCGCGTACTGGCGCATCATGAACACGCCGAAGCCGGTCACCAGCGCCGGCACGATCACGGCGGGCAGCCGGTCGTTCCAGTTCAGTTTCGTCATCAGCAGGTAGAGCGGGATCACGCCGAGCTGGGTGGGGACCATCATGGTGGCGACGATGACCAGCAGCAGCGCGTTGCGCCCGCGGAAGCGCAGCTTGGCGAACGCGAACCCGGCCAGCGTGGAGAAGAACACCACCGAGATCGTGACGGTGGTGGCCACGATCGCCGAGTTGATCAGGCCGGTCAGGAAGTACGCGTCGGTGTTGTCGAACAGCCGGGCGATGTTGGCGCCGAGGTTGCCGCCGGGCGTGAGCGGCGGCGGCACCTGCCCCATCGTGTCGCTGGTCCGGCTGGCCACCACGAACATCCAGTAGATCGGAAAGATCGACAGGATGGCCGAGAGCGTCAGCGCCAGGTAGGTGAGCCGGCTTGCCGACCAGAGGCGGGTCATCGGGAGACCTCCTTGCGGGAGCCGCCGCCGAGCCGGCGCAGGAGCAGGACGTTGATCGCCGCGACCACAGCGATGAGCGCGAACAGCAGCCAGGCGACTGCCGAGCCGTAGCCGAAGTTGTAGTGCGGCGCGAAGGCGTTCTCGAACATGTACATGGTCACCGTCTGCGACTCCCGCAGCGGCCCGCCGCGGATCGCGTTGGTGCCGGAGTTGAACATCCGCGGCTCGGTGAAGAGCTGGAGGCCGCCGATGGTGGAGATGATGACCGCGAAGATGATCGTCGGCTTGAGCAGCGGCACCGTGATTGACCAGAACTGCCGGGCCCGGCCGGCGCCGTCGATCGCCGCCGACTCGTACAGGTCGCGGGGGATGGCCTGCATGGCGGCCAGGAAGATCAGCGCGTTGTAGCCGGTCCAGCGCCAGTCGACCATGGTGGAGATGGCGACCCAGGCGGCGAACCGGTTCGCCTTCCAGTCGATCGCGTTGATCCCGACGTGGTCGAGCAGCCAGTTGATCATGCCGAACTCGCGGCCGAACAGCACCGCGAACACGATCGCCACGGCGGCGGTCGACGTGACGTTCGGGATCAGCACCGCCATCCGCCAGGTGGTACGGGCGCGCAGCTGCCGGTTGAGCAGGTTGGCCAGCCAGAGCGCTGCGAGCAGCTGGGGGACCGTGGAGATCACGAAGATGCCCAGCGTGTTGACGACCGAGTGCCAGAAGTCCGAGTCGGCGAGCAGCTGGGTGTAGTTGTCGAAGCCGATGAACGGGTGCTCGGCGCCGAGCAGGTCCCAGTCGTGCAGCGAGACCCAGAACGTGTACGCCAGCGGGTACGCCCCGAAGACGCCGAACAGCAGGAAGAACGGGGCGATGAACAGGTACGGCGAGTACTTGGTGTCGATCCGGCTGAGCCGGTTGCCCAGGCCGGGACGGGTGGGGCGGGGTGCCGGTGCGACCGGCGGGCGGGCGTCGAGCTGGACGGCCATGACCCGGGACTCCTTTCCGCCGTGCGGGCGGCCCCCGTGGCCGGGTGGCCGCCCGCACGCGCTGCTCGGGTTACTTGGCGGCGGCCTTCTCGGCGTTGGCGACCGCGTCGGTCCAGCCCTGCTCCGGGGAGCGCTTGCCCAGCTCCACGCTGCGGACGGCGTTCTCGACCTCGGTGCGTACGGCCTGGTTCTTCGGTCCCATGTAGACCGGCTTCAGGCTCTTGGCGCCCTCGGCGAAGATCTTCCCGACCGGTGCCTCGGAGAAGTAGGCGTTCTTCGAGTCGATGATCGCCGGATCCTCCAGCGCCTGCGGGGACGAGGGCAGCGGGCCCTTCGCCTTGAACGCGCCGATCTGACCCTTGGCGCTGGTCAGGAACTTGGCCAGTTCG
Source organism: Micromonospora aurantiaca ATCC 27029 (assembly GCF_000145235.1). NCBI lineage: Bacteria > Bacillati > Actinomycetota > Actinomycetes > Micromonosporales > Micromonosporaceae > Micromonospora > Micromonospora aurantiaca (nom. illeg.). The sequence goes on along the minus strand of NC_014391.1, from coordinate 6,355,361 downwards.
ATCGCCTCGGCCTGGTGCTTGCTCTGCTTCGGCACGGCGAGGAACGAGCCGCCCCAGTTGCCGCCGTTGCCGGGGATCTGGGCGATGTCCCACTTGCCCTTGGCGGCGGCGCCGGCGTTGCCCTCGATCACGCCGGTCATCCAGGCCGGGCAGGCGATGGTGGCGAACTTCGACTGCTTGAACGCCGACACCCACTCCTCGGACCAGGAGCCGTACTTGCCGGACAGCCCCGAGTCGATGATGTCCATCGTGGTGTCGTACGCCTGCTTCACCGCCGGGTTGCTGCCCACGACGAGGTTGTTGCCGGTGTCGTAGTAGCTGTAGCCGCTGCTGTTGCCGGCGGTCTGGAGCAGGATCGTGTTGAACGTGTTCGTCGCGGCGTCCAGGAACGAGGCGCCCGTCTTCTTCGCGGTGAACTGCTCGCCGACCTTGATGTAGTCCTGCCAGGTGGGCCAGAGCTTGGACACCGCGTCGCGGTCGGTGGGCAGGCCGGCCTTGGCGAACAGGTCCTTGCGGTAGCACATCGCCATGCCGCCGACGTCGGTGCCGAGGCCGATGAGCTGCTTGCCGTCGGCGGTGAGCCCCTGGTTCCACTTCCAGTCGAGGAAGTTGCCCTTCAGGTCGGCCGCGCCGTGGTCGAGCAGGTTGACGAAGTTCTGCGGGTTGGCCTTGTACTCGACGAGCAGGCCCTCCTCGATGGCCACCACGTCACCGGCGCCCTTGCCCGCGGCGAGCCACTGGGTGAGCTTCGGGGAGTACTCGTCGAGGTTGCCTCCGGTGCCCCGCTCGACGATCTTCACGCCGGGGTGGCTGGCCATGTACTCCTGGTAGAGGTCGGCGTAACCGAACTGGCCGAAGACGTCGACGGTGAGCGTTATCGGCCCGTCGGCGGCGGCATCGTCGCCGCCGCCGCAGGCGGTGGTGCCGAGCAGTGCGGTGGCGGCCACCAGGGCCACCGCCGCCAGGCGGCGGCGCGTGAAGGTGAGCATGCTGTCCTGACCTCTCGGGTCGTCGAAACGGGTGGTGGAAGGCGGTTCCGGAACTTAGAGAGCGCTCTCACGACAGCGTGGTGGAGGGTCGTGGACCTTGTCAAGAGAGCGCTCTCAGAGGTGTCCGAAAAGAAGGAGAGGGGCGACCGTCGCCCCTCTCCGTCCGGTGCCCGTCGTCAGCCGACCCGCAGGCCGCCCAGCAGGGAACGGTCGCCCGCCACGTCCAGCGCGTCGAAGCTGATCCGGCCCATCAGCGCCAGCAGCAGATCGCTCGCCGTGCCGGCCACCTGCGCCCGCGCGCGGTGGTCGTCGTGGTCGAGGATCGTCGCGGTGTCCAGCAGCGCGACCCCCTCACCCCGCAACCGCAGGTACCACTCCTGCGCGGCATCGGTCGCGTTCAGCTGAACCACGCCGCGCCACTGCCCGGCATGCACCCGCCGTCCCGCCGGCAGCCAGGTGTCCAGCACCTCGCTCACCCCGTCGGCCGCGAGCTTCGCCTCGATCGGATCACCCGCACCGATCGCGAGCTGGGCGTCCCAGCGGTGCACAGCCGTCTCGTGCGCCAGCCGACGTGGCCAGAAGACCGCCTTCTTCGGCTGCGGCGCGAAGTTCCAGGCCGGCGCCTCCGGGTCCGTCGCCTCCAGCAGTGCGCTGATCCGCTCGTACTCCTGCGTGAACCACTGCGCCGCGGTCAGGCCCGCCGGCGGCTCCGGGTCGTGCCGCTCCGGGCGGGTCGCGATGCCCGCGGTCAGCACGGTGCCCGCCCAGGCGTACGCGCGGGTCAGGTGATGAGCGAGATCGGTGACGGTCCAGCCGGGACAGGACAGCACGGGTGTCTCGGGCGGCGCCTCAGCCACCGCCGCGGCGAAGGCGGGGCCCTCCGTGCGCAGCGCGCCGATCCAGAAGTCCTTCGTGTGGTGCAGTCTGCTCATCGCCATCCTCCCGGGGGTGACCGGGCCACCAGTGGGTGCTCCGGCTACCCCTCAGCCTAGGGTGAAAGGCGTGTCAGACGTCTACGCCGAACCGGCGACTGCCGGTGACCCGACCGATCCGGCCACCCTGGCGCGCTACACCACGCTCCGGCTCGGTGGCCCCGCCGGGCGGCTGGAGATCGCCGGCGACGCCGCCCAGATCGTACTGAAGGTGCAGGAAGCGGAAGCCCGGGAGCAGGCCGTGCTGGTGCTGGCGGGCGGTAGCAACGTCGTGATCGGCGACCAGGGCTTCCCCGGCACCGTCGTGCTCGTCCGCTCCCGGGGGTTCCGGACCGTCGCCGAGGACGGCGACACCGTCACGGTACGTGTCGAAGCCGGCGAGCCGTGGGACGACCTCGTCGCCGCCACCGTCGAGCGCGGCTGGTCCGGGCTGGAGTGCCTCTCCGGCATCCCCGGGTCGGCCGGCGCGACCCCGATCCAGAACGTCGGCGCGTACGGCCAGGAGGTCGCCGAGACGATCGTCGCAGTCGAGGCGTACGACCGGACGGAGCGCCGGGTGGTCCGGATCCCGGCGGCCGACTGCGGGTTCGTCTACCGGGGCAGCATCTTCAAGTACAGCGACCGCTGGGTGGTGCTCACCGTCGACTTCCGGCTCACCCGGTCCCCGCTGTCCGGCCCGGTCCGCTACGCCGAACTGGCCCGGGCGCTCGGCGTCGAGGTGGGCGACCGGGTGCCGCTCGCCGACGCCCGCGCCACCGTACGGAAACTGCGCGCCGGCAAGGGCATGGTGCTGGACGCGGCCGACCCGGACACCTGGTCGGTGGGCTCGTTCTTCACCAACCCGGTGCTGCCGGGCGAGGTGTTCGAGCAGGTACGGGAACGCGCTGCCGACCTGGGGGAGCCGCCGAACTGGCCGGGCACCGACGGGGCGGTGAAGGTCAGCGCGGCGTGGCTGATCGACAAGGCCGGGTTCGGCAAGGGGTACGCGGGCCCGGAGGGCGTCGCCATCTCCAGCAAGCACACGCTGGCGCTCACGAACCGTTCCGGCACCGCCAGTACGGCCGCGCTGGTGGCGCTGGCCCGCGAGATCCGCGACGGCGTCCAGTCTCGCTTCGGCGTGACCCTCCACCCCGAGCCAGTCCTCATCAACTGCACCATCTGACCCCGCCTCACCCCCGCGATCTTGCACTCCCGGCCCTCGAAGCAGGCGTTTTGACCCGTTTACCCGGGCGGCAAGTGCAAGATCAACGCGCCGGAAGGGGGCGCGGCGGGGCTCGCCGAGAGCGGGGCTTCGCGGAAGGGCGGCTGACTGCCAGCGGCCAGCGGGCGCGGCGGGCGACGAGCGCGGGTGCGGTGCGGTCAGCGGGGGGCTACGGCGGGCCAAGGGAGCGTCAGGTAGCCGTGGCGCCACGTGCGGGGGGTGTCCTGGACCGGCCAGCCTGACTCCTTCACCGCCTCGACCGTCCGCAGCCATCGTTGCCGAGGGCCGAACGGGGCGTAGCCGGCGGCCGAGCGCCACGCCTGTTCCAGCGCCTCGATCAGGTCGTGGACGCGTTCACCCGGAACGTTGCGGTGGATCAGCGCCTTCGGCAGCCGTTCGGCGAGCGTGGCAGGGCTCTCCAGCGTGGTCAGCTTCGTCGACAGCGTGAGCGTGCGTGGGCCGGTGGCGTCGAGCAGCACCCAGGAGCCGAGCCGCCCCAGCTCGTCGCAGGTGCCCTCGACCAGCAGCCCGCCCGGCGCGAGCCGCCCGGTGACCGTGTGCCAGGCGTCGGCCACCTCGCTCTCGTCGTACTGGCGGAGCACGTTGAACGCCCGCACCAGCGCGGGACGCAGTCCGGCCAGCTCGAAGCCGCCCCTGGCGAACGTCAGCCCGGGCGGGTCGGCGGCGGGGCGGGCGGCGGCGACGCGTACCGGATCGATCTCCAGGCCGACCACCCGCACGTCGGCGCGGACCCCGGCCGCGAGACGGGCCCGCAGTTCGACGGGTGTGACCGGGGTGGCGCCGTAGCCCAGGTCCACCACGAGCGGGTCGGCGGCGGCTCGCAGCGCGTCGCCGCAGGTCTCGACGATCCAGTTGTCCACCCGCCGGAGCCGGTTGGGGTTCGTCGTGCCCCGGGTGGCCACGCCGAGCGGACGCTCCATCAGTGCCTCCGGGTCAGCGACTGCGGGGCTCGCAAGACCGGCTCACTCCTCGCGCTTCACGACGTCCGGTGCACCTTGTGCTGCGCGGCCTGGGCCAGCGGGCGGACCACGAGCTGGTCGATGTTGACGTGGTGCGGGCGGGTCGCGCACCAGGCGACGCAGTCGGCCACGTCGTCCGCAACGAGCGGTTCGGCGACTCCGGCGTAGACCGCCTCGGCCCGGTCGGTGTCACCGCCGAAGCGCACCAGGCCGAACTCCTCGGTCTTCACCATGCCGGGGTCGATCTCGATCACCCGGACCGGACGGCCGCACAGTTCGAGCCGGAGCGTGCCGGCGATGGCGGTCTGCGCGTGCTTGGCGGCCGTGTAGCCGCCGCCGCCCTCGTAGACCACGTGCCCGGCGGTGGAGCTGACGATCACTATCGTTCCGGCGCCGGAGCGCTCCAGCGCCGGGAGCAGCGCCTTCGTGACGCGTAGCGTGCCGAGCACGTTGACGTCGTACATCCATTGCCAGTCGCCCACGTCGGCCGTCTCGACCGGGTCCAGGCCGCGGGCGCCGCCGGCGTTGTTCACCAGCAGCGTGACCGGCCCGGGTGCGGCCTCGGCGGCGGCGGCCAGGCCGGCCACCGACTCGTCCGAGGTCACGTCGCAGGCCACCGCTGTCGCCGCGCCGCCGGCCGCCTCGATCTCCGCCACGAGTGCGGCCAGCCGGTCGGTACGCCGGGCGGCGGCCAGCACGTGGAATCCCTCGGCGGCGAGCCGGCGGGCGGTGGCCGCACCGATCCCGCTGGACGCCCCGGTGACGATGGCGACTGAAGTCATCCGGTCATTGTCTCCCGTCGCCGGGCCGGGCGGCGGGATGAGGTCCGTCACGCCCGGGACCCGGCGGAAAGCATTTCCGTACCCCGATGGGGAAGATGACATCCGGCACACGGGTTGACCGAGAAGCGCCGGTCGTGCGGGACGGCATCAACCGTGACAGAGGGAGCGGACGTGGCGGATTTGCACACCGGTGTCGGTCGTCAGCGAGGTGCCCTTCCGTGGCCGCGGCCCCGCCGTATCGCCACCCTGTCGGTGCACACGTCGCCGCTGCACCAGCCCGGCACGGGTGACGCGGGCGGCATGAACGTCTACATCCTGGAGGTTGCCCGGCGGCTGGCCGAGGCCGACGTCGAGGTGGAGATCTTCACCCGTGCCACCGCCGGTGACCTGCCCCCGGTGGTCGAGGTGGCGCCCGGCGTGTCCGTCCGGCACGTCACCGCCGGACCGCTGGAAGGGCTGACCAAGGAGGAACTGCCGGGTCAGCTCTGCGCCTTCACCGCCGGGGTGCTGCGTGCCGAGGCGGCCCGCCCGCCGGGCCACTACGACCTGATCCACTCGCACTACTGGCTCTCCGGTCAGGTCGGCTGGCTGGCCAAGGAGCGCTGGGGCGTACCGCTGGTGCACACCGCGCACACGCTCGCCAAGGTCAAGAACGCCCGCCTCGCCGTCGGAGACCGTCCCGAGCCGAAGGCCCGGGTGATCGGCGAGGAGCAGGTGGTCACCGAGGCGGACCGGCTGGTCGCCAACACCCGGGTCGAGGCCCGCGACCTGCTCGACCGGTACGCGGCCGAGCCGGACCGGGTGGCGGTCGTGGAGCCCGGCGTCGACCTGGACCGGTTCCGTCCCGCCGCGGGCGACCGGGACGCCGCGACCCGGGCCGCTCGCCGCCGGCTCGGCCTGCCGACCGACGGGTACGTGGTCGCGTTCGTCGGCCGGATCCAGCCGCTGAAGGCGCCGGACGTGCTGGTCCGCGCCGCCGCCGCGCTGCGCGAACGGGATCCGGCGCTGGCCGGCGAGCTGACCGTGGTGATCTGCGGCGGTCCGAGCGGCACCGGCCTGGACCGGCCCACCGCGCTGATCGAACTCGCGCACGCGCTCGGCATCGCCGACCGGGTGCGTTTCCTCCCGCCGCAGACCGGCGCCGACCTGCCCGCCCTCTACCGGGCCGCGGACCTGGTCGCGGTGCCGTCGCACAACGAGTCGTTCGGGCTGGTCGCGCTGGAGGCCCAGGCGTGCGGCACGCCGGTGCTGGCCGCCGCCGTGGGCGGCCTGGTGACCGCGGTACGCGACGGCGTCAGCGGCATGCTCATCGACGGGCACGACCCGGTCGACTGGGCCCGCGCGCTGGCCCGCCTGCTGCCCGATCCGGTACGCCGTGCCGCGCTGGGCCGCGGCGCCGAGCGGCACGCCCGGGACTTCTCCTGGCACCGCACCGCCTCCGGCCTGCTCGCGGTCTACGGGGAGGCGATCACCGAGCACCGGGCCCGGCTGGCGCGGCGGTGCGGCGACCCGGCCCTGCTGTGCTCCTGGTGATCCGCCACCCGGCGGCCCCGGTACGCCGGTCGTAGAGTGGGTGCGATGAGCCGCAGGAGTGAGGTCGCCGCGCTGATCGAGTCCGTCTGCGCGGAGCGTGAGCTGGAGTGGGAGTCCACCGGCGAGGCGTCGTACGCGGTGACGCTGCCCGGCACGCACAAGCTCAAGACGATCTGCAACCTGATCGTGGGTGAGCACGCGCTGCGGGTCGAGGCGTTCGTGATGCGGCAGCCCGACGAGCGCCGCGAGGAGCTGTGGGCCTGGCTGCTCCAGCGCAACGCCCGCATGTACGGCGTCTCGTTCTCCATCGACTCGGTCGGCGACGTCTACCTGACCGGGCGGGTCAACCTGGCCGGGATCGACGCCGACGAGCTGGACCGGCTGCTCGGTTCCGTGCTGACGTACGCCGACGAGTCGTTCGACAGCATGCTGGAGATCGGCTTCGGCACCGCCATCCGCCGGGAGTGGGAGTGGCGGGTCAAGCGCGGTGAGTCGACAGCCAACCTGGCCGCGTTCGCGCACCTCTTCGAGCCCTCCGCCACTGCCGGATCGTCCGCCGGAGGTTCGGAGCCCTCCTGACGGGTATGCCGCCCCGCGCGGTGCGGAGCACTGGGACCCACCGCGGGCCGAGGACGGACTGTCGAGGAGCGTGTCCCATGGCTCAGCGCAACAGCTCAGGTCGCGGCACGACTGCGACCCGGACCAAGCGGCAAACCGGCAATCAGACGCCGAACACCCCGAGGGTGTCGGAGTCGGCGATCTCCCGGATGAAGGTCGACGACCTCCGCAGCCAGCTCAAGCGGCGCGGGGTCTCGGGGATCTCCGCGCTGCGGAAGCCGGAACTGGTGAAGACCCTGGCGCGGACCATGCGCGGGGAGGGCGGCGCCGCCCGGCGGAGCACCGGCCCGGCCGGCCGGCCGTCGGCGACCCGCAAGAGCACCGCCGCCAAGAAGACCACGGCGGCGAAGCGGACCACGTCGGCCCGCCGCAGCGCCACGTCGCCGGCGAAGGCCGCGCCGGCCGCACGCGCCACCGGCGCCAGGGCCAAGGCGACGGGTACGCGCAAGGCGGCGCCCGCCCGAGCGAAGGCGACCTCGTCCCGCGCGAAGGCGACCTCGTCCCGCGCGAAGGCGACGCCGGCTCGGGCCAAGGCGGCTCCGGCTCGGGCGAAGGCGGCTCCGGCTCGGGCGAAGGCGGCTCCGGCTCGGGCGAAGGCGGCTCCGGCTCGGGCGAAGGCGGCTCCGGCTCGGGCGAAGGCCGCTCCGGCTCGGGCGAAGGCCGCTCCGGCGCGCGCCAAGGCGGCCCCGTCGCGTGCCAAGGCGGCGCCGGCTCGGAAGACGTCGTCCGCCCGGGCGCAGGCGGCGCCGACCCGTGGGCCGGCGTCCAGCCGGTCGATCGGATCGTCGCAGCTCATCACGTCCCTCGCGGACCGGCCGGAGCGTCCGGGCCGGAGCCTGGTCACCCGTAACCACGAGGTGATCCAGCGCTGGGCGAGGGCGCGGGGTGCGAAGCCCGCCACCATCGCGGGTACCGAGCGCGAGGGCCGGCCCGGGGTGCTGACGTTCAACATCCCCGGGTACCGGGAGAGCAGCCGGATCCGCGAGATCACCTGGAACGACTGGTTCCGCACGTTCGACCTGCGGCGGCTGAACCTGATCTACCAGGAGCAGATGCGGGACGGCCGGCAGAGCAACTTCTTCCGGACCGAGAACCCGAATCGCGAGGACGGCTGAGGTTTGCGGGAATGGCCGACGGGAACCCGGTGTTTGCCATTCCAGGGACGACAACACGGACAGCCGGGTTTCCGACACGGGCGCTGTGACGGGCAAGACAGCGATCTGGGTTGAATCCGGAATCCGGGCGAACTAACTTTATTGCACCGCGTCACGCTTGTTTACGTTCGGGGGAGCGGTGGATCGATCAGATCCGCGCAGGCGAGACGCGAAGATCGGGTGGAGCACGCCGTTGGGGGACGGTGCCACCCGTGGAACCGGCGGCGCGAGCGGGCGACGCTTACGGGGGTGAGTGTCGCCCGCCGCCGCCGGGCGTACGGTACGAGCGCCCATCTCGACGGGGGTCGAGGTGGGCGCTCTGCCGTTGTCTCCCCGAGCCCTCAGCAGCCCTCAGCGAACGGATTCGACCGGTTTCGCCGCCGCTGCCCGCAGCGCGGCGACCCGCCGTTCCCGGCGCGGTCCGGCGAGCAGGTGCCCGGCGGCGGCCAGCAGGCCGAGCGCGCCCACCACCAGCCAGTGCCGCTCGCCCAGGTGTTCCAGGCTGAGCCCGCCGAGCGCCGGCGCCACGAACGACGCGGCCGGGAACGTCAGGTAGAACACCGACTGGTAACGGGCGCGCAGGTCGGGTGGCGCGAGGTCCGCATTGATCTGCGCGTTCGGCGGCGCGGCGAGCATCTGCCCGACCGTCCAGACCACCGCCGCGCCGAGGTAGAGCGGCAGCCCGTCGGCCACTGTGAGCGCGCCGAACCCGAGCGCCATCAGGCCGGTGGAGACGGCCAGCACGCTCGACTTCCGGTACGGCTCGATGAGCCGGGGCACGAACAACTGCCCGGCCACGATGAGCGCCCCGCCGAGCGCCACCACCAGCCCGTACGCCGACGGGCGCAGGCCGTCCTCGCGCATCGCCAGCGGCATGATCGTGGAGGTCTGCATGGTCAGCACGGCCAGCAGGAACGTCAGCCCGACGAACACCAGGAACGTGCGGTCGGTCAGCGCGGTGTGCAGCCCGGGACGGCGTCCCACCACCGCCCGTGGTGTGAGCGCCGGCCGCCGGGTGAGCGTCTCCGGCACCTTCAGCGCGATCACCACCGCCGCGGCCAGCGTGGCTCCGGCGTCGACCAGGAACAGCGCGGTGAAGCTCGCCTCGGCGAGGATGCCGGCCAGCAGCGAGGCCACCGCCATGCCCAGGTTGAACGCCCAGAACTGCAGGTTGAACGCGCGGGAGCGGCGCGCCTCGGGCACCACGTCCACGATGGCGGCCACGAACGCCGGGCTGGGCATCGAGTGCGCCACTCCGACCAGCGTGGCGAGTGCGGCGATCACCGCCAGGTGCGTGCTGAACGCCAGCGCCGCCATCAGCCCGGCGGCGGCGAGGTGGGCGGCGAGCAGCGTGGCCCGCCGTCCCCACCGGTCGGCCAGTACGCCGCCGAGCAGCGTCCCGGCCGCGCCGCCGATCCCGTACGCGCCGACCACCAGCCCGGCCAGCGACGGCGGTGCGCCCCGCGCGGCGGTCAGGTAGAGCGACAGGAACAGCAGCGCGAACGCGCCCGCCCGGTTGATCAGCAGACCGGACCAGAGGTACCAGAACGTGGCCGGTAGTCCGCCGGCCGTGTCGTCCCACCAGCGCCGCAGGCCGCGCACCCGTCCTCCAGGAAGGTTTCCTTACCGATTCCGTCCCGTACCGTATCCACCCGCCTCGGGGCGGCTGCGTCGGGGCGTACTCAGGAACCGGCCCGAACCGGCGCGGCGGGTGCGGTCGCAGCGGCCTCGCCCGACTCGGGCGCCGGGGAGGCGGTGACGGTGACCGGCGTGACCGGCGTGCCCACGGCGCGCAGCGCGACCGCGCGGCGCTCCCGGGCCGGGCCGGAGATCAGGTGGGCGACCGCCGCCACGACGCCGATGCCCGCGCAGCCGAGCCAGAGCGTGCTGTTGCCGGCGTTCTCCCGGACCAGGCCGCCCAGGATCGGCGCGGCGGCGCCGGCGAGCTGCCAGGACAGCGAGAAGACGCCCTGGTAGCGCCCGCGCAGCGCGGCCGGGGACAGCTCCGCGATCAGGGTGGCGTTCGACGGCGAGTTGAGCATCTCGCCGACGGTCCAGATCAGCACGGTCAGGCCGTAGAGCCAGACCGTGTCGGCGAACGCGGTGAGCCCGAACCCGGCGCCCATCACCAGCGCCGCGAGGGCCAGCACGTGCGAGCGGCTGCGGCCCTTGATGAGCCGGGGTACGAACAGCTGGCCGACCACGATGAGCACGCCGTTCAGTGCGATCACCGAGCCGTACGTGGCCGGGCTGAGCCCGGAGTCGCCCATCGCGATCGGCAGCATCGAGATGTGCTGGAGGAACACCAGCGCGGCGAGCAGGTTGAGCGCGACGAAGCCGAGGAACACCCGGTCGGCGAGGATGGTGCGGAGTGCCCCCGCCGGCGCCGGCATCCCCTTGACCGGGAGCGCGGTGACCGGGCCGCGGGTCTCGCCGACCTTGGCGAAGATGATCAGCGCGGTCACGAGTGTGGTGGTCGCGTTCACCAGGAACAGCAGCAGGTAGCTGCCCTGGGCGGCGAAGCCGGCGAGCACGGCGGCGCAGGCGAAGCCGAGGTTGATGGCCCAGTAGTTCAGCGAGAAGGCCCGCAGCCGGTCCTTGTCCGGCACGACGTCGACCATCATGGCGCCGAAGGCGGGGCGGGCCGCCTCGGCGAATGCGCCGAGCAGCAACGCGCCGACGGCGACCGCCCAGAGCGGGCGGGCGAAGCCGAGCGCGATCATCATGCCCGCCGCGCCGACGTGCGCGGTGAGCAGCGTGGGCCGCCGTCCCCAGCGGTCGGTCAGGGTGCCGCCGATGGTGGTGCCGACCGCGCCGCCGGCGCCCCAGAGGCCGATCACCAGTCCGGCCTGGGAGGCGGAGAAGCCGCGTTCCTGGGTCAGGTAGATGGCCAGGAAGATCAGGACGAACGAGCCGAGCCGGTTGATCAGCGTGCCGGCCCAGAGGTACCAGAACGTCCGTGGCAGGCCACCGGCTGTGTCCTGGAACCAGCCCCGTACCGTCCGCATCCCGACGCCCCCTGCTTGGTAATGACCGACCTCTTTAAGACGCCTTACAACCTAGTGCCGGGCCGGAGCCGTGGTCATCAGGTTTTCCACGTGGTGGTCGTCACCACAGGTCGCCGCGTGTCCGCCGGCGCCGTACGGCAGGATGATCGGCATGACTGCGAGCGAGGGGCCCACCGTCGGGACGCTGGTCCTGCTGCGGCACGGCGAGAGCGACTGGAACGCCAAGAACCTCTTCACCGGCTGGGTCGACGTCGACCTGACCGCCAAGGGGGAGACCGAGGCGCGGCGCGGCGGCGAGCTGCTGCGCGAGCACGACCTGCTGCCGGACGTGGTGCACACGAGCCTGATGCGCCGAGCCATCCGCACCGCCGAGCTGGCGCTGAACGCCGCCGACCGGCACTGGATCGCGGTACGCCGGTCGTGGCGGCTCAACGAACGCCACTACGGCGCCCTGCAGGGCAAGGACAAGAAGCAGACCCTCGACGAGTACGGCGAGGAGCAGTTCATGCTCTGGCGCCGCTCGTACGACACGCCGCCGCCGCCGATCGACGACGCGGACGAGTGGTCGCAGGTCGGCGACCCCCGGTACGCGCTGCTGCCGACCGAGCTGATGCCGCGCACCGAGTGCCTGAAGGACGTCGTCGAACGGATGCTGCCCTACTGGTACGACTCGATCGTGCCGGACATCCTGGCCGGCCGGACGGTGCTGGTGGCCGCGCACGGCAACTCGCTGCGCGCCCTGGTCAAGCACCTCGACCAGATCTCCGACGAGGCGATCGCCAAGCTGAACATCCCCACCGGCATCCCGCTGCGCTACGACCTGGACGCCGACCTGCGCCCGCAGGTGCTCGGCGGGACGTACCTGGACCCGGACGCGGCGAAGGCTGCCGCCGCCGCGGTCGCCAACCAGGGCCGCTGAGCCTGGGTGTAAGGAAGGGCCCCTTTTTAACGTCTGCGGTAGAGGAAGGGCCCCTTATTAACACTGAGTGTTAATAAGGGGCCCTTCCTTGCACAGGGTCAGGCGGACGTGGAACCGGTGATCAGGTAGACGACGTGCTCGCCCGCGTTCACCGCGTGGTCGGCGAAACGCTCGTAGAAGCGACCCAGCAGCGTCGCGTCGATCGCCGTCTCCACCCCGTACGGCCAGTCGTCGCCGAGCAGCACGCCGAACAGGCTCTTGTGCAGGTCGTCCATCGCGTCGTCGTCGCTGTCCAGTTCGGCGGCCACGTCGGCGTCCGGCTTGGCCAGCACCGAGCCGATCTTCTCGGCCATCCGGTCGGCGATCCCGGCCATGTCGGTGAAGACCGGCCGCAACTCGGCCGGCACCGCCGGGGACGGGTGGCGGCGCAGCGCCGTCTTCGCCACGTGGTCGGCCAGGTCGCCCATCCGTTCCAGATCGGCTGCCACGTGCAACGCGGTGATCATCGCCCGCAGGTCGGAGGCGACCGGCGCCTGCCGGGCCAGCAGGTCACAGACCCGCTCCTCCACGTGCCGGTAGAGGTCGTCGATCTCGGCGTCCCGCGCGATCACCGTCTCGGCGGCCGTCCGGTCGGCGGTGAGCAGCGCCTTGGTGGCCTGCCGCATGGCCGCGCGTACCGCCTCGGCCATGTCCACCAGCAACTGGCTGACAATCTGCAGGTCGGCCCGGAACTCGTCGCGCATCGTCACTTCCTGGGGTCGGTGGCCGCCACCCCCATGGGGTACGGCAGGAGCAGGTGCGCGCCCCACGCTAGGCCGAACGGTCGGCACCAGGGTGAACGCGGATGAACGACGCGGGGCCCACAGGTGAACTTTGCCGAAAGCGAGAGTGGTTCGTCCCTTTGTGCCCGATACCCGGGTTAACAATGACCCTACGATCGCCGGGTGGAATGGGCGGTGGCCGTCGTGGTGGCCGGAGCACTGGTGACCGGACTGGTCGCCGGGGCGCTGCTGTCCGGACCCGTTGACGAATGGCGGCGCCGCCGGGCGTCGCGGGGCGGCGGGCTCCTCCGTCGTGACGCAGGGAGGACGACCATTCCGGACGACCAGCAGGGGGGCCTATCCGGGCTCGGCCGCAAGACGATCGACTCGCTGCGCGCAGGCGTGGTGGTGCTCGGCCCGGACGACGTTCCGGTGCTGGTGAACCCCGCCGCCCGGGCGATGGGACTGCTCCGTACCGGGGCGACGCCGGGGTCGATCGCGGCGCACCCGTTGATCCGTACCCTCGCCGGGCAGGTCCGCCGCACGGGCGTGCGGCGCGAGATAGAGCTGGACCTGCCCCGGGGCCGCGACAGCGGCGGGGACAACCCGCTCGGTGTGCACCTGCGGGCGATGGGACTGGGCTCCGGCTACATCTCGATCGAGGCGGTCGACGTCACCGAGTCGCACCGTCTCGCGCGGGTACGCCGGGACTTCGTCGCGAACGTCAGCCACGAGCTGAAGACGCCGATCGGTGCGCTGCAACTGCTCGCCGAGGCGCTCGTCGACGCCACCGAACCGGCCGCCGACGGCGCGCCCGACCTGTCCGAGGACCTGGTCGCCGCGCGGCGGTTCGCCGAGCGGATCCAGCACGAGTCGACCCGGCTCGGCCGCCTCGTGCAGGAGCTGCTGGAACTGACCCGCCTCCAGGGCGCCGAACCGCAGCCCGCGCCCGAGCCGGTCTCGGTGGACTGGGTGCTCGCCGAGGTCGTCGACCGGACCCGCACCGCGGCCACCGCGCGCCGGGTGGAGATCGCCGTGGGTGGGCAGCGGGGCCTGACCGTGTACGGGAGTGACAGCCAACTCGCCACCGCTGTGGCGAACCTGGTGGAGAACGCGATCAACTACTCCGGCGAGGACACCACGGTCCGGGTGACAGTCACCGGCACCGAGGAACACGTCGAGATCGCCGTGGCTGACCAGGGCATCGGCATCGCCCCGAACGAGGTCGACCGGATCTTCGAGCGCTTCTACCGGGCCGACCAGGCCCGCTCCCGGTCCACCGGTGGCACCGGCCTGGGCCTGGCCATCGTCAAACACATCGCCAGCAACCATGGCGGCCGGGTGGACGTGTCGAGCACCCTTGGTGGGGGGTCGACGTTCACTCTCCGGCTGCCCGCACGCCCCCCGGACGACCTGGAGGCGACACTCGCCTCCGCTGGGATCGAGGCCGGCCCGGCCGAGCTCCGGCAGGTCTGACCACAGGAAAGGAAACACCCGTTGAGCCGCGTACTGGTGGTCGAGGACGAGGAGTCGTTCTCCGACGCCCTGTCCTACATGCTCCGCAAGGAGGGGTTCGAGGTCTCCGTCGCCGCGACGGGCCCCGCCGCCCTCACCGAGTTCGACCGGACCGGCGCCGACATCGTGCTGCTCGACCTGATGCTGCCGGAGATGTCCGGTACCGAGGTCTGCCGGCAGCTCCGCCAGCGCTCGCACGTGCCGATCATCATGGTCACCGCGCGGGACAGCGAGATCGACAAGGTGGTCGGCCTGGAGATCGGCGCCGACGACTACGTGACCAAGCCGTACTCGCCGCGCGAACTGGTCGCCCGCATCCGGGCGGTGCTGCGCCGGCAGAGCGCCGAGTCGAACGAGACGGGCGCGCCGACGCTCGCCGCCGGCCCGGTCCGGATGGACATCGAACGGCACGTGGTGACCGTCGGCGGCGCCGGCGTGCAGCTCCCGCTCAAGGAGTTCGAGCTGCTGGAGCTGCTGCTGCGCAACGCCGGGCGGGTGCTCACCCGGGGGCAGTTGATCGACCGGGTCTGGGGCGCCGACTACGTGGGCGACACCAAGACGCTGGACGTGCACGTGAAGCGGCTGCGCTCCAAGATCGAGCCGGAGCCGTCCGCCCCGCGCTACATCGTCACGGTCCGGGGCCTGGGCTACAAGTTCGAGCCCTGATCCCCCTTCCCCCCCCCCCCCCCCCCCCCCGGGTCGCCCTATCCCGCCGCCCCACCCTCGCCGATCTTGGAGTTGTGGCGCCACGACATGCCCGCTTTGGCGCGCTTCGCGAGGCACCACAACTCCAAGATCGCCGGGTCGGCGCGGGACGGTGATCAGCTCCCGCCGACCCCCGGGCAGGACCTGCCCAAGCCCCCCGGCCCCACCCGCCGATCTTGCACTTAGGTACCCGGCAAACCGCGTGAATGGGACACCTGAAGGGCTCGAACTGCAAGATCGCGCAGGCGAGCCGCGCGGCGCTTCACCCCCGCCCCCGAGCCGGTCTCGGGGTCGCGTCGATCATGAACTTGGCGGCGGTCGGTGTCCGTTTTGTCGCCGCTAACCTCATGATCGACGGTGGGGCCGAGCGCGTGAACCTCGCGTCGTGTCGGGCGGCAGGGTGGCGGCTGCCGTGCGGGGTGCCCCCACCGGGCGATCATCGCGCTGGGCTCGGCGCCTGATCCCGACTCCCGGTGGAGTGGTGCTGGGGGTGCAGGTGGTGCTGGTGGGAGGGTCCGGGGGGTGCGGCGAGGTGCGGGGCGCGGGAGTGTCGTGCCGGTGTGGGCGGGGGTGTCCGGTTCGGGGGTGGTGGGTGGCACTCTGGGGGTGGAATCGCGGGCGGGTGGGTGGCGTTGTAGCCGGGTGAACGACCGAGCGAGGCTCGCCCCGCGAGTGGGGTGGTATCTGCAAGGCCTTGGGAATCACCCCGGGGCCGCTGGTCGTTGAGTACGGTTCCGGCGACGTGAGCCGCGGGGAATCATCCTGGCCGGCTGGTCGTTGAACACGGTTCCGACGACGTGAACCCCCGCCGCTTTCTGGTGGCGTGTGGCGCCCCCCGGGAATGGTGGCGGGTGGCGGGTCGTTGAACAGTGTTCCGGCGCCGCGACGAGGCCCCCCCTGCCCCGGATCCCCCGAAGACTTTCTTGAGCGCCTGACGGTGCTCGCACCCGCGCCGGCCCCCCTGTCGGTGTGGGCGTCGATCCCCCGAATGGAGCCCCCCATGAACACGATTCTGCGTAAGAGCATTCTGGGTGTTGCTGGTCTGGCTTTCACCGGTGGCGTGTTCGCCGGCCCGGTGGCTGCGCACGCGGCGGACACCACCCACACCAAGCCGGTTGCGGTGACGGTGCAGGGTGACAAGCTGATCCCGCACGGTGTGCAGGGCAATCAGTCGCGTATCGACCTGAACGACGAGCAGACCGCCAACGTCAAGGCGATCATCGCCGCCACCAAGAAGGCTGGCATGGACGAGCGTGCCGCTGTCGTGTCGATCGCGACGGCGTTGCAGGAGTCGAAGCTGGAGAACCTCGGCCACCTCGGTGACCGTAACGATCATGACTCGCAGGGCCTGTTCCAGCAGCGCCCGTCCAGTGGTTGGGGCACGGTGGAGCAGATCACCGACCCGGAGTACTCCACGACGGCGTTCCTGAAGGGTCTGAAGCAGGTCGACGGCTGGCAGGACATGCCGCTGACCAAGGCCGCCCAGACCGTCCAGGTGTCGGCCTACCCGGACCACTACGCCCAGTGGGAGCAGCAGGCCGCCGACCTCGTCGCCCAGCACTGGAACAGCTAAGAGAACAAGTGAGACCAAGCTGAAGGCCGGCACCCCGAACCAACGGGGTGCCGGCCTTCAGTCGCTTGCGGGGTGCGGGGCGATCTGACCCTGGCGCTGCCGGGCGGCGCAGAGTTCGGCCAGCTTCGCGTACGCGGGCGCGCCGATCAGCGCGGTCAGCTCCGGCCCGTACGAGACGTACATCGGCTCGGCGCCGACGTGCGCGTCGGTGGAGGACGTGCACCACCAGTCGAGGTCGTGCCCGCCGGCGCCCCAGCCGCGCCTGTCGAACTCGGCCAGCGTGGAGATCAGCACCTTGGTGTTGTCCGGCCGCTTGTGCCACTCCTGGTCGCGGCGTACCGGCAACTGCCAGCAGACGTCCGGCTTGTACTCCAGCGGGTGCACGCCGTCGCGCAGCGCCTGGGCGTGCAGCGCGCAGCCGCCCCCACCGGGGAAGTCGGCGTCGTTGAGGAACACGCAGGGGGCGTCGACGTCGCGGGTGGCGGTACGCCGGGCCGGCGTCTTGCCGTCGACGGTGTCGTTCTCGGTCCAGTTCTTGAACCCGCGCCGGAAGTGCTGCCACGTCTCCGGCGTCAGCCGCTTCACCGCTGCCCGGACCCGCTTCTCGTCGTCGGAGTCGGTGAAGAACGCGCCGTGCGAGCAGCACCCGTCGGCGGCGCGCCCGGCGATGATGCCGTGGCAGCCCTGACCGAAGATGCACGTCCAGCGGGACAGCAACCAGGTCAGGTCGGCGCGGACGACGTGCTTCGCGTCGGCCGGGTCGACGAACTCGATCCACTCCCGTGGGAAGTCCAGCCCGACCTCGCGGCTGCGCGGGTCCTCGGGGTCGTCCACCAGCACGTGAAGCTCGATCTGCCCTGTCACTCGGACCAGCGTACGCGCGGTGACCCCGCCCGGCCGCCGAGCCGACGAAACGTGTTGGCCCTAGGGTCTTCCCCATGCGACTGGGTGTCCTCGACGTCGGTTCCAACACGGTGCACCTGCTGGTGGTCGACGCCCACCACGGCGCGCATCCCTGGCCGGCGCACTCGGAGAAGGTGGTGCTGCGGCTGGCCGAGCAGATCGGGCCGGACGGCGCGCTCACCGGCGGCGGCGCGGACGGCCTGGTCAAGGCGGTCGGCATGGCCCGGGCGGCGGCTGACGGGCTGGGCGCCGAGGATCTGCTGGCGTTCGCGACGAGTGCGGTCCGCGACGCCACGAACGCCGCCGACGTGCTGGCGCGCGTCCGCGACGAGACGGGCGTACGCCTGGAGGTGCTCTCCGGCGCGGACGAGGCGCGGATGACGTTCCTGGCGGTGCGGCGGTGGTTCGGCTGGTCCGCAGGGCGGCTGCTGGCGATGGACATCGGCGGCGGCTCGCTGGAACTGGCCGCCGGCATCGACGAGCACCCGGACGTGGCGATCTCGCTGCCGCTCGGCGCGGGACGGCTCAGCCGGGAGCGGCTCGCCGTCGATCCGGCCGGCACGGCGCCGCCGTCGGCCGAGGCCGTGGAGGAACTGCGGGCGTACGTGAACGCGCAGCTCGACCCGGTGGTGGAGCAGTTGACAGCGGTGGGCTGGGAGCGTCCGGTGGCCACCTCGAAGACGTTCCGCACGCTGGCCCGGCTGGCCGGCGCCGCGCCTTCGGGTGCGGGTCTGTGGGCGCGCCGCAGCCTGACCCGTACCGGCCTGCGGCAGGTGCTGGGGTTCATCAGGCACATCCCGCCGGCCCAGTTGCCCGAGCTGGAGGGGGTGAGCGCGCAGCGGGCCCACCAGCTCCTCGCGGGCGCGGTGGTGGCGGAGGCGGTGATGCGGCGCCTCGACGTGGACTGCGTGGACATCTGCCCGTGGGCGCTGCGGGAGGGCGTCATCCTGCGCCGGCTGGATCAGCTCGCGCCGATGTGACAGTACGAGCGCTCTGGGTTGCTTTGCGGTTGCTCGTCCCGATGCTCGCTGGCGGTTGGAGCTACCCTCGGAGGTGTGACTTACCGCGTTCCGGTGCTCCTGTCCACGTCCTCGGTCTTTCCCGAACGGACCGCGGCGGCGTTCCAGCTCGCCGCCGAGCTCGGCTACGACGGCATCGAGGTGATGGTCTGGACCGACCCGGTCAGCCAGGACGCGGGCGCGCTGCGCGGCCTCGCCGAGCACTACGGCGTCCCGGTGCTGTCGGTCCACGCCCCGTGCCTTCTCGTCACCCAGCGGGTGTGGAGCCCCGACCCGTGGGAGCGGCTGCGCAAGGCCGCCGAGCTGGCCGAGACGCTGGAGGCGCCCACTGTCGTGGTGCATCCGCCGTTCACCTGGCAGCGTGACTACGCGCGCACCTTCGCCGACGGGCTCGACACGATCGCCGGGCAGTTCGGCGGCCTGCACTTCGGGGTGGAGAACATGTATCCGGTGCGGATGGCCGGGCGGCAGTTCGTCCCGTACGCGCCGGGCTGGGATCCGACCGAGATCGGGTACGCCTCCTACACGCTGGACCTGTCGCACTGCGCGGCCTCGCACACCGACGCGATGGCGATGGCCGACCGGATGGGTTCCGGGCTGGCGCACGTGCACCTGGGCGACGGCACCGGCGAGGGGCGCGACGAGCACCTGGTGCCCGGTCGCGGCGGTCAGCCCTGCGCGGAGATGCTCCGCTCGCTGGCCGGGCGGGGGTTCACCGGCTCGGTGGCGGTGGAGGTGACCACCCGGGGCGCGAAGAGCCGCGCGGTCCGCGAGGCGGACCTGCGGGAGTCGCTGGAGTTCGCCCGGGCCAACCTGACCGCGCCGTCGCCGGTCGACGTCTGACCGGCACGCGCCGCCCCGGCCGCCGTTCGAGCAAGGGCGGCCGGAGCGCCGGAGGTCAGCTCACCGGGGACAGCGGCTGCGCCGGGACGGCCTGCTCGCCGACCGCGGCCCGCTTGCGGGCCCGGTGCGCTGCCACGTGGGAGCGGGTGGCGCAGCGCTCGGAGCAGAACCGCCGGCAGCAGTTGGACGAGGTGTCCAGGTAGACGTTGCCGCAGCGGTCGTCGGCGCAGACCCCGAAGCGGGCGCTGCCGTACTCGCAGAGCCACACCGACAGGCCCCAGACTGCGCCGGCCAGGTATTCGGAGGAGACCGACGCGCCCCGGCTGGTCACGTGCATGTGCCAGTCGGAGGAGTCGTGCCCGGAGATGCGCGGCTGCACCGGGAACGCCTCCAGCATCGCGTTCAGTTCGGAGACCGCGTCGGCGTCCCGGCCCGAGGTGCCGTACTCGAAGACGTCCCGGAGGCGCTTCTGCGCCCGCCGGAAGATCGCCAGGTCCCGTTCCGCGACCTCGTCGCGCATCCAGCCCTGCTCGTCCGAGAAGACGGCCCGCAGGCCGTCCAGGTCGTCCAGCCGGGCGTTGACGAGCTCGACCCCGGTCCGGGCGTACGCGTCGAAGTTCACGACACCAACGGTAGACGACTCAGAGCACACGCGGTGCGTCGATGTAGTGGGGCAGGAACCGCGCGTAACCGTCAGTGATGAGGCTCTCGCTCTCACGGACCCCGGCGCCCGCCGACTCGCCGTCCACGATCCAGCTCCCGAGCACCGTCCGGTTGCCCTCGAACTCGGGCAACGCGCGGAACTCCTGGAAGCAGAAGCCCTCGTCGCCGTAGATCCCCGGGTTGGTGATCTCCGTGTCGCCGGTCACGATGCGTACCGAGCCGCCCTCCCGACCGAGCAGCGGCTTGGCCACGTACTCGGTCATGCCGCGCGGCGAGTCCAGGTACGCGGGCAGCAGGTAGTCGTGCCCCGGGTACATCTCCCAGAGCACCGCCAGCAGCGCCTTGTTCGACAGCAGCAGCTTCCAGGCCGGCTCGATCCAGGTGGTGGGCGTGCCCGGGTCGAGCGCGGGCCGCCCGTACGGCTCGGCCAGCATCCACTCCCAGGGGTAGAGCTTGAAGCAGGTGGTGATCGGCCGGTCGTCGGCGTCGACGAAACGTCGCCCGTCCCAGCCGACCCGCTGGATCGGCATGAGCGTCACGTCCAGCCCGGCCTGGCGGGCCGTCTCGGCCAGGTAACCGGCGGTGATCTGGTCCTCGCCCGACTCCTCCTCGGAGGACCAGAGCACGTGTGCCCTCGGCTCGTGCAGGCCGGCGCCGATCTTGGCCCACGCGCCGACCAGCCGTTCGTGCAGGCTGTTCCACTGGTCCGCGTCCGGGCGGGTGTGCTCCAGCCAGTACCACTGCACGATGCTCGCCTCGACCAGCGCGGTCGGGGTGTCGGCGTTGTACTCCAGCATCTTCGGCGGTCCGCTGCCGTCGTACCAGAGGTCGAACCGGCCGTAGAGCGTCGGCGGGGACTCCCGCAGCGAGCGGGCGACCGCCTCGGCGGCCCACTCGGGGATGCCGAACTCGGCGTACCGGCGGCGGGCCACCACGTGCTCGGCGGCGGCCACCGACATCCGGTGCAGCTCCTCCGTGGCCTCCTCCAGCCGGAGCACCTCGTCGAGCGTGAAGGAGTACGCCGCAGTCTCGTCCCAGTACGACATGATCTCGCCGTCGGGCAGCTCGGTGTCCACGTACACCAGGCCCTGGGCCCGGATGGTCTCGTCCCAGCCGGGGCGCGGCGTGCTCGCCTCGCGGCGCACGTCAGCCGCCGCAGGAGGCGAGGTGGGTGCCGAAGCCGCCGCGCTCGGGCAGCGCGGCGGTCGGGGCGGCTTCGCCGCGCGCGGCGGTGGCCGGCGCGGGCACGAGCAGGGCGACGGCGACGGTGTCGCCGCCTCCGCCGGCCGGCCCGAGCGCGCAGTCGTCATCGTCGTCGTCGTAACCGTTGTTGCAGCCGGAGAGCGCGAGGGCCAGCGCGGTCAGCGCGCCGAGCTGCACGGAGGCCGAGCGGAGCCGGCGCCGGGGGTGTCGTCGATCCACGTGAACGTTGTAGCCGATCCCCGCCAGCCGGGGGTGCCCGGGCCGGTCGGAGGGCGGGAGGGAACGGGCCTCGGACGCACCCGGCGAGGGCCCGGTGGTGAGCGTTACGCTCGGCTCATGCTCCGTTCCGTCATCCTCGCCGCCTCCCGGTCTACCCAGGTGGAGCGGCTCGTCGCGACGGCCCCGTTCACCCGGGACGTCGTCCGCCGGTTCGTCGCCGGCGCCGCCACCGACGACGCGCTGCGCGCAACCCGCGAGCTGGTCGCCGACGGCCAAGCGGTCACCCTCGACTACCTGGGCGAGGACACCACCACCCCGGAACAGGCGAACGCCACCCGGGACGAGTACCTCACGCTGCTGAGCCGCCTCGCCGCCGCCGGGCTCACCCCGGCCGCCGAGGTCAGCGTGAAGCTGTCCGCGCTGGGCCAGATGTTCGACGAGCAGCTCGCGTACGACAACGCGCGGGCGATCTGCGCGGCGGCCGACGCGGCGGGCACCACTGTCACGCTCGACATGGAGGACCACACCACCACCGACTCGACGCTGGACATCCTGGCGAAGCTCCGCAAGGACCACCCGGGGACGGGCGCGGTGCTCCAGGCGTACCTGCGGCGGACCGAGTCGGACTGCCGGGAGCTGGCCTCGGCCGGGTCGCGGGTGCGGCTGTGCAAGGGCGCGTACAAGGAGCCGGAGTCGGTGGCGTACCAGTCCGCCCGCGAGGTGGACAAGTCGTACGTGCGCTGCATGAACGTGCTGATGTCCGGCGACGGCTACCCGATGCTGGCCACGCACGACCCGCGCCTGATCGCGATCGGCGAGGACCGGGCGCGCTGGTTCGACCGCGACCCGGGCCGGTTCGAGTTCCAGATGCTCTACGGCATCCGCCCGGAGGAGCAGCAGCGCCTGGTCGGCGAGGGCTACACGGTGCGGACGTACGTCCCCTACGGCGACCAGTGGTACGGCTACCTGATGCGCCGGCTCGCGGAGCGCCCGGCCAACCTGGCGTTCTTCGGCCGCGCGGTGCTGTCGAAGAAGTGAGTCAGTCGTTCGACCAGGCCCGGGTGCACAGCACGAGGCGGTAGCCGTCCGGGTCGGCGAACGTGACACCCCACCTGTCCCAGTACGGGCCGGCGGAGACCCTGGTCCCGCCGGCCCGTTCCAGTCTCGGGACCAGCTCGTCGTCGGCCGGGCCGTCGAGATAGAGCACTAACAGGTCCTCCCCGGTGGGACGCGGCTCGACCGCGAGCGTCGCGCCACCGACCAGCTCCAGGTGCCAGCCGGCCCCGGGCAGGCCGAGCATCACCAGGTCGTGCTCGTCCGCGTGGCCGCCCTCGCTCCGGTAGAGCACGTCCAGGCCCAGCCCCTGCGTCCAGAACCGTTCGGCGGCGGCGAGGTCGCGGCTCGGGCGGGCGAGGCGTACGTGGGTGTCGGCGGTGATCGGCATGCCCGGGATCGTGCGACCTCATCCCGGGTTGAGGTCAAGCTTGACGGTGGTTGGCTAATGCTATTAGCTTTACGGCTATGACGGTTAGCCAAGTGGCGCGGGACGGCGGCACGATCGCGTACGAGGTGCACGGGTCGGGACCGCTCGTGGTCCTCTCGCACGGCATGGGGGAGAACCGGGCGGCCTTCCGCCACCTGACGCCCCGGCTGGTCGCGGCCGGTTACCGGGTCGCCTCGGTCGACGTACGCGGGCACGGCGACTCCAGCGCGCACTGGCCCACGTACGCCCCCGAGCAGGTCGGCGGCGACCTGCTCGCCGTGGTGCGGGCGCTCGGCGGCGAGCCCGCCACCCTGGTCGGCAGCTCCTCCAGCGCCGCCGCCGTGGTCTTCGCCGCCGCCGAGGCACCGGACCTGGTGAGCGGCATCGTGCAGGTCAGCCCGTTCGTCGGCACGCCGAAGCCGAACCCGCTGATGCGTGTGGCGCAGGCGGCAGTGCTGCGCAGCCGCGGCTGTTCGGGCTGTTCCACCGCACGCTGTTCCCCTGCGGGCGGCCGGCCGACGACGCCGCGTACCGCAAGGAGCTGGTCGCCAAGCTGCGCGGCCGGATGGCCGCGGTGCGCGGCGTGATCGCACCGGCCGACCCGCACTGGACCGCCCGCGCGCCCGAGGTACGCCGGCCGGTGCTGGTTCTGATGGGTACGAAGGACCCGGACTTCCCCGACCCGGGCGCTGAGGCGCGGGCCGCGCGCCGGCTGTTCGCCGTGGCCGAGGCCCGGATGGTCGCCGAGTCCGGGCACTACCCGCACGCCGACCAGCCCGACGCCACCGCCGCCGACCTGGTCGAGTTCCTGGCGGTGACCGCACGTGCCTAGGGCCGGTCTGACCCCGGCGACTGTCGTGCGGGAGGCCGCCGCGCTCGCCGACGAGGTCGGCTACGAGAAGCTGACCCTGGCCGCGCTCGCCGCCCGGCTCGGCGTCGCGCTGCCGAGCCTCTACAAGCACGTCCGGGGCGCGGACGCGCTGCACCAGAAGCTCGCGGTGCTCGCCACCGCCGAGATCGCCGACGTGCTCACGGCCGCCGCCGCGGGTCGCTCCGGCGGCGACGCGTTGCGCGCCGTCGCCGCCGCCTACCGGGAGTACGCGCGGCAGCACCCCGGCCGCTACCCGGCCGCCCAGCGGGCGCCCGACCCGGCCGACCCCGAACACCTCGCCGCCGGGCAGCGCGCGGTCGGCGCGGTCCGCGCCATCCTGCTCGGGTACGGCCTCGACGGCGACGCCGCCACCGACGCCATCCGGATGTTCCGGGCCGCCGTGCACGGCTTCGTCGCCCTGGAGGCGGCGGGCGGATTCGGGCTGCCCCGCGACACCGACCGTTCCTTCGACGAGATGATCGCCGGCCTGGACCGCGCCTACCTCTCCTGGGAGAACCGATGAAGGCCCTGCTGCTCGGCGTGATCTTCCTGCTGGAACTGGCCCTTCTGGGCTCGGCCGGATACTGGGGCTTCACGCTCGGCACCGGCTGGCCGGTACGCCTGCTGGCCGGGCTCGGCACGCCGCTGGTGATCGCCGTGGTGTGGGGTCTGTTCTGCTCGCCGCGTGCAGCCGTTACGCTGCCCGACCCGGCCAAGCTCGCCGTCCAGGCCGCCTGCTTCCTGACCGGCGGCGTCCTGCTGACCCTGGCCGGCCACACGGTGCCGGCGGTCGCCCTGGTGGCCCTCTGGGCAGCCGACAAGACGGCCTTGACGCTGACCGGCACCCCGATCTGAGAGATCTTGGTACGAAACGGCCCCCATCAGGGCGCTTTCGTACCAAGATCTCTCGGCGGGGCGGAACAGCGGCGGGACTCTTTCCCGGAACGCCCGATTGGTCGTACCCTTCGCCGGTGACCGACGGCGACGAGCAGCCTCCCGGCCGGACGACGGACGGCGACGAGCCTCGCCCCACCGCCGACGCCGCCGCCGACGCAGGCGCCGCCAACGTCAGCGCCGCCGCCAGCGCTGACGACACGCGCGCTGACGACGCCCGCGTCGAAAACGCCGCCACCTCCGCCGGCGTGGACGCCGCCGTCGACACCATCGCACCGGCACCGGCACCGGCACCGGCACCGGATGCGGCGTCATTGCCGCACCCCGCCGCTGGTCCGGCGTCGTACCCCGTACCCCTGGCGCAGCCGGACCCGACGCGGACGGTGCGGCAACGACGGCGGTGGCCGCTCTGGACCGCGCTCGGGCTGGCGCTCGGCCTGGTGGCGGGCGCCGTGCCCGGCGTGCTCCTGCGGGAGTCGGCGCCTGATGCGGCCGGGCGGTCGGCCGCGAACGCCGACCCGGGCACGGCGGCGCAGCGGCGGCTCGGCGAGCGGATGCTCGCGCTGCTGGACCGGCAGGCCGCCGCCCTCGTCGGCGCGGACCGGGCCGGCTTCCTCGCGGTCGCCGAGCCGGCGGCCCGGCCGGCGCTGAGCCGCCGGTACGCGGCGCTGCGGGCGCTGCGGGTCACCGCCTGGCGGCCGGCTGCGGACGGTGTGCCGGAGGCTGTCGAGGGGCGGCCGGGGGAGTGGCGGCAGACGGTGACAGTGGGCTACTGCTTCGTGGTGCCGGAATGTGAGCCGAGCACTGTGGAGCTGGGTGCGCGCTGGCGGCTGGCCGGGGAGGAACCCCGGCTGACCGCGCTGGAACCGTCCGAGGCGGACCTGGCCGGTGTACGGCCGTGGCAGATGAACGACCTGGCCGTGACGGTCGGCAAGCGGGTCGTGGTGGCCACCACGCCGGCCCAGCGGCGCAAGTTGCCCGGCCTGCTCGCCCAGGCCGAGACCGCCGCCCGGGCCGCGGACCGGTACGCGATCGGCGGCCGGCCGCCGGACCGGTACCTCGTCTACTACGCCGGGAAGGGCGAGTGGCAGCGCTGGTACGGAGGCGGGCGGCCGAAGTGGACAGCCGGTTACGCGGTGGGCGTCGGCGGTGGACGCCACGACGTGGTGCTCAACGCCCAGATCGTCACCCCGGCCGGCCTCGACGACCTGCTCCGGCACGAGCTGACCCACGCCGCCTCGCTGCCCGACCGGGGCTACGCCGACCGCGCGGACTGGTGGCTGGTGGAGGGGCTGGCCGAGTACGCCGGTGCCGACGGCCAGCCCGTACACCGCTACGACGGCCTGACCGAGGTGCGGGACCTGCTGCGCGGCGGCTGGTCCGGGCGGCTGGAGGCGGTGGCGCCCGCCGACGACGCGAGCGACGACCGGGTCGGCGGCGCGTACGGCGTCGGCTACCTGGCCGTACGCCATCTGGTCGACAGGTACGGCGAGCAGCGGATGCTGGACTTCTACCGGGCCGTGGTGCACCAGGGACGGACCCCGGAGCAGGCCGCCGACGAGGTGTTCGGCGACCCGTGGTCGATGCTGCACGACGACTGCGTGGCCTACGTGCGGGCCGTCATCGGCTGAACGTCGACGCCTGTCGACGGGTCGTAGCATGGGCCGGGTGGCCCGCACTCCCTCGCCGCGGCTGCCCGCGGCCCGCCGCCCCCGTCTCGTCACAGCGGTGCTCGCCGTCGTCGCGCTGACCGGCACGACCGCCGCGTCCTGCGGCGACGACGCCCCGGCGGTCACAGTCGCCGAGGTGGGCCGCGCGCCGGTCAGCGAGGTGATCGACGCCCCGGCCACAGTCACCGCGCGAGCCGCCGCCACCCTCACCGCACCCGCCGACGGCACGCTCGCACGTCTGCAGGTGCAGCCGGGGCAGCGGGTGACCCGGGGGCAGGTGCTCGCGGTGATCGACTCGCCGTCGGCCCGGGACCGCCTGGCGAAGGCGCGGGACGCGCTGCGTGCGGCGAAGCGGGCCGGGCGGGGCACCGGCACCGGCGACCTGGGTGGCAGCCGGCGCGGCACCGACCGGGCTGCCGACGAGGCGTTCGCCGCCGCCCGCGCCGCCGCCGGCAAGGTCGGCGACCCGCAGGTACGCGCCGCGCTGCTGCTCCAGGTCCAGTCGGCGCAGCGGCAGTACGAGTCGGCCGCCCGCGCCGCCGACCGGGCCGTGGCCCAGGTGCAGCGCGGGGTCGCCGGCCTGAACAGCGCCGTCGGCGCGCTGTCGTCCGCGCAACGACTCCAGGCCCAGCAGGCGTACGACCTGGCGAAGGCGACAGTGGACGCGCTGACGTTGCGCGCGCCGATCGCGGGTGTGGTGCAGCCGGGCGGCACCCGGTCGGCGGCGCCGGCCGACCTGGCCGGGCTGCTCGGTGCGGCGGGTGGCGCGGCGGTGCCCGGTCTCGACCCGTCGGCGCTCGGCACGGGCGGGCAGGGCGGCCCGCCGCCGGGGGTGGACGACGCGATCCCGGCCGGTGGCCGGGTCACCGCCGGCACGCCGGTGCTCACCGTCGTGGACATCGGCCGGCTCGGCCTGCTCGCCGAGGTGGACGAGACCGACGTGCTGCTGGTCCGGGCCGGGGTGGCCGCGTCGGTCGAGCTGGACGCGGTGACCGGCGCGACGTACGAGGCGACTGTGCGGTCGGTGGACGTGCTGCCGACCAGCTCGGCGCGGGGCGGCGTCACCTACCGGGTCCGCCTCGACCTGGGCGCCGGCCGCCTCGGTGAGGCCGAGGCCGCTCCGGCACCCCGCCCTGGCATGAACGCCGTGGTACGGCTGCGGGTGCGGGAGGCCGCCGACGCGGTGGCGGTGCCGGCGTCGGCGGTGTTCTCCACCGACGGGCGGGACGCGGTCTGGGTGCTGCGGGACGGCCGGGCCGACCGGGTGCCGGTGACGGTGGGCGTGCAGGGGCAGGACCTGGTGCAGATCGTCGACGGCGTACGGGCCGGTGACCGGGTGGTGGTGCGCGGCGCCGACCAGGTGCGCGACGGCCAGGAACTCCCGTGACCGTACCGGCGGTCGAGGCGGTCGACGTCTGGCGCACGTACGAGCTGGACGGTGTCTCGGTGTCCGCGCTGCGCGGGGTGTCGCTCACCATCGACCAGGGCGAGTACGTGGCGGTGATCGGCCCGTCCGGCTCGGGCAAGTCGACGCTCATGCACCTGCTCGGCGGGCTGGACCGGCCCAGCGGCGGCCGGCTGGTGATCGGCGGGCGGGACGTGACCACGCTCACCGCGCCGGAGCTGGCGACGCTGCGCAACGAGACCATCGGCTTCGTGTTCCAGGCGTTCCATCTGCTGGCCCGTACGTCGGCAGTGGACAACGTGGCGTTGCCGCTCGTCTACCGGGGTGTCGGGGCGCGGCAGCGGCGGGAGCGGGCGGCGGCGATGCTGGGCCGGGTGGGGCTCGGTCACCGGCTGCACCACCGGCCCAACCAGCTCTCCGGCGGTGAGCAGCAGCGGGTGGCGATCGCCCGGGCGCTGGTCACCGAACCGGCGGTGCTGCTCGCCGACGAGCCGACCGGCAACCTGGACAGCGCCACCGGCGAGGCGGTGCTGGAGCTGCTGGAACAGTTGAACGCCGAGTCCGGGGTGGCGCTGGTGATGGTGACCCACGACCAGGAGGTGGCCGCCCGGGCACACCGGCGCATCGCGGTACGGGACGGGCTCATCCGGTCCGACAGCCTTCATGATCGACCGGCGTCGGACGGCTCCGGCGTACCTGCGACACTGGACCCCGCTCCCAGCGCGGAGCCCCGGTCCGCGTCCGGAAGCGGCCCGGGGCACCCGCCCGGTGGCCCCGGTGGCGCCACCGGGGCCACCGGGCGCCTTCCGCGCGCCGCAGGCGGCCGTCAGCAGGGCGACGCCGGATGAGGCTGGCCGAGGCGTGGCGGGTGGCGTCGGACGCGCTGCGGGCCAACCGGATGCGCAGCCTGCTGACCATGCTCGGGGTGATCATCGGGGTGGCCTCGGTGGTGATCCTGGTGGCCATCGGCACCGGCACGAAGCAGCAGGTCGAGCAGCAGGTCGAAGGGCTCGGCTCGAACCTGCTGCTGGTGGTGCCGGGCCGGATCGAGGTGGGCAACGCGCCTGTGGTCTCGCCGCTGGACCTCAGCGACGCCGACGCGGTCTCCCGGGTGGTCGGCGACCCCGGGCGGGTCGCCGTCACGGTGGCCTCCGGCGCTACCGCACGGGCCGGCAACCGGTCCGACTTCACCACTGTGCAGGGCGTCCTGGAGACCACCCCGTCGGTGTTCACCAGGTCGCTGTCGCGGGGCCGCTACCTCACCGGGGCGGACGTGGACACCAGCCGCCGGGTGGCGGTGCTCGGTGACTCGGTGGCCCGCGCGCTCTTCCCCGACCGGGATCCGCTCGGTCAGCAGGTCACGCTGGCCGGGGTGCGGTTCCGGGTGATCGGCGTCTTCGCCCCGCTCGGGCAGAGTCTCGGCGTGGACCGGGACGACGAGGTGCACGTACCGGTGACGGCGGCGCAACGGCTGTGGGGCACCCAGCGCATCGACGGCATCGCGGTGAAGGCGCCGGACCGGGAGCGGATCGACGAGCTCGGCGACCGGATCGTCGCGGAACTGTCCCGCCGGCACCCGGACACCGAGTTCAGCGCCGTCACCCAGCGGCAGATCCTCGGCGTGCTCGGCGACATCCTTGGCGTGCTGACCGGCGTGCTGGCGGCCATCGCGGGCATCTCGCTGCTCGTCGGCGGCGTCGGTGTCTCCAACATCATGCTGGTCTCGGTACGCGAGCGGACCCGCGAGATCGGCCTGCGCAAGGCGGTCGGCGCCCGCCCCCGCGACATCGGCGTGCAGTTCCTGCTGGAGGCGGTGCTGCTGACATCGGTCGGCGGCCTGACCGGGATGGCGCTGGGCGTGGGCACCGCGCTGCTCGTGGACGCGTTCTCGCCGATCCCGGCGGCGATCACCTGGTGGTCGCTGGCGCTGGCGTTCGGCGTCTCCGCGGCGGTCGGCATCGTCTTCGGAGTGGTGCCGGCGCAGCGGGCCGGACGGCTCGACCCGGTGGTGGCGCTGCGCGCCGAGTAGACGGCGGTCGCCCGGATCGGACGAGACACCCGTCCGGGCGAAAAAGCCCTGGTGGACATCGGGTGAACGGCTGTCTCGCCATGATCAAAGGGTGGAAGGGATCGCGCAGGTCACAGCCGTCCCGCTACCGTACTGGTTACACGCGCGTCGCTCGTCGAGGCGGGAACACCTGCCCGGTGACACGCGCCGGGCACGGGAATGGGTCGGTGAGCCATGGCCGGGTCGCAGTCCGACGCACGGCTGTCGGATGTCAGGTTCCTGACCGTCGCCGAGGTGGCGACGGTCATGCGGGTCTCCAAGATGACCGTCTACCGCCTCGTGCACAGCGGTGAGCTGACCGCGGTACGGGTCGGCAGGTCGTTCCGGGTGCCCGAGCACGCCGTGCACGAATACCTCCGGGGCGCCTTCCAGGAGTCCGCCTGAGCCCTCGGCGCACCGTCCGCCGAGTGCGACGAAAAGGGGCATCGACGGGGGCGCGTTGGTCCTGCTGACGCACTCCGGTTAGGCTGGGCCACGACCGTGACCGCTCTCTGGTGTGCCCTGCCCACCACGCTGGTCCGGTCCGTTGTCCGCAAGCGGTCACGGCGCCACCCGTGGTGGTGCCGTCCGGTCCGCCCCGCACGTTGCATCGAAAGGCTGTCGTATGGGCTCGGTGGTCAAGAAGCGCCGCAAGCGCATGGCTAAGAAGAAGCACCGCAAGCTGCTGCGCAAGACCCGCGTCCAGCGTCGCCGTCTCGGCAAGTGACCGGTGCCGGGCAGCAGCCCGGCACCGGCACCACTTGCCAACTGTCGACCCTCGGAGGCTCAGGTGATCAGGCCGCGGACGTCCCGGCTCGATCCCGCCTGCCGCGCTAGGCGCACGACATGACCCCCGGTGACACCTCCGGTGCCCCGGGGGTCGTCGTCGTCACCGGGGTCGGCCGCTGGCTCGGCGCCCACGTGGCCGCCCGGCTCGCCGCCGACGAGCGGATCGAACGGGTCATCGGGGTCGACCCGGCACCACCCAACCCCGAGCTGACCGACCTGCTCTCCGACGTCGAACGCATCCGCCTGGACCTCGACTCGCTCGGCGGCCTCCTGCACGACCTCGACGTCGACACGGTGGTGCACCTGGCGCTCGTCACCGCCCCCGACCCGCAGCAGGGCGGCCGGGCGGGGATGAAGGAACAGAACGTCATCGGCACCATGCAGCTGCTCGCCGCCGCGCAGCGCGCGCCCCGGCTGCGCAAGCTCGTGGTCCGCTCGTCCACCGCCGCGTACGGGGTGTCGTTCCGCGATCCGGCCGTCTTCACCGAGGAGACCGAGCCGCGCGAGGTGCCGCGTGGCGGTTTCGGCCGCGACATCCTCGACATCGAGGGGTACGTCCGCGGGTTCCGCCGCCGTAGGCCCGACGTCACCGCGACGGTGCTGCGCTTCGCGCCGTTCATCGGGTACGCCGCCGACACCACGCTCACCCGCTACTTCTCCCAGCCGGTGGTGCCCACCGTCTTCGGCCGCGATCCGCGCCTGCAGTTCGTGCACTTCGACGACGCGCTGGAGGTGCTGCACCGGTCCGTCGCCGAGGACCACCCGGGCACGTACAACGTCGCCGGGCCGGGGGTGCTGTCGCTGTCGCAGGCGATCCGCCGGGCCGGCCGGGTGGCGGTGCCGGTGCTGGAACCGGGCCTGGCCGGGGTCGCCGCGGTCGCCCGCAGTCTGGGCTTCGGCCGGTACGGCTTGGACCAGGTGGACCTCTTCGTGCACGGTCGGGTGGTGGACACCAGCCGACTGGAGCGGGAGTACGGCTTCACGCCCCGCTCGACCGCCGCCGCGTTCGAGGACTTCATCCGCGCCCACCACGGCGGAGTCGTGGTCACCCGGGACCAGCTCGCCGCCGCCGAGCAGTTGGTGCTGGAGAGCATCCGGCAGGTCCGCTCGACCGTACGGGAGCGTTCGTGAGCAGCCCCGACGAGCGGCGTGACGCGCGTTACGACGTACCGCTGGGTGTGCCGGATCCGGGCGCGGAGCCCGCGCGGCGTAACGGGCACCGCCGGGTGACCGCGCCGTCCGCCCGCCCGGCGGCGCCGCCGGACGAGCCGGACACCTCCGCCGACGAGCCGGGCGCCTCCGCCGGCGCGGGCGTTCCGGCCACGCCGCACCAGCCGGCGAAGAAGACAGTGGCCAAGAAGACGGTCGCGAAGAAGGCCGTGGCGAAGAAGGCCGTCGCCAAGAAGGCCGTCGTGCAGCAGGCCCCCGCGGACGAGGCACCGACCGGGAACGCGCCGTCGGGTCCGGCCGTGGCCGACCGGCCGGGGGACCACTGGGACCGCAAGGTGGCCCAGGGACTGGCGTTCCTGCGGCGGCGGCTCGCCGGTGACTACGAGGTC
Organism: Micromonospora aurantiaca ATCC 27029; assembly: GCF_000145235.1. Taxonomy (NCBI): domain Bacteria; kingdom Bacillati; phylum Actinomycetota; class Actinomycetes; order Micromonosporales; family Micromonosporaceae; genus Micromonospora; species Micromonospora aurantiaca (nom. illeg.). The sequence continues at coordinate 6,323,123 of NC_014391.1, read as the reverse complement.
GACGAGTTCGGCTTCGATCCCGACCTGACCGACGCGGTGGTCCACCCGCTGGTCCGGCTGCTCTACCGGGACTGGTTCCGCACCGAGGTCAGCGGCATCGAGCACGTGCCCGACGAGGGCGCCGGTCTCGTCGTCGGCAACCACTCCGGCACCGTGGCGCTCGACGCGCTGATCCTCTCCACCGCGCTGCACGACCGGCACCCGGCGCACCGCTACCTGCGGCTGCTCGGCGCCGACCTGGTCTTCCGGATGCCCGTCGTCTCCGAGATAGCCCGCAAGACCGGCGGCACCGTCGCGTGCAACCCGGACGCGGAGCGGCTGCTCGGCAACGGGGAACTGGTGGGCGTGTTCCCGGAGGGCTTCAAGGGCGTCGGCAAGCTCTACGCCGACCGCTACAAGCTCCAGCGCTTCGGCCGGGGCGGGTTCGTCTCCGCCGCGCTGCGCACCGGTACGCCGATCGTGCCGGTGGCGATCGTCGGCGGCGAGGAGATCTATCCGATGCTCGCCGACATCAAGCCGCTGGCCCGGCTGCTCAAACTGCCGTACTTCCCGGTCACGCCGACGTTCCCCTGGCTGGGTCCGCTGGGCATGGTGCCGCTGCCGAGCAAGTGGCTGATCGAGTTCTGCCCGCCGATCCCGACCGCGCACCTGCGCGACGCGGCGGACGACCCGCTCGTGGTGTTCAACCTCGCCGACCAGGTGCGGGAGACGATTCAGCAGACGCTGCACAAGCTGCTCGAACGCCGGCCGGACCCGTTCGGCCCCTGAGCCGGGCCGCGCCGGTCAGGCGTCGCGGTGGCGGCGCCGGTGCAGCGCCAGACCGGCCGTGACCGCGCCGGCGAGCAGCCCGGCCGCCGCGGTGGAGGGCACGGCGATGCGTACGGCCCGGCGCCCGGTGCGGAAGTCGCGCACGTCCCAGCCCTGCTCGCGGGCCTGCCGCAGCAGCGCCGGATCGGGGTTGACGGCCACCGCGCGGCCGACCGCGCGGAGCATCGGCAGGTCGTTCGCCGAGTCGCTGTAGGCCGCGCACCGGGCCAGGTCCAGCCCTTCCACGGCGGCGAGCTGGGTGACCGCCTCGGCCTTCGCCGGCCCGTGCATCAGGTCACCGACCAGCCGCCCGGTGTACGCGCCGTCGACCACCTCGGCCACAGTGCCGATCGCGCCGGTCAGGCCGAGCCGGGTCGCGATCACCCGGCCGATCTCCACCGGGGCGGCGCTGACCAGCCAGACCCGCTCGCCCGCGTCGAGGTGGCGCTGCGCCAGGCGACGGGTGCCGGCCCAGATGCGCGGCGCCATCAGCTCGTCGAAGATCTCGTCGGTGAGGCGTTCCATGTCGTCGACCCGCCAGCCCTGGACGAAGGCGAGCGCGGCCTCCTTGGCCTGCGACATGTCGCCCGCGTGCTCGGTGGCGAGCAGCCGGAACCGTGCCTGCTGCCAGGCGAACCGGGCCAGGTCCCCGGTGGTGAAGTACTTCCGGGCGGCCAGCCCGCGGGCGAACCAGTAGATCGACGCGCCCTGCATCATCGTGTTGTCCACGTCGAAGAACGCGGCCGCGGTGGGGTCGGGCGTGACTGTGGTCGCCGGTGCCGAGGGGGTCTCCGACCAGCCCGCGGTGTGCCCGTGCGCGTCGGTGCTGACGGTCACCTTCCGGCTCCCGGCCACGGCGACCTCCCTGCCTCGACGACGGCGTACGCCCTCCTCGTCGAGCGTATCCGGCACGATGTGACGGCCGGGTGTCCGCCGGGAGAAGTGTGGCGCGGTAGGCGTCCGCCGCTCAGCGGTCGGCCGGGCAGGTGGCCGGAGCGGGCCCGAGCATGTCGCTGGCCTGCGGCGCGGGCAGCCCGCAGGCGATCGCCTCGCGGAGCGCGTCGGCGCGCTTGCCCGCCGCGTCGAGTAGGGACAGCGAGCGGCGGGTGCGGTCCCGGTCGGCGTGGTCGGGCCGGTCGAGCAGGCCGCTGACCACCCGGCGCTGGCCGGCGAGGAAGGTGTCCACCGCGTCCAGCGCCGTCGGGTCCGAGCGCTGCGCGGCGACAGTGGTCAGCAGGCGTACGCCCTGGCGGGTGTCCGCGTCCATGTCGTCCAGGACGGCGCTGAAACCGATGCGGTCGTCGCGCACCGAGGCGGCCTCGTCGAGCCGGGTGCGGGCGAAGTCGAGGAAGAGCTGGCCTCGGCTGATGTCCGAGCTGGCGAGCGCGAGCTGGGCGCGCTCGGTGGAGCGCTTCATGCCGTACAGGGCGTCGCCGGGCAGCGCGTTCTCGCTGGCGGCGGAGATACCGGAGAGGGCGACCGCCCCGGCGGCCACGCCGACCAGGATCGCGCCCCGGGCCCGCGCCCGGCGGCCGGTGATGGCGGGGAGCAGCGCACCGCGTACGCCGGAGGTGGCGGTCCTGGCCGGAGCGCCGACGCCCTCGCGTTCGGCGGTGGCCACGAGCATCGCCCGCAGGCCGGTACGGAACTCGGCGTCCACCTCGACGTCGGGCCGCTCGGCGGTGAGCCGGCGGCTCACCTCGACGAGTGCGGTGAGCTCACCGTCCGCCTTGGACCGAACGTGGTGCCGGCGTCCGCCGTTGGCCTCGTCGAGGAGTTGCGCGAAGCGCTCGGCTCGCCGACGGGAGAAGAGGTCGCTGTCCACCGCGGCACCCCCTCTCGCTGGTCACGGCCGGGCGGCCGTCGTCGTCACCAGCGACCGGTGGCAGCGTGTGGCCCAGGGCCGACCGGAACGGCCGACCTGACCCGCCGGACCGGGTGGCCCGGGGGACGCCGGGACAACCACTGGTCGCACCCGGAGAAACGGACCGCGCCGGTCGCCGGTTACGGCTGGGGCGGCGGCGAAATCACCGGGAGTGAGGGGCGGGTGGGGGTACGTCGGGCATGCGACACCGCCCGGCGTCGTGCGCCGGCCGGGTCGGGACCGTCAGGAGTGGAAGCCGTCGGGCAGCAGCCGGGCCAGCGCCCGGACCGCCCGGTACTGCAGGGCCTTGATGGCGCCCTCGTTCTTGCCCATGGAGCGGGCCGTCTCGGCCACCGAGAAGCCCTGGAGGAACCGCAGCACGATGCATTCCTGCTGCTCCGGGTTGAGCTGCTTGACGGCGGTGAGCAGGGCGACGTTCGTGATGTGCTCCACCACCGCCGCCTCGGGGCTGCCCTCGGGTCCGCGGTCCTCCCGGTCGGCGTCCAGGACGTCACCGGTGGTGACCTCCAGCCGGTAGCGCCCGGACTTGAAGTGGTCGGCGACCAGGTTGCGGGCGATGGTGACCAGCCAGGCGCCGAGGTCGCGCCCCTGCCAGGTGAAGCTGCCGATCCGCTTGAGCGCCCGCAGGAACGTGTCGGAGGTGAGGTCCTCGGCGAGCTGGCGGTTGCCGACGCGGAAGTAGACGAACCGGAAGACGGTGTCGACGTACCTGTCGTAGATCAGCCCGAACGCCTCGGACTCGCCCGCCTGTGCGCGCTCGACCAGCGTCCACACCTCGGTGGCCGGGTCGGACGGGTCGGGGCGGCTGGGGAAGCCGGTGGCGGGCGCGGCGGCCGGCACGGCGGGCAGGACGGCGGTGTCGCCGGTGGTCACCGCCGGCAGGACCGCGGTCTCGGCGGCGGACGGCTCGGCCCCGGTCGCCGCGTCGCCGCGTCGCGCCTGGGCCGGCATGGTCGGGCGGGTCGGACTGCCCAGGCGGCCGGTCGCGGGCTTCGCGTTGCCGCCCGGGGTCGCGGGGCGGGGCGGCGCCTCGTTCGTGTGGTGCGCGCGGCTGCGGACGCGCCGCCCGTCGCCGCGTACCGCGAGCTGGCCGTCGGTGCCCCGGGGGCCGGGGTCCGCGCGCTCGTTGAGCGGGTTGCGCTGGGCCGGGCCGGTGACACCGGCCGGTCGTTCGGCGTAACCGAAGGTGGTCACCGCGCCTCCCCAGGCTGAGCGGACAGTGACCGCGCCGGAGGACCGGGTAACACCCGGTCGGGCACGGCCGGGTCGGGACGTGCCGGCGGGCGGCAGATCCCCTTGAGGTGCTGGTCCAATGCGCTCACGGGCACGGGGGCCTCCTCGGGCTGAGGGGTGTCGACTCACGGCAAATGGGGTGAGCCGACCCGAGTGATGATAGGGCCAACGTCACCCACGCGTGGCAAGTCCGTTACACAGAGCGGAAGTATTTCCCGCCAGGTCGCACACATGGCGGACCCGTTGTCCGTCGTGTGTGGTTGACTTTCGCGCCGGAACCTGGTCCGCAGTGGAAAGTCCTGGTCGGAGCCGATTTTCTTTTCGCTCGGCGTGTCGCGGGAGCGGTGCGGCCGGGTCACGTCCGGCTTCCCGCCCGGGCACCGGTGGAGATCCTCATCCCGTGGCTAGGAATCCCACCGTACGGCAATTGCAGTCCCGTGCGGCGGACCCGGCGCCGTGTTCGGGCATGGCCTGTCGGACACCGCTGTGCCAGACTCAGCCACCGTGCAGGACGCCGCCGAAAGCTCCGCGCCGAACCTCGCCGACCGGCTCCGCCACGCCGCCGCGCAACGGGGCGACCGGGCCGCGCTGCACTGGCGCGACCGGACGCTGCTCTGGTCCGAGCTGGACGACGCGGTCACCGCCACCGCCCGCGCGCTGCTCGCCGACGCGCCACCGGCCGACGGAACCGGCCACCCGCCCCGGGTGGCGATCGCGTTCGGCAACACCCCCGACTTCGTGGTCACCTACCTCGCCGCGCTCCGGGCCGGGCTGGTGGCCGTACCGGTCAACCCGACGCTGACCGCCCGCGAGCTGCGGCACGTCCTCGCCGACTCCGGCGCGACCGTGCTCGTCGGCGCGCCCGAGGTGACCGCTCGGGTGGACCCCGCCGAGCTGCCCGCGCTGCGTGCCGTGCACACCGCGCCGCCGGTGTCCGGCGACGCCGCGCCGGCCCGGTTCCCGGCCCGCTCCGGCGACGACCTCGCAGTCCTGCTCTACACCTCCGGCACCGAGGGCCGGCCCAAGGGCGCGATGCTGTCGCACCGGGCGCTCGCCGCCAACCACGACCAGGTCGACCGCATCGAACCACCTGTGGTCGGCCCCGACGACGTCGTGCTGCTCGCCCTTCCGCTGTTCCACGCGTACGGGCTGAACTCCGCACTCGGCGCCGTCGTGCGGCACGGCGCGACCGGGGTGCTCGTCGACGAGCCCGGCCCGGCCGGCGCGCTGGACGACATCGCCCGGCACCGGGTCACAGTGCTCGTCGGCGTACCGCCGATGTTCCTGACCTGGGCCGAGGCGGAGCGTGACCCGGCCGCGGCGCTCGCCTCGGTACGCGTCGCGGTGTGCGGCGCGGCGCCGCTGCCGCTCGCAGCCGGCGCGCGCTTCACCGAGCTGACCGGGCACCCGGTGCACGTCGGCTACGGGCTCACCGAGACCGCGCCGGTGCTCACCTCGACGCTCGTCGGCGGCGAGCCGAAACCGGGTTCGATCGGCCGCCCGCTGCCCGGCGTCGGGCTGCGCCTCGTCGGGTCCGACGGCACCGAGCTGTGGCGCGACGGGGTGCCCGCCGACGCCCCCGACGAGGACGAGATGGACCTCTCCGACGAGCCGGCGGGCACCGACCCCGGGCAGATCGTGGTACGCGGCCCGAACCTGTTCGCCGGATACTGGCCGGACGGGCGGGGTGGGCCGGACCCGGACGGCTGGTGGCCCACCGGCGACGTGGCGTACGCCGACGGCGACGGCGACCTGTTCCTGGTCGACCGGCTCGGCGAGCTGATCCTCGTCAACGGCTTCAACGTCTACCCGCACGAGGTGGAGCTGGTGCTCCAGGCGCACCCCGGGGTGGCCGAGTCGGCCGTCCTGGGCGTGCCGCACCCGCGGACCGGCGAGACTGTGCGGGCGTACGTGGTCCGGGCGGCCGGCCCGCCGGTGACGGCGGACGACCTGCTCGCCCACTGCGCGCGTAACCTGGCCCGGTTCAAGTGCCCGACCGCCGTCGAGTTCGTCGACAGCCTGCCGTACTCGGCGATCGGGAAGGTACGCAAGACCGAGCTGCGCCCGGCGCCCGCGGTGCCGTCCCCGGCGACGCCGACCGAGATCCGCACGGAGGTATCCGATGTCCAGTGACCCGAGGCTCATCCTGATCACCCGGCCCGGCTGCCACCTGTGCGACGACGCCAAGGCCGCGCTCGACCGGGTGGTGGCGGTCACCGGCGACCGGTGGGTGGAGCGGGACGTCACAGGCGACCTGGAGATGGAGCGCGACTACGGCGACCGGCTGCCTGTGGTGCTGCTCGACGGCAAGGAGCACGGCTACTGGCGGGTCGAGGAGGACCGGCTGCTGCGCGATCTGACCACGCCGCAGCTCTAGCACTATGGTGCTCGGGTGACGGGTATGCGACGCCACCTCGTGTGGGACTGGAACGGAACGCTCCTCGACGACCTCGACCTGGTGGTTCAGGCCACTAACGTCGCCTTCGCCAGCGCCGGCGGACCGGCGGTCACCGCGGCCGAGCACCGGGTCCGGTTCCGGCGGCCGATCGCCGACTACTACGCCGAGATGCTCGGCCGGGCCGTGGACGCCGAGGCGTTCGGGACGCTCGACCGGGTCTTCCACGACGCCTACCGGGCCGGGCTGACCACCTGCGCCCTGGCCGCCGACGCCACCACCGCGATCGAGTCCTGGGAGGGCAGCCAGTCGCTGCTGTCCATGTGGTTCCACGACGAGCTGGTGCCGACCGTGCACACGTACGGCCTGACCCCGCACTTCCGCCGGGTGGACGGGCTGCGCGCCACGGTCGGCGGCGGGCACAAGGCCGAGTGGCTGGAGAAGCACCTGGCCGAACTGGGGCTGGGCGGGCACGAGGTGGTGCTGATCGGCGACTCGCTCGACGACGCCGACGCGGCCGCCTCGGTCGGCGCCCGCTGCGTCCTCTACACCGGCGGCCTGTCCGACCCGGACCGGCTGCGCGGCAGCGGCCACCCGGCCGCCGACACGCTCACCGAGGCGGTGACAGTGGCCCGCACGCTCGCCTGACCGGCCCGGTCAGGCGCGCAGGTGGGCCAGGACGGCCAGGACGCGGCGGTGGTGGGTGGTCGCGTCCGGGGGCAGGTCGAGCTTGGTGAAGATGTTGCGGACGTGCTTCTCCACCGCGCCGTCGCTGACCACGAGCGTCCGGGCGATGGCGGTGTTCGAGCGGCCCTCGGCCATCAGCGCCAGCACTTCGCGCTCGCGCGGGGTCAGCGACGCCAGCGGGTCGTCGCGCCGCCGCCGGACCAGCAACTGGCTGATCACCTCCGGGTCGAGCACGGTGCCGCCGGCCGCCACCCGGGCCAGGCCGTCGAGGAACTCGTCGATCGCGGCGACCCGGTCCTTGAGCAGGTAGCCGATCCCACCGCCGCCCCCGCCCGCGGTGTCCAGCAGGTCGTCGGCGTACGACACCTCGACGTACTGGGACAGCACCAGGATCGGCGTACCGGGCACCCGGCGGCGGGCCTCCACCGAGGCGCGCAGTCCCTCGTCGGTGTGTGACGGCGGCATCCGCACGTCCACCACCGAGACGTCGGGCCGGTGCGCCACCACCGCCTCGACCAGCGCGTCACCGTCACCGACGGCCGCCACCACCTCGTGCCCGTACTCGGTCAGCAGCCGGACCAGCCCCTCCCGGAGCAGTACGGCGTCGTCCGCGATCACCACCCGCATGGGTCCGGTGTCTATCACGCCCGGACCCGGTTGCCGCCCGGCGGCCCGGATGCCGGGCGCGCCGCGCCACCGCGCGACGGCCCGGAGCCCGGGCGAACCAGGTCACCTCGGCAGTTCGGCGTGGATCCGGGTCGGGCCGCCGGCCGGGCTGGCCACCTCCAGGGTGCCGCCCGCCGCCCGGACCCGGTCGGCGATGCCGCTGAGCCCGTGCCCCTTGGCCAGGTGCGCGCCGCCGGCGCCGTCGTCGGTGACGGTGATCTCCAGCCGGCCCACCTTCCGGGTGACCTCCACCCGGCAGATGTTCGCCCGGCTGTGCTTCGAGACGTTCGTCAGGGCCTCGGCCACCACGAAGTACGCGGTGCTCTCCAGCCCCGGGTCGAGCCGTCCGGCGGCGGTGCCCAGGTCGTCGTCCACGGCCAGCTCGGTGGGTACCAGGGCGCGGGCGGCGAGCGCGGCGAGCGCGCTGGGCAGGCCCCGGTCGACCAGGATCGGCGGCGCGATGCCCCGGGACAGGGCACGCAGCTCGTCCAGCGTCTCCCGGGTCTGCGCGACCGCCTCGTCGAGCGTCTGCCGGGCCGCCTCCGGGTCGGCGGCGAGCTGGTGGCGGGCCCGGCCGAGGTCCATGGCGAGCCGGACCAGCCGCTGCTGCGGGCCGTCGTGGATGTCGCGCTCCAGCCGGCGCAGCGCGACCGCCTCGGCCGAGGCGGCGGCCCGCTTCTGCTCCTCCAGCGTGACGATCCGCTGCCGCATCTCGGCCACGCCGGTGAGCAGCGAGTACGCCAGCCCGGCCTGGAGCCGGGCGCACCCGCGTGCCACCAGCGGGAGGGTGAACAGGGCGAACAGCCCGATCGCGGTGTTCAGGGCGATCCGCGCGCCGGGGCCGTCGCCCATCCCGAGGAGCTGGCTCAGGTCCTGGTCGTCCGCGCCGCGCGGGATGGCCCAGTCGTACGCGATGTAGAGGGTGCCGCCCAGTGCGAGCACCCACCAGACCACGAGCAGCACGAACGTGGGCACCGCCACGAGCAGCCGGACGAAGGCGTGCAGCAGGTCGAGCCACGACTGCGCGTCCCGGATCGGGGTGAACACCCGGCGCCAGAACCCGGCACCCGGCTCCGGCCTGCGGTAGACCGGGCGTACCCGGGGCCGGTCCTGCACCCCGGCGAGCCGGAGCCGCTCGATGTCGGCCAGCCCGCGGGCCGCGTAGAGGAAGCCGGCGAGGATCGGCAGGCCGAGCGTGGTCACCAGCAGCCCGGCGCTGAGTGAGATCCCCACCACTGCCAGCACGAAGCTGACGATCGCCAGCGGGAGGCCCACGAGCACGTAGGTGGTGTCGCGGGCGAGGCGGCGCAGGAGCCCGTGGACGGGGGACAGCGGAGCGGGCGCGGTGGCCAGTGGTGCTGCGGTCATGGTTCGAGGCTATGGGCGCGTGCCCCGCCGACCCATCCCGCACGCTGGCCTGTTCGGGGTGGGGTTCTCCCTACTCGAAACGTGAGACTCGCCTCGCCACGCCGGTCACGGAGCGCTACGGGCCCCGCGCGATTGGTCAGGGAAGTCTGGATTGAGCAATAATCGGCATGCGCCGCCGAGAGACGCGGTTGATCGATCTTGCGGGAATGGAGGGGCAGGTGAAGGCGCGTCGCGAGCTTTCAAGATCGCGATTTGTGCACCCCTTCACAAACACCTACTCTGTAGTTCCGACGCGCCCTGCTAGCACAGCCGGCAATCTCGGTCGCCAGCGGGAGTCCCGAAACGACCGGCCCCCGTCGCTGGTCGAGGATCGCACCGCACGGAGTCTCATGAGCCAGCACCGTCAACCAGGCGCGCCCGGTCGCACCGGTGCCGTACCGGCGCTTCCGGACCTGCCCGAGGCGACCGTGTCCCGGCTCCCGGAATACCTGCGTGCGCTGCACGCGCTCGCCGACGCCGGGCACGAGACGGTGTCCAGCGAGGGCCTCGCCAACGCCGCCGGCGTCAACTCCGCGAAGCTCCGCAAGGACCTGTCCCACCTCGGCTCGTACGGCACCCGCGGCGTCGGCTACGACGTGGCGCTGCTGGTCGACCAGATCTCCTCGGTGCTCGGGCTCACCCAGTGCCGGACCGTCGCGCTCGTCGGCGTGGGTAATCTCGGTCACGCCCTGGCCGGCTACGACGGCTTCGCCAACCGCGGATTCCGCATCGCCGCGCTGGTCGACGCCGACCGGTCCCGCGTCGGCGAAGTGATCAACGGCCTGGTCGTACGGCACGTCGACGAGCTGCCCCAGATCGTCGCCGAGGAGTCGATCTCGATCGGCGTCATCGCCACCCCCGCCCCGGCCGCCCAGGCGGTCGCCGACCAGTTGGTCGCCGTCGGCGTGACGAGCATCCTCAACTTCGCGCCCTGCGTACTCTCGGTTCCGGACGGGGTCGACGTGCGCAAGGTCGACCTCGCCATCGAGCTGCAGATCCTGTCCTTCCACGAGCACCGCAAGGCATCGCTGACCGCGCTCCCCGCCACCGGCGGGTCCGCCCTCACCGCCCTGCCCGGCGGACTCGCGGCAACCGACACCCAGGAGGCGATCGGCACGTGAAACTGCTCGTCGTCGGCGCGTCCTACCGCACCGCCCCGGTCGCCACCCTGGAACAGCTGGCCGTCCCGCCCGCCGACCTCACCCGCACGCTGGACCGCCTGATCGCCCAGCCGTACGTCGCCGAGGCCGTCCTGGTCTCCACGTGCAACCGGGTGGAGGTCTACGCCGCCGTCTCCGGGTTCCACGGCGGACTCGGTGACATCTGCGCGGTCCTGGCCGACCAGGCCGGCTGCCAGCCCGCGGCGCTCGCCCCGCACCTCTACGTCCACTACGACGCCGCCGCCGTGGACCACGTCTTCCGGGTGGCCGCCGGGCTCGACTCGATGGTGGTGGGCGAGGCGCAGATCCTCGGCCAGCTTCGCGACGCCTACCACTCCGCCGGTGGCGCCGACTCCGCCGGGCGGCTGCTGCACGAGCTGATGCAGCAGGCGCTGCGGGTCGGCAAGCGCGCGCACGCCGAGACCAACATCGACCGGGCCGGGCAGAGCGTCGTCACCGCCGCCCTCGATCTCGCCGCCGGGCTGCTCGACGGCGACCTGGCCGGCCGGCCCGCCATGGTGGTGGGCGCCGGCGCGATGGGCTCGCTGGGCGTGGCCACGCTGTCCCGGCTGGGCGCCGGCCCGCTCACCGTGACCAACCGGGGCGCCGCCCGTGCCGTCCGGCTCGCCGAGTCGTACGGCGCGTCCGCCGTGCCGATGGCCGAGCTGATCACCGCGCTCGCCGACGTCGACGTCGTGGTCGCCGCCACCGCCGCCACCGAGGCGGTGCTCACCCGCGACGTGGTGACCCGGGCGCTGGCCCGCCGGGACGCCGACCGCGGCCCGCTGGTCCTGCTCGACCTGGCCGTCCCGCGCGACGTCGAGCCCGGCGTCGCCGAGCTGCCCGGCGTCGAGGTGATCGACATCGACCGGATGGCCGCCGTCCTCGCCGACGGACCGGCCGCGGCCGACGCCGCCGAGGTGGCCCGGATCGTGACCGGCGAGGTCGAGGCGTTCCTGAGCTGGCTGCGCGGCGCCGACGTCGCACCGACGGTGGCCGCCCTGCGCGGCCGGGCCGAGGACGTCGTCACCACCGAGCTGCGCCGGCTCGGCCAGCGCCGCCCCGACCTCAGCGACGACCAGCGCGCCGAGGTCGCCCGCACCGTGCACCGGGTCGTGCAGCGGCTGCTGCACCAGCCGACCGTACGGGTCCGCCAGCTCGCCGCCGAGCCCGGCGGCGACCAGTACGCGGCGCTGCTGCGCGAACTGTTCGACCTGGACGTTCCGCAGACGTCCCCGGTCGACACCGTCCCCGACGTGGTCGCCACCGACCTCGACGGCCGGCCGTCGTTCGACGCCGCCGACGTCCCGCCCACCGGAGGTGCGCGATGACCGCCCCCCTTCGCCTCGGTACCCGGGGCAGCGCCCTGGCGATGGCCCAGTCCGGCCACGTCGCCGAGGCCCTCACCGCGGCCACCGGCCGCCCGGTCGAGCTGGTCGAGGTGGTGACCGCCGGCGACAGGTCCACCGCCCCGGTGCAGCGGCTCGGCGTCGGCGTGTTCGTCTCCGCGCTGCGCGACGCGCTGACCGCCGGCGAGATCGACTTCGCCGTCCACTCGTACAAGGACCTGCCCACCGCGGCGGCGCCCGGCCTGCACGTCGCGGCCGTACCGCCCCGGCAGGATCCGCGTGACGCGCTGGTGGCCACGAACGGCCGTACGCTCGCCGAGCTGCCGCCCGGCGCCCGCGTCGGCACCGGCGCGCTGCGCCGGATCGCCCAGTTGCACGCGCTGGGCATGCAGTTGGAGGTCAGCCCGATCCGGGGCAACGTCGACACCCGGCTCGGCCGGGTGCTCGGCCCGGACGCCGACCTCGACGCCGTCGTGCTCGCCCGCGCCGGGCTCAACCGGATCGGCCGCGCCGACGTCATCACCGAGACGCTCGACCCGATGCTCATGCTGCCCGCACCCGCCCAGGGTGCGCTCGCCGTCGAGTGCCGGGCCGACGACCAGGACGTGATCGAGCTGCTCGCGCTGCTCGACCACGCACCGTCCCGTGCCGCGATCACCGCGGAACGGGCGCTGCTGGCCACCCTGGAGGCAGGGTGCAGCGCGCCCGTGGCCGCGTACGCCGTTCTCGCCGAAGGCGAGCCCACCGACGAGGGCGACGTCAATCAGGAGATCTACCTGCGCGGTGCGGTGATCAGCCCGGACGGTACTCGTGACCTCCGGCTGTCCCGCACCGGAACGCCCGCCGACGCGGCGGAGATCGGCAAGGCACTCGCCGCCGAACTCCTCGAACTCGGCGCCGACTCGATCCTCGGCCAGGACGCACAGGCCGGCCCGGGGACCCAGCAACTTGGGAGCACAGAATGACCCGCACCCGTAAGCCCGTAGGCCAGATCGCATTCGTCGGGGCCGGTCCCGGCGACCCGGGCCTGCTGACCCGCCGGGCGCTGGACGCCCTGGTCGAGGCCGACCAGGTGGTCTACGACCGGGGCGTACCCGAGTCGCTCCTGGCGCACGTCCGCGCCCAGGCCCGGCCGGGCGCCGAGTTCAGCCCCGCCGAGGGCGTGCCGGGGGACGTGGCGAAGGTGCTGATCTCCGCGGCCCGGTCCGGGCAGAACGCCGTGCACCTGGTCGCCGGTGACCCGTTCGGCCACGACTCGGTGGTCAAGGAGGTGCAGGCGGTCGCGCGTACCGCCGCGCACTTCGAGGTGGTCCCGGGCGTCGGCCAGGCCGAGGGCGTGGCCACGTACGCGGGTGTCCCGCTGCCGGGCGTACGCACCGCCGCCGACGTCGAGGACGTCACCGCGCTGGACTTCGAGGCGCTCGCCACCGCCGTCGGGCGGGGTTCGCTGGCGCTCGCCGTGGACGCCGGTGACCTGGCCGCCGTCCGGGACGGCCTGCTGGCCGCCGGGGTCGACGGCACCACAGCGGTCGGGGTGACCGGTGACGGCACCGGCGAGACGCAGTACACCACCACGTCGACAGTCGACTCCTTCGTCGCGGCGGCGCTCGGCTTCACCGGCCGGGTGGTGCTCACCGTCGGCGCGGCCGTCACCGACCGCGACAAGCTGAGCTGGTGGGAGAACCGCCCGCTGTACGGCTGGAAGGTGCTGGTGCCCCGCACCAAGGAGCAGGCCGGCGTGATGAGTGCGCGGCTGCGCGCGTACGGGGCGATCCCGTGCGAGGTGCCGACCATCGCGGTCGAGCCGCCGCGTACCCCGGCGCAGATGGAGCGGGCCGTGAAGGGCCTGGTCGACGGCCGGTACGCCTGGGTCATCTTCACCTCGGTGAACGCGGTCCGGGCGGTGTGGGAGAAGTTCGCCGAGCACGGCCTCGACGCCCGCCACTTCGGTGGCGTGAAGATCGCCTGCATCGGTGACGCCACCGCCGAGGCGGTCCGTGCCTTCGGCATCCAGCCCGAGCTGATCCCCTCCGGGGAGCAGTCCTCCGAGGGCCTGCTGGCCGAGTTCTCGCCGCACGACGAGATCCTCGACCCGGTCGGCCGGGTGCTGCTGCCGCGCGCCGACATCGCCACCGAGACCCTGGCCGCCGGCCTGACCGAGCGCGGCTGGGAGGTCGACGACGTGACCGCGTACCGGACCGTGCGCGCGGCGCCGCCGCCCGCCGAGATCCGCGACGCGATCAAGTCCGGCGGGTTCGACGCGGTGCTGTTCACCTCGTCGTCCACAGTGCGGAACCTCGTCGGTATCGCCGGGAAGCCGCACGCGCGGACCGTTGTTGCAGTGATCGGGCCCAAGACGGCGGAGACCGCCACCGAGTTCGGCCTGCGCGTCGACGTGCAGCCGCCGCACGCCTCGGTGCCCGACCTGGTGGAGGCGCTCGCCGCCTACGCCGTCGAGCTGCGGGAGAAGCTCGCCGCCATGCCGGCGAAGCAGCGCCGGGGCTCGAAGGTGCAGGGCCCGACCGCCCTGCGGTTCCGCTGACAGGAGGCCCGTCATGCCGTACCCCGAGATCCGGCCCCGCCGGCTGCGCCGCAACGCGGCCGTGCGGCGGCTGGTCTCCGAGACCCGCGTCGACCCGGCCGAACTGGTCGTGCCGATGTTCGTCAAGGAGGGGCTGACCGAGCCGCGGGCCATCGCGTCGCTCCCGGGGGTGCTCCAGCACTCCCGGGACTCGCTGCGCAAGGCCGCCGCGGAGGCGGTCCAGGCCGGGGTCGGCGGGATCATGCTGTTCGGGGTGCCGGCCACGCGGGACGAGACCGGCTCCGGTGGCATCGACCCGGCCGGCGTGCTCAACACGGCGATCCGGGACGTGGTCGCCGAGGTCGGCGACTCGACTGTGGTGATGAGCGACCTGTGCCTGGACGAGTTCACCTCGCACGGGCACTGCGGCCTGCTCACCCCGGACGGCGGGGTCGACAACGACGCCACGCTCGCCGCGTACGCCGACATGGCGGTGGCCCAGGCCGCCGCCGGGGTCCACGTGGTCGGGCCGTCCGGGATGATGGACGGCCAGGTCGGCGTGGTCCGCAAGGCGCTCGACGCCGCCGGGCACCAGGACGTCTCGGTGCTCGCGTACGCCGTGAAGTACGCCTCCGCCTTCTACGGCCCGTTCCGCGACGCCGTGGAGTCGGCGCTGGAGGGGGACCGGCGCACCTACCAGCAGGACCCGGCGAACCTGCGCGAGTCGCTGCGCGAGGTCGAGCTGGACGTGGCCGAGGGCGCCGACATGGTGATGGTCAAGCCCGCGCTGCCCTACCTCGACGTGGTGTCGGCGGTCCGTGATGCGGTGAACGTCCCGGTCGCCGCCTACCAGGTCTCCGGCGAGTACGCGATGGTCGAGGCGGCCGCCGCGAACGGCTGGATCGACCGGGATCGGGTGATGCTGGAGACGCTCACCTCGATCCGCCGGGCCGGCGCCCAGATCATCCTCACCTACTGGGCCGTCGAGGCCGCCCAGTTGCTGCGCGAGCGCTACTGACCTACTGACCGCTGCTCGGCCGACGTGGTCCGTCTGCTGCCGCCACGTGCGGCGGCAGGGCTCGCCTCGCCGTTCTCCGGTTTCGCCCTCCTCGTTGTGGTCGCCGCACGTTGTCCACAGACCAAGGCGGTCACTCAGCGTATCTTTTCGGCCGGCGGGACACTTCACCCCTCGCCGACTTTGCTCTGCAGCCATGGGCGCAACTGTCACGAATCGTGAGCGCTGCCTCGGTGGCTGCAGAGCAAAGTCTGCCGAGGTGGTTATCTCTGCCGTGGCGATCGTGAGGTTTGTGTCCACTTAAGTCGGCTTTGTGCTGCAGCTGGGTCACTCGCTTTGATGGCAGCCCTTAACGCTGAGTGATCGTCACCCTCTGTGTGTGCTGGCGGTCGCTGCCATGCGGAGTTGGACGCCGAATCCCGGGTTTTCCACAGGGGCGGGGAGCGGGGTTGCCGGGCCGGTGCGGGAGACGGGACCGTGGGCGGCGTGACAGACATCGCCGACACCGAGCCGGAGGCGGGCGCCGCCGCCGGCACCGCCACGGGCGCCCACAGCGGCACCGCCACCGCCGCTGCCACGGGCGCGGGGACGGGAGCCTGCGCCGCACCCGGCGTGCCTGGCGCACCCGGCGTGCCCGGCGTGCCCGCCGCGGCGGCGGGAGGCGACGGGCCGGCGCTGCTGACCGAGTCGTTCGACGTGCCGTTCCCGGCGCCGGGGATCGTCCGGGCGGTGCGTCGCCGGGCCGACGCCAGCCAACGTGAGCTGGCCCGGTTCGCCCGGGTGCATCCGAGCACGATCGGGCGGATCGAGGCGGGGACGCTGACGCCGAGCCTGACCATGCTGTCGCGCATCGTCGGCACGGCCGGCTTCCGGCTCGTGGTCGTCGACGAGGCCGGCCGGGTGCTCAAGCCGATGCGTGACCGGGCCGACCTGCGGGACGGCGCGGAGCGGCGGTACCCGTCCCACCTCGACGTCATCACCGACCCGGAGCCGGGGGAGTGGTGGGCCGACCGGTACGGGCTGGCCCGCCCGCCGGAGACGTTCTACCGCAACCGGGAGGTCCGGGACTGGCTGCGCCGCCGCAGCCAGTGGGAGGTGCGGGTGGCCAAGTACCGGAGCGTGCCGCCTCCGCCCGATCCGCAACGGTGCGGATACCGCGGCGGCCCGCCGATCCGCCCATGAGGGGATCGACGGGCCGCCGCGCGGCACACCGCTCAGTCGTCGTTCAGGATCGTCCCGACGCCGGACGGGTCGGCGAGCCGCAGGCCCGGCACCCCGGCCACGTACAGCGTGAGCTTCTCGTCCGCCTCGCGCTTGCGGTCACCGCGCACGGTGACCGGGAACGTCAGCGAGGTCCGGCCCGCGGCCAGCAACCGGCAGCCCACGTACGGGTCGTAGTCCGACCCGGCCTGGGCGGTGGTGCCGTAGGTGGCCGCGCAGATCAGGGCCGGCTCGGAGAGCGGGCGGGACACGGTGACGGTGAACGTCATCGTGCTGGTGCCCTTGTCGCCCTCGGTGACCGAGGTGTCCGCGACCCGCAGCGAGGCGCGCGACCGGAACCGGGCCACCTGCGGGTCGTGGTCGCTGGCACCCCGGTCGCCCAGCTCCGGCGCGTCGGTCGGGTAGTCGGCGTTGATGTGCGCCGTCCGTACCTGCACCAGGTCGTCGTGCATCGGGTCGTTCACGAAGAGGTTGTCCAGCGTCTGCGCCTGACCGCTGAATGTGTACGAGTACGCCGACGCCGGCGCGTCCTTCACCAGGTCGTCCCAGAGGTTGTGCAGCCCGGCCTCGTACAACGGGGCGAGCTGGTCCGACGGGGTCGGGTTCTGGGCGGTGGCGATCGGGTCGTCCGGGCGGGGGAAGACGTTCAGGTCCCCGCCGTAGACCACGCGGGCGTTCGGGTCGCTCGCCTCGACCGCCTGGACGATCGCTGCCCCGTACGCGGCCTGCTCGCGGCGCTGCCCGACCCGGCTGTCCGGTCCGGACGAGAAGTGGTTGGCGACCGCCCAGAGCGTGAACCGCTCGGTCGATCCGGGGCCGGCCTTCACGGTGAACCGGGCCACCTGCGCCGCACGGGTGTAGACGTTGCTGCCGTCCACCCCGGTCGACCGGTCCACGTCGGCCGGCAGCACCGCGTTGAGCGCCTTGGGGTTCTGCACGTCTGCGTTGGACGGCAGCGCCGCCGAGCGGTACTGGACGGTCGGGGCGGAGCCCAGCAGCGGGTCCGCGGCGGTCGCCTCGGCGAGCGTCAGCCGGTCGGTCCGGTAGAGGAACGCCGAGGCGATGCCCCGGGCGTCCGCGCCGGTCCGGTCGTACGCGGCGGCGTACGCCGGGCCGCCGTTGGCCGCGATGGCGAGTGCCAGCTCCTGCACGGTGTCCGGCGCGCCGTCGGCGTTGTTGGTGTCGCCGCAGGCCAGAGCGCCGTCGACCACCGAGCAGATGTCCTGGTCCTCGGCCTCCTGCACCAGGATCAGATCCGGGCTGTGCAGCGACTGGACGATCTGCCGGGCCTGCACGGCCAGCTTGGCCGCGTACGCCTCCGGGCTCGCCGGCACGTAGTCGAACGGCGGGCTGACGCCGGGGCAGCCGGTGTTGCCGGCGAAGTCGCAGCCGTCGAACGGGTCGTCGCGGTAGTCGTACAGGTTCTCCACGTTGTAGGTGGCGATCGCGACCTCGCTGCCGCGGTCGGCCGGCTGCGGCGGGTGGTTGGCGGCCGGGTCGGCGCCACCGGTCAGCGTGAGCTGCTCCGGCTGCACGCTGTACTTGCTGAACGCGTACGAGACGGAGCCGTAGGCGTCCTCGGTGAGCGTGTCGAACGTGCGTGCCTCGGGCAGCAGCGCCCGGGAGTCACCGGCGGTCGCCTTCACACCGCCCGCACCCAGCAGGATGCGCTGGTTGTTGCCGTTGTCGAACAGCGTGCTGGGGATGTCGTCGAGCGGGTGCGCGTCCCGGAACACCCGCCGGGCGTACGGGTCGGACCGCTTCATCACCGGGTCCTCGCGGTCCAGCACGTAGATCTCGGAGTCGGCGGTGGAGGAGTAGATGTGCCGGGGCGCGGAGACGCCGCTGCCGGCGCGTACCCGCATCCGCTCGCCCTCGTGCCGCTCCCAGAACAGGTCGGCGGCGGCCGCCTCGGCCGGCGGGACCGCGTCGTCGACCCGGACCACGGTGTCCACGTCGAGGCCGGAGTCGAGCTTGCGGACCAGCGAGGCGCTGGACAGCTGGGTCTGGCTGAAGTACTCGGAGACCCGGCCGCGCAGCACGACCTCGTCACCGACGGTCGGGGCGTACCCGCCGATCAGCGTGGTGAACGAGCCCATGAAGACGAACAGGCCGTCGGAGGTCAGCGGGTCGCCGTCCTCGCTGCCGAGCCGGCTCTGGAGGTAGAAGCCCCACTGGTCGGCCCCGGCCGAACTGCGGGTCAGGGACATGCCGGTGATGACGCCGCGTACGTCGTACAGCGTGGAGCTGGTGCCGTTGCCGCTGGCCGGTGCGAGCGGCGACCGGTCGGTGCGGCCGTCCTCGTCGTCGGCGGTGCGGCCCTGCACCTCGCCGACCGACAGCACGCTCGTGGCCTGCACGGTGAGCGTGCAGGTGGCGCTGTCGCCGTCGGTGTCGGTGGAGGTCACGGTGACCGCGTAGCTGCCGGCCGGCAGGCCGGTGGCGGTCAGCGTCGCGGTGGCCGTGCCGCCGTCGGCGGTCGCCGGGGTGAACGCGGTACGGCTGATCGAGCCGCTCGCCGGCACCGGCACGACCGAGGTGACCGCCAGGTCGGTGATCGTGTCGTCGGCGTCGGTCGCGGTCACCTCGCGGGTCGCGGTGGCGCCCGCCGACAGCGTCAGCGCGCCGCCGCAGGCCACTGTGGGCGGCTGGTCGACCGGACCGTCGCCGACGGTGTGGCTGCCCAGGCCGTCGAACGTGTCGGTGGCGAAGCCGGCCCACTGCGCGGCCGGGTCGAACGCGTCCGCCGGGTCGGTGTCGCCGGCGGTCACCGAGGGCAGCCGGCGCAGCGTGTTGTCCGCAGTGCTGGTGAGGCCGCTGCCCCACTCGCTGCCCGGGTCGACGCCGACCTGGCCCAGGGAGTCGACCACCGTGCCGCCCTTGCGCAGCACGATCGCGTCGTCGCCGTTGAACAGCGAACCGGAGTACGTCTGGTCGGCTTGGGCGAGGATCGCCGGCGCGGCCGCCGCGGCGGCGAAGACGAACACGTCACCGGCGGCGACGGTCCCGGTGAGGGCCACGTTCGTCGAGGTGGTGGCGCCGTTGAAGAAGAGCTGGAGCTGGTAGCCGCCGGCTCCCAGGTCGATCGGGGCGCCGGTGCCGTTGTACAGCTCGACGGCCTTGTTGTTGGACGACCCCTCGACGTACTCCGAGATGAACAGGTCGGTGGGCGCGGCGCTGGCCGCGGTGGGTGCGACAGCGATCGCCGTGAGGGTGACGGCGGCGGTGGTCGCGAGCGCGGCGAGGGTGCGGCGCGGGCGCATGGGGCCTCCACGATGGGTGGACAGGAACTAACGAACGTTAAGGCTCTCGTGGGTACACCGTCCAGCCCTTCGATGGCCGGACGGTGAACGGTCAGCGGTGACTGTCCAGCCGGTGCACCAGTTCGGCCACGTCCACACCGTATTCGCACCAGTCGCGGTCGGGGCGGTAGCCCAGCTCGGCGTTGACCTTCAGCATCGACTCGTTGTCCTGCGCGTTCCAGGTCTGCACCTCGGCCACCTCGGGCTCGGCCGAACGCAGCTCCAGCAGCATCCGCGCCTTGATGGCCCGGTCGATGCCGTAGCCGCGGTGGTCGTGGACGACGATCGTGTCGTACTGGTCGGCCCGGGTCGGGTGCTGCGCCGGCACCACCACCTCGGTCAACCCGGCCACCTCGCCGGTCTGCTCGTGCAGCGCGAGCACGATGTACGGCTTCATGCCGCGCCGGTGCAGCGTGGCGAGGCTGTCGCGCAGCCGGTCCGGGTCGTAGGAGCTGGGCCGCAGCTCCACGTCGTCGGAGTCGCGCACCTCGGCCTTGGCCCGCGCGTACGCCTCGATCAGCTCGTCCGGCGGGCCACCCGGCCAGAACTCCACGCGGTAGCCCGCGCCGACCTCGGCGGCCATCTCGGTGAGCGCCGGCCAGTCCACCGAGCGCAGGTCGAGCACGCTGCGGGTCTCCACGTAGTCGCGGGTGAAGCCCAGCGACTCGTAGAACCCCACGGCCGGGGTGTCGCCGACCACCTCCACACCGATCGACTGGAAGCCCTCGTCCCAGACCCGGCGGGCGGCCACCCGCACCAGCTCGCGGCCGACGCCGCTGCGCCGGATCGCCGGGTGCACCAGCACCTCGAGCACGCCGATCCCGCCGAGCAGCAGCACGTGCACATGCCCGAGGATCGCCCCGGGCGTGCCGTCCGGGCCGGCGTCCTCCTGCGCGACCCACGAGATCCGCCGCTCGCCGGGCATCACCTCGGAGAGATACTCCCGCATGGAGCTCTCCCGCCATGGCGGATCCTGCGGCAGATCGGCCGCCAGGACCGCGTTCAGCGTGTCCAGCAGGGACGCGATCTCGGCGGACGACGCGGTCCTGGGATCCCACTCGCGCACCATCACCCGTCTAGCTTGCCGTCAACGGCAGCCGGGGGGAAGGGTTGAGTCCGCGAATGTACGCGAGCCGTCACCTCACGTTGCGGCTGAGCCTGCCGTACTCGTCGGCCTTGTCGAAGACGGCCTGGGCGTACCGACGCACATCGTTGTAGGAAAGGATGGCGCCCCACCAGTCACCCGGGATGGTCATGTTCCGGCCGCCCTTGCACAGGTAGAGCCCGGCGGCCAGCGCCGCGTCGTCGATGTCGTGCGGGTTCTTCACGCCGTCGCCGTCCGCGTCCGCGCCGATCTCCTGCCAGGTGGTCGGGATGAACTGCATCGGGCCGAGCGCCCGGTCGTGAACCCGGTCGCCGTCGAGCAGCCCCTGGTCGGTGTCGAGGATCCGGGACCGGCCGCCCTGCCCGTCGAGTGGCTCTCCCTTGATCTCCGGCAGGGCCCGCCCGTCGGCTTGCAGCGTGGCGCCGTTGGCCGCGCCGTGGCGCGACTCGACGTAACCGATCGCGGCCAGCGTGGTCCAGCTCAGCTGGCACCCACGGTTGGTCTGGGCGAGCACCAGCTCGGCGTAGGCGTACGCCTGGAGCGCCACCACGGGGACGCCGGTCACCGCGCCGACCCGCTGCGCCCAGCCGGTGAGCGCGTCGGCGGGACGCCCGGCGGGCAGCACCGGCGCGGTGGTCGCACCGGGCAGCGGCGTGCCGGTGGGCGCGGCGGTTCCGGGCAGGCCGGTCAGCTCCGGCAACGGCGGCGTGGCGGGCGCCGCCGCGGTCTGCGGCACGCTCTGCGACGGCGTGGCCTCGGCGACCGGCTCCGGCCGGCCGACCGCCGCCGGCACGACCACCGCACCGGCAGTGGCGGCGGCGGCGACCAGCGCGAGCAGGAACAGCGCGGGCAGCGTGGTGCGGCCGCCGGGCCGCCGGGACCAGGCGCGGGTGGCCCGGGCCGCGCCGACTGTGAGTTGCCGCGGGCGCGTCCGGACGGCGTGCGCGAACGGCATCCGCCGACGCCGCCCGCCGCTCTCGGCTGCCGCCTCGGCCTGTGCCTTCGACCCCGAGCCCGGCTGCTCGTCCCCGCCCGCTCCGGGCTCGGCGTCCGCCTTCACGGCCGATTCGGGCTGCGGCTTTCCGCCGGGCCGGGCGTCCAGCTCGACGCCCGGCTTGGGGGCCGGCTTCCCACCGGCCTCGACGCCGGGCGTGGCGTCCGGGTTCGCGCCGGGCTCGGCGTCCGCGTCGCGGGCCGGGTCGGCGGGCGACTTCGGGGGGAGGGAATCGCGTTCGCGGCGGGGCCGCGGGATGGGCGGGGTGCCGTCGTCGGGTGGCGCGGCGGGTCGCAGGGGCCGGGCCGTCGCTCGCCGTTCGCCGTCCACCACCCGTCGAGTATCACCCATCCGGGTGACGACGTCAGGCCCGGCCGTACGCTTGGGACATGCCCCGGTACGAGTTCCGTTGCCGCGCCTGCGGCGACACCTTCGAGGTCAACCGCCCGATGGCCGAGGCCGGACGGCCGGCCACCTGCCCGCAGGGCCACGCCGACACGGTGAAACTGCTGTCCACGGTGGCCGTCACCGGCCGGGGCGGCTCCGCTCCGAGCGGTGGGATTCCCAGCGGCGGCGGTTGCTGCGGCGGCTCCTGCGGCTGCTGACTTTCCGCCGTCCGTCCCGCGGGTCGATCGGGGTCTTGCCGCCGGTGTGATCCTTTGGCACCTTGGGGCGGAATCTGCCCAGCCGTTCTCACGATGCGTGACGGCACGACCATAGGGCAGCATGAACCCGACGTCACCGGGCGGAGGTTCGACGTATGTCGCAAGGACACCACCTCCCCAGCGGGTGGGTGACCTTCGTGTTCACCGACATCGAGGGCTCGACGCGGCTGGCCCGGATGCTCGGCCCGGTCTACCGCCCGGTCCTGCACGAGCACCGGCGGCTGCTGCGCGACACCCTGGCCGGCACCGACGGGGCCGAGCTGCTGACCGAGGGGGACTCGTTCTTCCTCGCGTTCCCCGACGCCGCCGCCGCGGTCCGCGCCTGCCTGACCGCGCAGCGCGCGCTCGCCGGCCACGAGTGGCCCAACCCGGACGCCACCCCTCGGGTACGGATGGGACTGCACACCGGGTACGCCGAGCCCCGCGACGGCGAGTACGCCAGCCCCGAGGTGCACCGGGCCGCCCGGGTGGCCGCCGCCGCGCACGGCGGGCAGGTGCTCTGCTCCGCCGCCACCGCCCGGCACGCCGACCCGCTGCCGGACGGGGTGTCCCTGCTGGACCTCGGACTGCACCGGCTGCGCGGCTTCGACGACCGGGAGCGGCTGTTCCAGCTCGTCGCACCCGGGCTGGAGCGGCGGTTCCCGCGTCCGCGTACCGCCGACGCGACAGCACACAACCTGCCCACCCAGGTCACCTCGTTCGTCGGCCGGCAGGCCGAGCGCGCCGAGCTGGGGCGGCTGGTCGAGGCGTACCGCCTGGTGACGGTGCTCGGCGCGGGCGGCGCCGGCAAGACCCGGCTGGCGGTGGAGCTGGCCTCCGGGATCGTCGAGGACTACCCCGACGGCGTCTGGTTCGTCGACATCGCCGCGGTGACCGACCCGGGGCTGGTGGCGTTCGAGATCGCCGCCGTGCTCGGCCTGCGCCCGGAGCCCGGCCGGCCGATGGTCGACACCCTCGTGGAGTACGCGGCGCCGCGCCGGATGCTCGTGCTGCTGGACACCTGCGACGCCCAGACCGCGGCGTCGGCCGAGGTGATCGGCCGGCTGCTCGCCGGTGGCCGGGGTGTGCGGGTGCTGGCGACCAGCCGGGAGTCGTTCGGCGTACCCGGCGAGGTGGTGTGGCGGATACCGCCGCTGTCGGTGGACGAGGGGCCCGACGGCGGGGGGAGCGACGCGGTGGCGCTGCTGCTGGACCGTACCGCCGTGGCGCGCGGCGGCCGGGCGCCGGAGCCGGCCGAGCAGGCCGACCTGCACCGGGTGGTACGCCGCCTGGACGGGTTGCCGCTGGCCATCGAGCTTGCCGCGGCCCGGCTGCGGGTGCTCTCGGCCGGGCAACTGGCCGAGCGGCTGGACGACATGCTGGGCACGCTCGACGCCGGGCGGGAGACGGCGGAGCCGCCGCCGGTGGAGGCCGGCTGGAGCGGCAACCAGCAGGACACGGTGGATCTGGTGGCCGCCGCGACCGGCGCCGCACCGCCCACCCCGGCGACCCGGGCGGTGCAGCGGTCGGCGAGCGAGCGGCACCTGACCATCCAGGCCACAGTGACGTGGTCGTACCGGACGCTCGGCGCGCGCTCGGCCCGGCTGCTGCGCTGGATGGCGGTGTTCGCCGGCCCGGTGGACCTGCCCACCGTGCAGTGGCTGCTCGACGAGGACCCGCTCGACCCGCTCTCGGTGCTGGTGGACAAGTCGATGGTGCTGGCCGAGCCGCACGCCTCCGGCAGCACCTACCGGATGCTCGACCCGATCCGGGCGTACGCGGCCCGGCGGCTGGTCGAGGCGGGCGAGGAGCAGAGCGCCCGGGACCGGCACGTCGCCTGGTGCCGGCACGCGCTGGACCGGGCGCACCTGGGGCCGGACGGCCGCCCGGTGACGCTCTCCCTGTACGCGCTCGACCCGCTGGCGAACGAGTTGCGGGCCGCGTTGCGCTGGTGCGCCACAGGTGGCAGCGCCCGGTCGGGACTGTCGCTGGCGGGTGACCTGGACCAGTGGTGGCGGGAGCGCGGGCTGGCCCGGGAGGGGCGGCTCTGGCTGTTCCGGCTCTACGGCCGGCTCGCCGAGACCGGCGAGGTGATGCCGGACGCCGAGCTGGCCGCCGCGTACCACATGCACTCGCTGCACGCGGGCGCGGACGGCGAGTTCGGCGAGGAGCTGCGGTACTCGCAGCGGGCCGAGGCGGCCGCCCGGCAGTCCGGTGACCGAGGGCTGCTGGCCCGGGTGCTGGCCGGTCGCGCGGCGCCGCTGGTCGACATGGGGCAGTTCGCCGAGGCGGAGCGGGTCTGCCGTGAGGTGATCGACTGGGCGTACGCGCAGGACGTGGTGGGCGACGCGCTCCTGGCCGTCTACAACCTCGCCGAGCTGCTCTGGCGCCGGGGCGCGCTGGACGAGGCGGCCGATCTGCTCGCCGCGGCCCGCCCGGTCGAGGCGGCCCGGCCCGCCGAGCGGGGCGGCCGGTCGGTGGACATGCTGCTCGGCATGGTGGCCCTGGCCCGGGGCGACCTGGTCGCCGCGCACGAGCACCTGCTGGTGGCGTTGCGGTCCCGGATGAGTCACGGCTACCTGGGCCGGGCCTGCGACACGATCAACGCGATAGCGGTTCGCTGCGCGCTCGCCGGGGACGCGCTGGCGGCGGCCCGGCTGTTCGGGGCGGCGCAGGCCACCCGGGCGAACCTGCGGGCCACACCGGGGATATACGGCCCGTACTGGTCGGCCCGGCAGACGGAGCTGCGGCGGGTGCTGGGCGACGAGTCGTTCGACGCCGCCTACGGCGCCGGGACGGGGCTGCGGCTGGACGAGGTGGCGGCGCTGGCGCTGCACGTCGAGCACCCGGACCTGGCCGCCGACTCGCCCCGGTTCGGCAAGCAGACGCCGGGTTCGTGGCCGGCGTTCGAGCCGCGCAGCACAACGGGCTGAGCCGGACAGGGAGCCCGCCGGGTGGCGGACTCCCCGCGCGGTACGTCAGGCGGTCGCGGCGCGGCGCTGGGCGTCGGCCTTCATCCGGGCGGCGCGGTCGAGGTCGGCCTGCGACACGGCGGCGACCGAGCCGAAGACGCTCACCGCCTGGTAGTACGTCCAGGCGAGGCTGTAGCAGGCGGGCCGGACCACCGCGTTGTACGTGGCGCAGACCCGCTTCAGGTCGGCGTAGAAGGCGCTGTCCAGGCGGGACTTGCTGGACGAGAAGACGCCCATCGCCTTGTGGTTGCGGTAGCCGAAGTCGTGCCGGTAGCAGGAGAGCTTGAAGTTGAACCCGATCGGGTTGTCCGGGCTGGACGAGCAGTAGTCGGTGGACCAGTCGAAGCCGTACTCCGTCCAGGGTGCCCGGTTCTGCCGGGCGCTGTTCCAGGCGTTGTAGCTGGACGCGCTGGTCTGCGTCCAGCTGGTCAGGACGGACAGCTTCTGCTGGGTGCTCACCGCGGCGGCGGCCGGCGTGGCCAGGCCGAGCATGGTGAGCAGGGCGAGTGTTCCGGCGGCGAGGATGGTGGCGAGGCGACGGGACACGGGAACCTCCGCGGGTGGTGGCCGGGATCTCCGGATGTCGACAAGTGTCGATCAAGTGGATGACCTGGGGCGATGCTCCGGGGAACGGCTCGCTGACATCCGCCCAAACAGACGAATGCCCCCGGGCCGGCGAGGCGGCCCGGGGGCATTCGACGGGGGTCAGCGCACGAAGCGCGGCGGGCTCGCCGGGCTCTCGTTCGCCAGCCGGTCCAGCGCGGTCACGTAGTACGTGTACCGGGCGCCGTCGGCCGCCGTCGTGTCCACCCAGGACTGCACCGCGCCGTCCGTGGCCCGGACGGTGCCGACCAGGTGGGAGGCGTCGGCGAAGTCGCAGCGCCCGGCCAGGCCGTGCCCGTCGAACCGGTAGATCGCGTACGACGCGGCGGTGCCGAGCGGGCCCATGCCGTCGGCCGGCTGACGCCAGCTCAGGCGTACCCCGTCCGCCTCCCGCTGGGCCTTGGTGACCACCGGGAACAGCAGCGGCTTGCGCGGCAGGTGCGTCATGGTGGGCACCAGCGCCGGGCGGGAGTAGTGCTCGGCGGCGTAGATGTCGGTGGCGCCGAGCCGGTTCGCCCGCACCTGCACCGCGGAGAAGTGCACGTTGCCGAGCACCTCCGGGTACGACCGGTTGAGCGTCAGGTGGTTCGACAGCTCCTGCGGGTTCATCCAGAACGACCCGTACGCCGGGTCACCGCTCTTGTAGTCGGCCTGGCCGATGTAGAGCTGCACCCGCGTGCCGCGCACCTGCTCGGCCCACCACGGCACCAGCCGGGCGTAGTCGGCGGCCGGGTACTGGCCGATGTACCAGTAGAGCTGCGGCACGATGTAGTCGATCCACTCCTCCTTGACCCACTTGCGGGAGTCGGCGGAGATGATGTCGTACGACTGCGAGCCGGTGGTGTCCGAGCCGTTCGGGTCGGCCGACGCGTTGCGCCAGATGCCGAACGGGCTGACGCCGAACTTCACGTACGGCTTGACCGCCTTGATCTTGGCGTTCATCTCCTGGATCAGCAGGTTGATGTTGTCCCGCCGCCAGTCGGCCTTGTCGGTGAAGCCCCTGTTGTACGCCGCGAACGTGGCGTCGTCGGGCACCTGGTGGGTGCCGCTCGGGTACGGGTAGAAGTAGTCGTCGAAGTGCACGCCGTCGATGTCGTACCGCTTGACCGCGTCCATCATCGCGGTCTGGACGAACTCGCGGACCTCGGGGACGCCGGGGTTGTAGTAGAGCCGGCTGCCGGCGACGCCGGCCGGCGGGTAGGCGAAGACCCAGTCGGGGTGCTGGCGGGCCGGGCTGTCCGGGGCCAGTTGCGACAGGTCGGCGCCGGCGCCGCCGGGCGCGGGCATGGAGACGCGGTACGGGTTGAACCAGGCGTGGAACTCCAGGTTGCGCTTGTGCGACTCGGCGACCAGGAAGTCCAGCGGATCCCAGCCGGGGTTCTTGCCGCGTACGCCGGTCAGGTACTCCGACCACGGCTCGTACGGCGAGGGCCAGAACGCGTCCGCGGTCGGGCGGACCTGGACCACGACGGCGTTGTGGTTGAGCTTCTGGGCCAGGTCGAGCCAGGCCAGGTATTCGGCCTTCTGCTTGGCCACCTGGTCCGGCGCGGTCCAGGAACCCTTGCTGGGCCAGTCGATGTTCGTCACCGAGGCGATCCACATGGCCCGGAACTGGCGCTTGGGGGTGGCCGGGTCGGTGACGCAGTCGGTGGAGGGGGAAGTGGCGGTGCCTGTGTTGTCGCCGGGGGCGGCCTGCGCCGGTGTGCCGGCGACCAGCGTGCCGAGCAGCGCCGCGGCCAGCGCGGCGGCTCCGAGCCGAGTTGCCTTCATGCGGTGCGGTCCCTTCGTCGGGTCCGGGGGGGACGGTCGGCGGCGGGGCGTCACGGCAAGATTCGCCGCGATACCCATGCCTCCGGTAGAAAACTTTCATCTATCCGTGCCCGGCGCAAGACCCTGAGGGCCGATCGATGTCCGGGGTCGTCCGATCGGCCGGATCGTGACGATTCCGAGACACACCGTGCGGGATTGGAGCGCAAAACGGCTGGGTAGCTTGCCCGGTCACGGACCGCCACCGTGGCGGCCGCACGGCGGGGGAGGTGATCAGATGTCGGTCCTGCGGACCAAGCCGATCGGCGACGTGCTCGCCCAGGGCGACGCCGACGGCGAGGACGGCAAACCGGGCCTGCGGCGCCGGCTCGGCGCGGTCGACCTGATGGGCTTCGGCATCGGCATCGTGATCGGCACCGGCATCTTCACGCTCACCGGTGTCGAGGCGCGCAACAGCGCCGGGCCGGGTGTGGTGATCTCGTTCGGCATCGCCGGCCTGGTCGCGCTGCTCGCCGCGCTCTGCTACGCCGAACTCGCCAGCAGCGTGCCGACCGCCGGCAGCGCCTACACCTACGCGTACGCGACGATGGGCGAGATCGTCGCCTGGATCATCGGCTGGGACCTGCTGCTGGAGTTCGCGCTCGGCGCGGCGGTGGTCGCCCGTGGCTGGTCCGGCTACCTCGCCGACCTGTTCGGCCTGCCCAGCGCCTGGTTCGCCGAGGAGGGCAGCGTCGTCAACCTCGGCGCGATCGGCATCGTGCTGGTGCTCGGTGTGGTCGCCGTCGTCGGCATCCGCGAGTCGGCCCGGGTCACCAACCTGCTCGTGCTGGTCAAGGTGGCGATCTGTGCCTTCGTCATCATCGCCGGGCTGTTCTTCGTCAAGGCGGCCAACCTCAGCCCGTTCATCCCGTCCGCCGAGCCGGCCGGGGCCGGGGACGACGGCGTCAAGCAGCCGGTCACCCAGGCGATCTTCGGGTTGGAGCCGTCCGTCTTCGGCTTCGCCGGGGTGCTCACCGCCGCCGCAGTGGTGTTCTTCGCGTACACCGGGTTCGAGGCCGTGGCGAACCTGGGTGAGGAGACCCGCAAGCCCAAGCGGGACCTGCCGCTGGGTCTGCTCGGCACGCTGCTCATCTCCACGGTGCTCTACATCGGCGTCTCGCTCGTCGTTGTCGGCATGGTCAAGTACACCGAGATCGACGAGGGCGCGCCCATCGCGTCCGCGTTCCGGGCGGTCGGCGCCGGCTGGGCCGCGGTGCTCGTCTCCATCGCCGCCGTCGCCGGGCTCACCAGCGTGATCCTGGTCGACCTGGTGGCGATGGGCCGGATCGGCTTCGCCATCGCCCGCGACGGGCTCATCCCACCCGCCATCGCCAAGGTGCACCCGCGCTGGGGCACCCCGTACCGGATCGCCGGGATCATGACCGTCGCGGTGGCGCTGCTCGCCGGTTTCCTGCCGCTGTCCGCGCTGGCCGACCTGGTCAGCATCGGCGCGCTCTGCGCGTTCACGCTGGTCGCGATCGCGGTGCCGATCCTGCGCAGGCGCCGCCCCGACCTGGAGCGGCCGTTCAAGGTGCCGTTCTCGCCGGTGCTGCCGATCGTCACCGCAGTGGCCTGCCTCTACCTGAGCCTGAACCTGTCGGTGGAGACCTGGCTGCGGTTCCTCGCCTGGATGCTGCTCGGCGCGGTCATCTACTTCGGGTACGGCCACCGCAAGAACCGGCTCGCCCGTCGCGAGCACTCGGACACCCCCGAGCCCGCCCCCACCCCCTGAGGCGGGCCCCCCGAAGGAAGGGCCCCTTCTTAACGCCTGGCGTTAAGAAGGGGCCCTTCTGCTACCGGAGGCGTTAAGAAGGGGCCCTTCCTTACCTCACCCCTTCAGGCCGCTGCGGGACACGCCCTGGATGACGTGCCGCTGGGCGAACACGAACAGGATCAGCACCGGTACGCTCGCCAGCACCGCGCCCGCCATGATGACCGGATAGTCGGTCACGTACGCGCCCTGGAGCAGGCCCAGGCCCGCCGGCAGCGTCAGCCGTTCCGGGCTGAACAGCACGTACACCGGCCAGAGGAAGTCGTTCCAGTTGGTCAGGAACGACAGCACCGCCAGCGTCGCCAGGGCCGGCTTCGACAGCGGCAGCAGCACCCGGCGGAAGACCTGCCAGTGGTTCGCGCCGTCCAGCACTGCCGCCTCCTCCAGCTCGGCCGGGATGGACAGGAAGAACTGGCGCAGGAAGAACACCCCGAACGCGCTCGCCGCACCCGGCACGATCACCACTGTGAGCGTGTCGATCCAGTTCAGCCGCTCGGCGATGATGAAGTTCGGGATGATCAGCGAGGTGGGCGGCAGGAACAGCGTGCCCACGATCAGCGCGAACAGCACCTTGCGGCCGCGGAACCGCATCCGGGCCAGCGCGTACGCGGCCATCGACGCGGTCACCAGCACCAGCAGCGTGTGCAGGGTGGCCGCCAGCATGCTGTTGACGAACCAGCGCAGCACCGGGTTCGCCGCGTTGTCGACGATCTGCTGGTAGCCGTAGCTGGAGAACGGGTTCGGCAGCCAGCCGGGCGGCACCCGCTGCGCGTCGTCGTACGTCTTCACCGAGGTCAGCAGCATCCAGACCAGCGGGGTCACGAAGATCGCGGTGATCAGCAGCAGTACGCCGTACCGCGCCACCGCGCGCATGTTCCTCATGTCGTCCCCTCAGTCTTCCCGGTAGCGGAACAGCCGGAAGTTGACGACGCTCACCACTGCGAGCATCAGCGCGAAGAACACGCTCATCGCGGCGGCCCGCCCGGCGTCGTAGTCCCGCAGCCCTTCGTCGACGATCCGCCAGACCACGGTCCGGGTCTGTTCGCCGGGCGCGCCCTGGGTGATCAGGAACGCCTGCCCGAACACGTTCGCCGAGGCGAGGATCGTGGTGGTGAAGACGAACAGCATCACCGGCCGCAGGCCGGGGATCGTGACGTGGCGGAACCGGTCCCACGCGCCCGCGCCGTCCACCTTGGCCGCCTCGTACAGCTCGGCCGGGATGTCCTGGAGACCGGCCAGGTAGATCACTGCGTTGAAGCCGCACGTCCACCACACGGTCACGCCGACGAGTGACACCCAGGCCCACGGCACGTCGGTCACCCACGGCGTGTCCGAGGGGAGCCCGAGCACGCCGAGCAGCCGGTTGACCAGGCCCAGGTTGGCGTCGAGCAGGAACCGCCAGAGCAGGCCGATCACCGCCACGCCCAGCACGTACGGCGCGAAGAACGCGGCCCGGAAGAACGTCCGGCCGGGGAACGAGCGGTTGAGCAGCAGCGCCAGCCCGAGCGGGACGACCACGAGCAGCGGTACGGAGAACAGCGTGAAGATCCCTGTCGCCCGGACGCTCGACCACCAGTCCCCGTAGATCGCCGAGTCGCTGGAGAACAGGTCCCGGTAGTTGCCGAGCCCGACGAACGGCCGGTTGGGCAGTTGCAGATCCCACTGGTGCAGGCTGATCCAGACCCCGAACAGGATCGGCGCCAGGCCGAAGACGCCGAACAGGATCAGGTACGGCGCGAGGAAGAGGTACGGCGTCGTCCGGTTGCCGCGTTCCGTCGCGCCCCGGCGGCGGGTGCGTGCCGCCGGGGGCGGCGCGCCGTCACGCGCCGCCCCGACCTCGATCACGTCCGCCACGGCGGATCAGTTCCCGTACTTCTTGCGGTTGTCCTCCAGCTGCTTGTTCGCCTTGGCCACGCCGTCGTCGAGCGCCTGCTTCGGCGACTTCTTGCCCAGCGCCGCCTCGTTGAAGGCGCTGTAGAAGGTCAGGATGACCTCGCCAAGGCCGGGCGCGGCGGGCGGGAACGCGGCGTACTCCAGTTCCGGGGCGAGCGCGTTGACCTCGGTGAGCGCGGTGAACTCGCTGCTCTCGCGGACCGCCTTGCGGGCCGGCACCTGGCCGCCCTTGGCCCAGTCCAGCGAGTGCTGGCTCAGCCAGTTGATGAACACCTTCGCCCCGGCGGTCTTGTCGGCGTTCGCGGAGCGCTGCTTGACGATGGTGAAGTTGTGCGAGTTCGCCCAGGCGGCCTTCTGGCTGCCGATCTGCGGCAGCGGCGCGACGCCCCACTGCACGTTCGGACTCTTCTTCAGGTCGTTGATCTGCCAGATGCCGTTCCAGGTGAACGCGTTCTTGCCGCTCTTGAACGCCAGGTAGTCGGCGTCCTGGCCGACGTTCGCGGGGGAGTGGCCCTGCTTGATCAGGTCGACCAGCCAGGTGCACGCCTCGACAGCCGGGTCGGAGTTGAACGTCGCCTTCGCCACCTCGGCGTCGAAGACGGTGCCGCCCCACTGGTGCAGCAGGCTGTAGTACGTCATGCCGCCGGTGAACTGGAACGGGCTGACCCAGAAGCCCTGCACGCCGGACTTCTTCAGCTCGGTGAGCGCGGCTGTGTACTCGTCCCTGGTGGCCGGCGGCTTCTCCGGGTCCAGGCCGGCCTTCTGCATGACCGCCTTGTTGTAGTAGAAGCCCAGCGGGTGCATGTCCAGCGGGATGCCGTACCGCTTGTCGTTGTAGAGGCCGCCCTTCCACACAGTCGGGGCGAAGTCTCCCTCGCTCAGCTCCAGCGCCTTCGCCACGTCGTCCAGTTCGGTGATCACGCCGCGGGCGGCGAACGTGGCGAGCTGGTCCATGTGCATGACCGCGATGTCCGGGCCGTTGCCGCTGGAGACCGCGCCGGGGAGCTTGCTGTAGTAGTCCTCCCACTGATAGGTGATCACGCTGACCGCGATGTTCTTGTGCTCGCTGTTGAACTGCTGGACGAGCGTCTTGAAGATGTCGCCGTCGCCGCCGGTGAAGCCGTTCCACAGCCTCAGGTCGACTTTCGGGCCGGTGTAGTCCTTGCCGCCGTTGCCGGACGCGCCGGAGCTGTCGGAGCTGCTGCCGCCGCCGCAGCCGCTGAGTGTCAGCGTGGCCGCCGCGCCGAGCCCGACGCCGAGCCCGAGCAGGCGCCGCCGGCTCATCTTGTTCTGGATCATGGGTACTCCTTGGGGGACGGGATGGAGTATGTGCTGGTCACAGCGCCGGCACGAAGCGCAGCAGGTTCCAGGAGGTGGCCGGCAGCAGCACGGAGGCCCGGCCGCCGTCGACAGTGGGTGTGGTGAGGTCCCGGGGCGTGACCCGCTCCGGGTCCGCTTCGGTGTTCGTGGCGTCCGGGTCGGTTCCGGCCGCCACCGTGGTGTGCGCCTCGGCCCGCAGGCCGGGCAGGCCGCGCAGGTCCAGGTCGAGCGGGAGGTCCTGCGGGCCGCGGTTGACCGCGAAGACGGCCAGCTCGCCGGTCTCCTCGTCGTGCACGGCGACGGTGTCCAGCGCGGGCACGTCGCCGTACCGCGAGGTCTCGTAGGTGGGGCCGGTGGGCTCGGTCCGCAGCACGGTGCCGCGGGCGTACCGGGCGGTCAGCGCGAACGGGTGGAAGATGCTCTGCCGCCAGGCCGGGCCGCCGTTGCGGGTACGGATCGGGGCGATCACGTTCGCGAGCTGCGCCTGGCAGGCCACGCCGATGCGGTCGGCGTGCCGGAGCAGGGTGATCAGCAGGTCGCCCACCACCACCGCGTCGACGGCTGTGTAGTCGTCCTCGATCAGCGCGGGCGCCTCGACCCAGCCGCGCCGGTCCAGGTCGGACTGGAGGCGGGACTGGTACCAGACGTTCCACTCGTCGAACGAGATCTTCAGCTTGCGCTTCTGCCGCAGCTTGGCGCCGACGTGGTCGGCGGTGGCGACGACCTCGGTGATGAAGGCGTCCATGTCGACGGCGGAGGCGAGCAGGCTGGCCCGGTCGCCGTCGGACGGGTCGTAGTAGGTGTGGGCGGAGATGTAGTCGACGTGCTCGTAGGTGTGCTCCAGCACGGTCGCCTCCCACGAGGCGAACGTGGGCATGCCCCGGTTGGAGCTTCCGCAGGCGACCAGGCTGATCGAGGGGTCGATCATCTTCATCGCGCGGGCGGTCTCGGCGGCGAGGCGGCCGTACTCGTCGGCGGTCTTGTGCCCGACCTGCCACGGCCCGTCCATCTCGTTGCCGAGGCACCACAGCCGCACCCCGTACGGCTTCTCGGCGCCGTGCTTGCGGCGCAGGTCGGACAGCTGGCTGCCGCCCGGGTGGTTGGTGTACTCCAGCAGTTCGAGCGCCTCGGTGACGCCGCGGGTGCCGAGGTTGACAGCCATCATCGGCTCGACCCCGGCCTCCGCCGCCCAGGTCATGAACTCGTCCAGCCCGAACTCGTTGGTCTCGATGGTCTTCCAGGCCAGGTCGAGCCGGCGCGGGCGGTCACCGACCGGGCCGATGCCGTCCTCCCAGCGGTAGCTGGAGACGAAGTTGCCGCCCGGGTAGCGGACCACCGAGACGCCCAGCTCACGGGTCAGGTCCAGCACGTCGCGCCGCAGCCCTCGCCGATCGGCTGTGGGGTGGCCCGGTTCGTACACCCCGCCGTAGACGCAGCGCCCCATGTGCTCGACGAAGGAACCGAAGATCCGGCGGTCCGCCGGCGCGACCCGGAACGCCGGATCGATCGTGAGCTGCGCGTTCGGCACGATGCCAACCTCTCCCTCGCTGCTGGTGCGGGTGACCGCGGTCACTCCGCTGTCAGTGGTTTCTACAACGTTGTAAGCGCTCGTGTAAAGAGGCAGTCGCGTCGTCGTGGCGCGGTACAGTGCGGCCAGCGTTCACCGGAAGGAAGTGCAGTGCGGCACAGGCTCAAGGACGTCGCGGAGCGCGCCGGAGTGTCGGTGAAGACCGTCTCCAACGTCGTCAACGGCTACCAGCACGTGCGCGCCGACACCCGGGCCCGCGTCGAGGAGGCCATCGCCGCGCTCAACTACCGGCCCAACCTGTCGGCCCGCAACCTGCGCAAGGGGCGCACCGGGGTGATCGCGCTGGCCGTACCCGAACTGGACATCCCCTACTTCGCCGAGCTGGCCCGGCACGTCGTCACCGCCGCCGCCGACCACGGCTGGACGGTGCTGATCGACCAGACCGGTGGCCGCTCCGAGCAGGAGCGCAAGGCCGCCAGCGGTATCGGCGACCACATGATCGACGGCCTGATCCTGAGCCCGCTCGCGCTCACCGCCGACGACCTCGCCGCGCTGGCCGGCCTGCCCATGGTGCTGCTCGGCGAACGCGTCGACCATGGCCCCGCCGACCACGTGATGATCGACAACGTGGCCGCCGCCCGCGAGATCACCGCCCACCTGATCGGGCTCGGCCGCCGCCGGATCGCCGCGATCGGCTCGCAGCGGACCCCCGAGGGCGCCAGCGCCCGGCTCCGCCTGGCCGGCTACACCGCCGCGCTGACCGAGGCCGGCATCGCCTACGACGACCGCCTGGTGGCGCCCGCGCCGGCCTGGCACCGCGCGGACGGCGCCGCCGCCATGCGGCACCTGCTCACCACGGGGGTACGCCCCGACGCCGTCTTCTGCTTCAACGACACCCTTGCGCTCGGCGCGCTGCGTGCCCTGCACGAGATGGGCCTGCGCGTGCCCGAGGACGTCGCGGTGGCCGGCTTCGACGACATCGAGGACGGTCGCTTCTCAATCCCGACGCTGACCACAGTCGTCCCCGACAAGGAGCGCATCGCCCGCCTCGCGGTCGAGTTGCTGGCGGGCCGCCTGGGCCCCGATCGCGAGTCCCCACCGCGCGAGCTGGTGGCCCCCCACCACCTGGCCCTGCGCGAATCCGCCTAGCCCTGTTCTTGGCCCCGTCGATCATGAAGTTGACGGCGAAGTCGATCTCCTTGAGTGCCGTCAACCTCATGATCGACGGGGCGGTCCCTCGGGTCGGCCGGCGCGGCTTCAGTCGAAGAAGCGGGCAAGGTGGGAGGAGGGCGGGGCAGGGGCGTCCGGTGGCAGCGGGGTGAGGTCGGCGAAGATCGAGGCGCCGTCGCAGCCGACGTGCAGCGGGTACCAGCGTGGCGTGCCCGGCGGGCGCTGGCCGCAGATGCCCTTGAACGTCTGCACGTCGAGCAGGCGTACGTGCGTCGGGTCGGCCACCGCGTTGACGTGCCGCCACCAGGGACTCATCACGTGCAGCACCCCGCCCGGCCGCAGCGCCCGGTGGCACTCGTCGAACAGCGGCAGGAAGTCGATCAGATGCTCGACGATGTGCACCGCGAAGAACACGTCCACCGAGTCGTCGCGCAGCGGCAGTGAGCCGGCCAGGTTGGCGACCGCGTTCACCCCCGGCGCCGGATAGATGTCCAGTCCCAGGTTGCCCGGCCACTGCTTGGTCGCACCGCAGCCCAGGTCGACCACCACCGGCGCCCGCCCGGCCACGCTGACCCGGCACCAGACGCCGAGTACGCCGGACAGCCGGCCGATCAGCTCCCGTACCCGCCGTAGCTGTTCCGGGTCGGCGACCTCGCCGGTCAGGTGCGCCACCCCACGGTCGAAGCGCACCTCGACCGCCGTTCCGCGCAGCCGCTCGTCGTGCCGGACCATGTCGGCCCACGCCTCGGCGAGGAAGCCGTCGGTCTGCCGGAGTCGCTCACCCGAGAGCGCGGTCTGCCCCATCGCCACCATGCGCCACCTCCGGCGGCCCGTTACCCCCGATTCACCCCAATATGCCCCCAGGCACCGAGCCCGCCCCCCCGTCACAAATTGATCAAGGAGTTCGTGTCCTGCCAGCGTCGCCCCGCCGACCTCGGTGATCAAGGAGTTCGTGTCCTGTTTCGAGCACGACAATGACGCAAACTCCTTGATCACCGGGGCAGCGGTCGGGGTGTGCGCGCCGATGCCGGCTCCCGCGCCCCCGCCGCCGTCGATCTTGCGCTTGCCGCCCGGACCAAGCTCGCAAAAGGGGCACCTGAAGGGCGGCAACTGCAAGATCGACGGGAACAGGGGGAACAGAGGGACAGGGGGTAGGGCGGGGACGGGGGCGGTCAGGGGGAGAGGGTTCGGCGGACTGTGCGGGAGCCTCGCATGCGCTGGCGCGGCTGGGCAGCCGCTGCCTTCGGGCGCTTGAGGTGGTAGCGGTGCAGCTCGTTGTTGCCCGGCAGCGACGGGTCCTCGCTCATCGCGACCAGTTCCCAGCCCTGGTCACCGGCCCGGTTCAGGTGGGCCAGCGCGGTGTCGCCGTACGGCGTCACGTCGATCATGGAGCCGTCCGGGCCGTACCAGATGAAGACGACCTCCCACCCGGCGTCGGTGGCGGCGGCCTGGCGGCGGCGGACCAGCAGCGCGTACTCCCACTTGAGCATGCGCTCATTGTGGACCCGCGCGCGCCGGTCGGCACGGATCAGTGTTCGGCGATCCGTCCGTCCGCCACGCGCAGCCGCCGGTTCACGCTCACCGCGTCGAGCATCCGCCGGTCGTGGGTCACCAGCAGCAGCGTTCCCGGGTAGCTCGCCAGTGCCGACTCCAACTGCTCGATCGCGGCCAGGTCGAGGTGGTTCGTCGGCTCGTCGAGCACCAGCAGGTTGACGCCCCGGCCCTGGAGCAGGGCCAGCGCGGCCCGGGTCCGCTCGCCGGGGGACAGCGTCGCCGCCGGCCGCAGCACATGCTCGGCGCGCAGCCCGAACTTGGCCAGCAGTGTCCGCACGTCCGCCGGGGCGAGATCGGGTACGGCGGCGCCGAACGCCTCCAGCAGCGGCTGGTCGCCGAGGAACAGTCCCCGGGCCTGGTCGACCTCGCCGACCACCACACCCGGGCCGAGCGCGGCGTGTCCCTCGTCCAGTGGCAGCCGCCCGAGCAGCGCGGCGAGCAGGGTGCTCTTGCCGGAGCCGTTCGCCCCGGTGATCGCCACCCGGTCGGCCCAGTCGATCTGGAGGTCCACCGGGCCGAGCGTGAAGCCGCCACGGCGTACCACCGCTTGCCGGAGCGAGGCCACGACGGCGCCGGCGCGGGGCGCGGCGGCGATCTCCATCCGCAGTTCCCACTCCTTGCGCGGCTCCTCGACCACGTCCAGCCGCTCGATCAGCCGGGCGGTCTGCTTGGCCTTCGCGGCCTGCTTCTCGGTCGACTCGGCGCGGTACTTGCGGCCGATCTTGTCGTTGTCGGTGGCCTTGCGGCGGGCGTTCTTGACGCCCTTCTCCATCCACGCCCGCTGGGTGCGGGCGCGCGCCTCCAGGTCGGCCTTCGTGTCGGCGTACTCCTCGTACTCCTCGCGGGCGTGCCGGCGCGCCACCGCGCGCTCCTCCAGGTAGGCCGCGTAGCCGCCGCCGTAGCGCTTGACCTGCCGCTGGTGCAGGTCCAGCTCGACGATCCGGTTGACGGTGCGGGTGAGGAACTCCCGGTCGTGGCTGACCAGCACGGTCCCGGCCCGCAGGCCGGTGACGAAGCGTTCCAGCCGGTCCAGCCCGGCCAGGTCCAGGTCGTTCGTGGGCTCGTCGAGCAGGAAGACGTCGTACCGGCTGAGCAGCAGCGACGCGAGCCCGGCGCGGGCGGCCTGCCCGCCGGACAGTCCGGTCATCGGGTGGTCCAGGTCGACGTCGAGACCCAGCTCCGCCGCGACCTGCTCGGCCCGCTCGTCCAGATCCGCGCCGCCGAGGTCGAGCCAGCGTTCCAAGGCGTTCGCGTACGCGTCGTCGGCGCCCGCTGACCCGGCGGTGAGCGCCTCGGTGGCGGCATCAAGCGCGGCCTGCGCGGCGGTCACCCCGGTCCGCCGGGCCAGGAAGCCGCGGACCGTCTCGCCGGGCCGGCGCTCCGGCTCCTGCGGCAGGTAGCCGACAGTCGCCGTGGGCGGGCTCAGCGAGACCGAGCCCTGCTCGCGGGGGGCAAGACCGGCGAGGGTACGCAGCAGCGTGGACTTGCCCGCGCCGTTGACCCCGACCAGCCCCACCACGTCGCCGGGCGCGACGACCAGGTCGAGGTCTTCGAAGAGGATGCGGTCACCGTGGCCGGCGGTGAGGTCCTTGGCGATCAACGTGGCGCTCATCAGGTGATCGAGCCTACCGGCGGGCGTATCCGGATTACCGTGACCCGCGCTCGCGGCGGCGCCGGTCTGAGGGAGACTCACAGCCGTGGTGACCACACTGGCGATCGACTGTGGTGGCGGCGGGATCAAGGCCTCCGTACTGGATGCCGCCGGAACCATGCGCGCGCGGCCGTTGCGCGTGCCCACGCCGTACCCGTTGCCGCCCGGCCTGTTCGTCAAGACGCTGCTGGATCTCGGCGCCCGCCTGCCCACGGCGGACCGGCTCACCGTCGGCATGCCCGGCATGATCCGGCACGGCGTCGTGGTGGCGACGCCGCACTACGTGACCCGTTCCGGGCCGCGCAGCCGCGTCGACCCGGAGTTGCTGGCCGAGTGGTCCGGGTACGACGCGCGCACCGCGCTGGCCGGGGCGTTCGGCGTGCCGGCGCTGGTGCTGAACGACGCCGAGGTGCACGGCGCGGGCGTGGTCGCCGGGACCGGCTGCGAGCTGGTGCTGACGCTCGGCACCGGGCTGGGCAGCGCGCTGTTCGACGGCGGGGTGCTGGCGCCGCACCTGGAGCTGTCGCACGCGCCGGTGCGGTGGAACACCACCTACGACACGTACGTGGGGGAGCCGGAACGGCGGCGCCTCGGCGACGCGTTCTGGTCGCGGCGGATCCGGCAGGTGGTGGACGGCCTGCGGCCGGTGTTCCGCTGGGACCGGCTCTATCTCGGCGGCGGCAACTCCCGGCTGATCCGGCCCGAGCAGGTGGCCCGGATGGGCGACGACGTGGTGATCGTCCCGAACACGGCCGGAATCGTCGGTGGTGTCCGGGCCTGGGATCTGATCGGCGGCCGGTACGACCCGACCACCTGATCTTCGAACGCAGGAACACTCGCGCTTGCTCCGGTGTTGTGCCAGCGTCGGACCTAGGGCCTGGCGCGACACGAGGAGGTGGGTCGAGTGGATCTTCTGGCGGAGTACCGGCGGGCGACCATGTTCTTCGAAGCGGGTGACCCGACCGGAGCGGCCCGGCTGCTCGAACCGATCATCGAGGCCGAGCCGGACAACTCCTCGGTCCGGCAGCTGCTGGCCCGCGCGTACTTCCAGTCGGCCCAGCTCAACCGGGCCGAGGAGCAGCTGCGCGCGCTGGTCGACCGGGACCCGAGCGACCACTACGCGCACCACGTGCTCGGCCGCACGCTGGAGCGGATGAACCGGCCCGTGGACGCGCTGCGGCACCTGCGCATCGCTGCCGCGATGTACTCGACGAACACCGACTACGCCACCGCCCTGCGGCGGGTGGAGGGCAAGGTCGGTCGTTGACTGATCACGCGGAAGGGCAGCCCGGGCGGGCTGCCCTTCCGCGTACCTAGGATGGGACCGTGAAGCTCAAGCTCGACCTCCACGACATCTACAACAAGGGCCACGACATCGACCGCGCGCTGCGCGGGATCATGGACGAGGCCGTGGCGAAGAAGGCCACGCTCGTGGAGATCATCCCGGGCAAGGGGTCGGGCGCGCTGAAGAAGAAGGTGCTGCGCTTCCTCGACCAGAAGGACGTGAAGCAGCTCTACCACCGGGTCGAGAAGGACTCGAAGAACTTCGGCCGGCTGTTCGTGCACTTCCGCTGGAAGTAGCGGTATACAAGCCACGTCAACCCGATCGACAACGTGAGGTGCAGAGGATGGACGAACATGCCGGCAAGCAGGAGGGGCCGTCCGCAGAAGAACTCGCGAGTCGCACCAGGTGGTTTGAGCAGTACGTCGAGGGGTTGAACCAGCGATCTGTAGTGGCTGAAGCGGGTGGCGAACCCTACGCGTGTCCCTGCTGCCGGCACCCGACGCTCGAAGGGCGAGGTCAGTTCGAGATCTGCTTCGCCTGCGGTTGGGAGGACGACGGGCAGGACGACGAGGACGCTGACACGGTGCGGGGTGGCCCCAACGGTTCGCTCAGTCTGACGGATGCACGTCGTGCCTACGCCGAACGGCCGGTCAGTCTGTCGGATGCGCGGCGTGCCTATGCCGAGCGACGAGCCCGTTGGGAGCGCAGACGCCGTCGATCAACGCCCGGGACGGCTTGACGTGCTCGGACGGCACAGCCGGTCACTTCCGCGCTCTCGCCGAGAGTCACGCAGGTCCTGATACCGATCTGTCATGTGGATCCCGAGACCGGACAACGCTCAGGCGCTCTGGGGTGGTGGCGCCATCGCGTCTGCTCACCTCGGTCAGGCCGCGGTGAGCACCGTTATGGGGAGGCCGAAGGTGGTTGTTCCGGGACCGTGCCCGATGCCGATCAGGACCCGGTTGCCGAGCGGAGCGGCCAGGCGCACCACCACCTCGCGCTCCTCGGCGTAGGCCAGCCGATAGCCGTCTCCGTCGCGGGCGACCTCCACCGGTACGACGAGCACCGCCGTGTCCGTCTCGAACACCACGGCGTCTGGGTAGTCGGCATATTGCGCGGGCGTTCCGATGAACCGGAACGTCAGAGTGCGCCCATCGTGCGCGAGCACGGCCTCCTCGTGATGAGCGGCTCCTACGCCGGGTGGCCGCCACGTCATCCGACGTTCGAAGTCCGGGTCCAGAGCGATGAACGGCCATCGCCGGTCGTCGGGGTGCATCATCCACGCCGGGAGTTCGCGAGTGCCTCGGTCGGTGGCGAACGGTCCGTTCGCCCGGATGATGTTCGCCAGCGGTCTCTGCGCCCCGCTCTGCACGTCACGGCAGTAGTCGACGGCGGCCGGCGCGATCTCCGGCGGCAACTCGGACTCCGGAACGCCGGGGGCGTCGAACAACGACCGCCACTGCGTGTCCACCATGAGTCGGTCGAGCGCCGTGACGCCCATCGCTGTCAGCACGATCGGGCGCGGCTCGCGGTGAACGGGGAAACCGTCCCACATCGCCAGCGCCTGCCGCACACGCTCCAGATCGCTTGGCACGTCGCCAGCCTAGCCACGTGGATACTTGGCGGCGTGTCCCAGTCGGCGAATCGCCCCCGCCGGCGAGTTGCTGCGCCTTCAGTTCACCGAGCCGTACGTCGCCTACGACATGGGGAATTCGGTGAGACGCGCGTCGGACCGGCGCAACGTCCCGATCTGCTGGCGCTGCTGCCGGGGCACCGGCTGCTGAACGCCGCGCCCATCCACGGCGGCACGACGCAGCCCGCAGGTCTCCTGCTGCGGTTCGATCATTGCAACCTGGTCGTCGCATCCCTGGGTGACGAGTGGCTGCTGCGCTTGGGAGATCACGAGTAGCCGGTTACGCCGGGCGGCCGCCGAACACC
The DNA here is from genome assembly GCF_000145235.1 of Micromonospora aurantiaca ATCC 27029. Lineage (NCBI taxonomy): Bacteria > Bacillati > Actinomycetota > Actinomycetes > Micromonosporales > Micromonosporaceae > Micromonospora > Micromonospora aurantiaca (nom. illeg.). The sequence continues at coordinate 6,281,241 of NC_014391.1, read as the reverse complement.
CAGTTGTGCACCTCGACGTCGGCGTACCGGTCGGCGGCCAGCACCGCCCGAGCCTCGTCCGGGTCGGCCGCTCGCACCAGCGCCGCCGTACCGAGCCACCTCGCGCCGTCGTCGGACAGCAGCGGCCCGTACGCGATCAGCTCGTCCTGCCGCTGCGGCAGCACCGGGCCGGTCCCCTGCTCCGGACCGAGGCCGAGAACCAGGTAGCGATTGCCGCCGGTCCGGCCGCCGGGGAAGTCCCACATGGTGCGGCCCAGCATGTTCCGCCACCGCCGCAGCATCACGTCCCGGTACGCGCCGGCCTGGTAGTTCGGCTCGTCGAAGGCGAACGCCCGGGCGGCGGCGGGGCCGGGCAGGGCCAGGATGTGCACGCTGCCGGTCGGTGAACCGTCGTCGGCGAGGGTCGGCCCGCGAGCGATCATCTGCTCCGCGTACCCGTCCATGTAGGACCAGTGCTCCTCGATCAGCTCCTGGCGCAGAGTTGCCGAGCCGAGCCGATCGCGGTGGTAGCAGAAGAATTCCATGACCCGAGTCTCGCGGTCGATCGACAGGCGTAGCCACTTTTTTGTGGGTACTTGTCGGCGTGCGCGACCGCGACGAACCTGGTTGTGGGTGGAGGCGGAAAAGGACAGGTCAGGAGGCGGTGCGGGCTTCGGCGAGTTTGTCCAGGCGGCGGTGGCCCCAGTCGGAGAGAGGTGCCAGCGCCTTGGCCAGTTCGCGGCCAAAAGTGGTGAGCGAGTACTCGGTCTTCAACGGCAGCACCTCGTACGCCTCCCGGTGCACCAGTCCGTCGCCCTCCATCTCCCGTAACGCCTGAGTCAGCACCTTCTCGGTGAGGCCCGGAAGCTGCCGGCGCAGCTCTCCGGGGCGGCGCGGGCCGGATTCCAGCAGCCAGAGCAGGGCTGTCTTCCACTTGCCGTCGATCACTGCGATCGCGGCCGTCACTCCACAGACGTTCAGATCCTGGGCCCGGCTGCGCGTCATCTGCGTCCGTTCGACAAGAGGAGTCTGCGTGAACATCAATCCCGACAAGTCTGTCACGGTGCTCGGTCTGGGACCGATGGGTCGTGCGTTGGCCGGCGCCTTCCTGAGCGCCGGAGTGCCGACGACGGTCTGGAATCGCACGCCCGGCAAGGACCGTGAGCTGGTCGAGCGGGGCGCGACGAGCGCCCGGACCGCTGAGGAGGCGGTCGCCGCGAGCGAGCTGACTGTGGTCTGCGTGGTGAACTACGACGCGTCGGACGCCATCCTGCGACGCGAGGCGGTGGCCGCCGCACTCACGGGCCGAACGGTCGTCAGCCTGACGGCCGACACCCCGGACCGGGCCCGGGACACCGCGCGGTGGGCGGCCGGACACGCCATCCGGTACCTGGACGGCGCGATCATGACGCCGACCACCACCATCGGCACCCCGGACGCGGTGCTCATCTACAGCGGTCCGGCCGGCCTCTACCAGGAGCACCAGCCGGTGCTCGACGCGCTGGGCGGCACCCACACGCACCTCGGCGAGGAGATCGGGCGCGCGGCGGCGTACGACATCGCGCTGCTCGACATCTTCTGGACCGCGATGGCGGGCTACGCGCACGCGCTGGCGGTGGCGAAGGCGGAGGGCGTGACGGCCGGGGAACTCGCGCCGTTCGCCACCGGCATCGCCGCGATCCTGCCGCCGATCTTCGGGGAGGGTGCGGCGGAGATGGACGCGGGGATCTTCCCCGGCGACGGCAACCCGATCACCTCCGCCGTGTCGTCCATGGCCCACATCGTCCACACGTCCGAGGCGCACGGCATCGACGCCGGGGTGATGCGTGCGGCCGAGGGTATGGCCCGCCGGGCCGTCGGGCTGGGCCACGGCGCGGACGGTTTCCTGCGGGTCGCCGAGGTCCTGGGGCGGCGCTGACCCACAACCAGTACGCCGAGGTGGCGGTATCCCGGCGCGCGGATACCGCCACTTCGGCGAGGTGGTGTCGATCAAACGGCTGTCAGAGCGGGTACGTGCGCGCCACCGCCAGCATCTCCGAGCTGTGCGAGCCGACCACCCCCACGCCCGCCGGCCGCTCCCGGAACCCGGGCACTCCGGACAGTCCGTCACTGGCGTCCATGGCCCGCACCGACACTGCACCGCCGCGCGGCACGAGCGTCAGCGTCACCTCGACGCCCTCCGGCGGTGGGGCGTGGAACACGACCCCGAATCCCCACTTCCCGTCGCCCGGCTCGACCGGCACGTTCCGCCCGGCCACGGTGGCGGACCGCACCGTCGCGGTGCTGGTGTCGACGTGCAGCGTGAGCAGGCGTACCTGCCGCTGCGGCACCACCCGTACCCGCAGCACACGCTGGCCACCGTTGCGGGTGTCGGAGAGCGTCTCCACCTTCGGCGCGGGAAGGGGCGCGGCGGTGGCCGGTCCGGCGCGCATCTCGCCGTTGCCCAGCCCGGGGAACTCGTCGGCCACCGCGATGCTCCGGTCGACGTAGCCGTCGGTCCAGGGCTGCGGCTTCTCCTCGCGAGTCAGCCAGGCCGCCTTCCCGGTGCCCGCATCCAGCGCGTACATCAGATGGGTCGGCACGGGATGCGCGGCGTCGAAGCGGTCCACCGCGAGGCCGACCCCGGCGAGCACCACCGCCGCCAGCGCGGCCGCCGCGGCGGGCAGCGCGCCGAGCCGGCGTGCGCGCAGCGCGAGCAGGCCGCGCTGGCCGCCGGCCCGGGGGTGCAGCAGGTCCACCACCGGGAGTACGGCGAGGCCGAGCAGCACCGCGACGAGCGCGGCTACCGCGCCCATGCCCATGCCGAGCGCCGGGAACAGCAGCACCACCGGAGGCAGCAGGATCACCACTGCCACCGCAGCGGCGAGCGTCACCGCGACCACCGGCCACGGTCCGTCGCGGCGGGTGGCGAGCGCGGCGAAACCGGCGAGCGCGCCGGCCAGCGCCGGCAGTGTCGTCAGGTACGCCCCGCCGGGCACCGCGACGGCGAGCAGCACACCGAACACGGCCAGCCAGGCCAGCCCGCCGAACGCCAGCGCGGCCGGGCCGACCCGGCGGCGCAGCAGCGCGTACCAGCAGAACAGCACCGCGGCGGCGAGCGCCACGACGGCGAGCCGGTACCAGACCGGGCGGTACGGGTCGAGCAGCTCGGCGTACCCGGGGCGGATCGTGGTGATCGCGGCCCAGAGCAGCCACGCGCCGAGCGGGGCCACGACGACCGGCACCAGGGTCAGGCCGAAGCCGAGGGCGAGCGTGCCGGCGGTGGCCCGGCCCCGGCGGCGCAGGAACCAGCCGAGCGCGCCGACAGCGAGCAGCGCGGCCACTGCGAGCGGCAGGGTCAGCCAGCCGGGGTAGCGGACCAGGCCGCCGAGCACCGGGAAGTAGGTGTCGTCGTGGCCGGCGCGCAGGTCGCCCAGGTCGGTACGGCCGAACTCGCGGGCCAGGCCGAGCGCGTTGTCACCGTGCATCTGGAGGCTGCCCCGGTCCATCCGGGCCGGCACGTCCAGCGGGGTGTGGTAGATCGCGCCGCCGTCGATGTACGCGGAGTTGAGCCCGACGAACTCGCGGTCGAGGAACGCGGTGAAGTCGGTGTCGTTCGGCAGCGCCCGGTAGATCTCCACCGCGAACGAGGTGCCCACCGGGTGCGGTGCGGCCTTGCCGAAGATCTCGACCAGCTTCGCGTTGTTCCGGGACGTCTCGAACATGATCACCGGACCGGTGGAGCCGCGCGCCTCCAGGTTGAGCACCACCCCGCCGTCACGGGCGAGCGGATGGTCGCCGGCGAACCCGGCGGCCCCGCACAGGCACGCCTCCTCCGCGTCGGTCAGCACGAAGACGATGTCGTTGCGGGGGCGCGGGCCGGTGGTCAGCGCCCGGGCCACCTCCAGGATCGCGGCGGTGCCGGCGGCGTCGTCGTTGCCGCCCGGCCCGGTCTGCACCGAGTCGTAGTGCGAGACCAGGAACACCTTCCCGGTCGGGTCGGTGCCGGGGAGCCGGGCCACCACGTTGCGGACCCGGGCCAGCGTCGCCCCGCCCGCCGCGCCGGACAGCTGCCCGGCCTCGGGCGCGACCGCGTCCTGCACCTCGGTCTGAAGGCCCAGCCCGCGCAGCGTCGCCACCAGGTGTTCGCGTACCCGGTCGTTGGCGGCGCTGCCCGCCACGTGCGGCTCGGCCGCGATCACCTCGACGTTCCGGAACGCCCGGGCGGCGCTGAACTCGCCCGCGGGCGCGTCCGCCGGGCGCGGTGCCGGGGTGGAGAGGCCGACCAGGACGCCCGCCCCGACGGCGAGCAGCGCGGCGAGCGCGGCCAGGGCGGCGATCGGCCGGCGGCGGGGCCTGGTGAACGCGCGGTCGGCGGGGCGGGTGGGGGGTGCGCCCACGGGGACTCCTCGGGGTGGATCTACGGGGTGGGGATCATCCTGCACCCCCGGGGCCTGCGGCGGCAGTCCCCGGTCGGTGCGCTGCCGGTGTGACACCGCTTGCGGCGTAACATCGTGGGTCGACCGTGCCGCTGTCCGGATGGACGTGTCACACGCTCCGCCGCACCGGCAGCGGTCGCGCGGTGTGCGACTGTTGTCTGAGTCAGGATCAGCAGGGCATTCGGAAGGAGCCCGACATCACCAGCGAACTCCCGCGACTCGCGGCGGTTACCCGACCGCAGCGGGGTTCCGGCATGTCGGGTGCCGTCCGCGTGCCGTCGGCCGGGGCGGGGCTGCACGGCGGCGTACCGCCGGGCGAGCGGCTGCGGGTGCTGCTGGTCGAGGACGACGAGGGCGACGCCTTCCTGGTCGGTGAGCTGCTCGCCGAGACCAACTCGATGATCGACCTGCTGGTCGCCACCAGCCTCAGCGAGGCCCGGCAGCGGGTGATGGGCGTGGACTGCGTCCTGCTCGACCTGGGTCTGCCGGACGCGCAGGGCCTGGACGGGCTGCGCCGGGTGCTGGAGATGGCCAGCGGTGCCGCGGTCTGCGTGCTGACCGGCCGCTCGGACGAGCACCTGGGCATCGTCGCGGTCGCCGAGGGGGCGCAGGACTACCTGGTCAAGGGCCAGGTCGACGGTGTCCTGCTGACCCGGGCGCTGCGGTACGCGGTCGAGCGCAAGCGGGCCGACGAGAACGCCCGCCGGCTGCGTGAGGTGGAGCTGCGCCAGGCCGAGTCCGCCCGCCTGGAGCGCGGCCTGCTGCCGCAGCCGCTGATGACCACCGACGAGGTGTCGGTGCACACGTTCTACCGGCCCGGCCGGCACGCCGCGCTGATCGGCGGCGACTTCTACGACGTGGTGCAGACCCAGCCGGACCGGATCGACCTGATCGTCGGCGACGTCTGCGGGCACGGCGTGGACGAGGCGGCGCTCGGTGTCGAACTGCGCGTCGCCTGGCGGGCCCTGGTGCTGGCCGGGGTGCCGGACGACGAGGTGCTGCCCGCGCTGGAGCAGGTGCTGATGAGCGAGCGCCGCCTCCAGGAGATCTTCGCGACGGTGGCCACCACACGGCTCGACCTGGCGTCGGCGCGGGCCACCGTACGCCTCGCCGGTCATCCGCCGCCGCTGCTGCTCAGCGGCGGCAAGGTAGCGCCGGTGCCGGCCAAGGGCGGGCTGCTTCTGGGCGTACGCCCGCGCCGCCCGGTCGCCTTCGACCTGGAGTTCGACACCGACGACTGGTCACTGCTGATGTACACCGACGGCCTGATCGAGGGCCGGGTGGACGGCGGTGACGAACGGCTCGACGTTCCGGGCCTGACCGGGCTGCTCGCCGACCCGGCGAACCGGGCGGTGCCGCTGGCCGAGCTGCCCGCCTGGCTGGTCGGGCGCGCCGAGCAGATAAACGGCGGCCCGCTCGCCGACGACGTGGCGATGTTGCTGGTCACGCGGGGCAGCGGCCGGTGAGCGCCGAGCCGGCTCCGCGGTCGCGAACGAAGATGACGCAGTGAGCGCGAAGGGCGACGGGGAGGAACCTGTGAAGGCGTACCAGCAGGGGTGGACCCTGCGGCGGCGGGTGGTCGCGCTCCTCGGCGTGGTGCTGGTGCTGCTGCTCGGTCTGGCCGCCGCGGAGGCGGCGGTCGCCGCGAAGAACCGCGAGAACATCGACGCGGTGCTGCTCAAGACCGGCCCGCTGCGCGTCCAGGCGCAGGAGCTGATGAGCGTGCTGCTCGACCAGGAGACGTCGGTGCGCGGGTACGCGGTGAACGGCGACCGCAGCGACCTGGAGCCCTACCAGGAGGGCGTGAAGCGCGAGCAGAGCCTGGTCACCTCGATCCGGGACCTCTCCGCCGACTACCCGGACGTGCGGCGGTCGCTGGACGTGGTCGAGCAGCAGACCGCACAGTGGCGGGCCCAGGTGGCCGAGCCGGTCATCACCACTGTCGAGCGGGACGGCGCGGAGGCCGGCCAGGCGCTGATCACGGACGCGACCCGGCAGCAGTTCGACGGCATCAGGGCGTCGGTGAACACGCTCCAGGACGAGATCCTCACCGTCCGGGAGGAGACCGCCGACCGGGTCAACTCGACCAGCAACACGCTCGTCGTGCTGCTGATCATCGCCGCGCTCGTGGTGACGGCGGCCGGCGTGGTCATGCTGCTCTCGCTGGACCGGATCCTGATCCGCCCGCTGGCCGCCCTGGTCAGTCAGGTGCGCGAGGTGGCCGACGGCGACTACCGGCACCACATCGAGGGCTCCGGCCCGCCGGAGTTCCGGCGGCTCGCCGAGGACATCGACCAGATGCGGATGAAGATCGCCCGGGAGCTGGACGAGGTACGCGAGGCGCGGGAGCGCATCGAGTGGGTCAACAGCCAGCTGCAGAAGCAGGCCGAGGAGCTGACCCGGTCCAACCGTGACCTGGAGCAGTTCGCGTACGTCGCCTCGCACGACCTCCAGGAGCCGCTGCGCAAGGTGGCGAGCTTCTGCCAGCTCCTCCAGCGGCGGTACGCCGGGCAGCTCGACGAGCGGGCCGACCAGTACATCGCGTTCGCGGTGGACGGCGCGCAGCGCATGCAGCGGCTGATCAACGACCTCCTGGCGTTCTCCCGGATCGGCCGGTTGACCACCGGTTTCACCGAGGTCGACCTGAACAAGGTGATGGGCGACGTGGCGGGGCAGACCGAGGCGGCGTTGCAGTACGCCGACGCGGAGCTGACCTGGGGCGAGATGCCGACCATCCGCGGCGAGGAGCCGCTGCTGACCAACCTGCTGGTCAACCTGGTCAGCAACTCGGTGAAGTTCCGCCGGCCCGACGTGCCGGCGAAGGTGCACGTGTCGGCGCGGCTGGTGGACGGCGAGTGGGAGATCAGCTGCCGGGACAACGGCATCGGGATCGAACCGGAGTTCGCCGACAAGATCTTCGTGATCTTCCAGCGGCTGCACTCGAAGGACGCGTACCCGGGCACCGGCATCGGACTGGCCATCGTCAAGAAGATCGTGGAGTATCACGGCGGCCGGGTCTGGGTGGACACCGACGCCGACGAGGGCACCACCATCCGGTTCACGCTGCCCGCGCTGGAGGCCGACATCGAGGCCGCCAAGGCGGCGGAGGCGGCAGCGGACGGGGACGCCGCGGACGGGGACGCCGCGGACGGGGACGCCGCGGACGCCGCGGAGCCGGCCGGAACGCCGGCCGCCGGGGGCGCCGAGACCGACCCGGCGGACGCCGGGCGGCAGCCGGACGGCGAGGCACGCGAAGAGCCGCCCGCGCAGGCGGACCGACACGGTACAAACGGTGGCATGAAGGAGACGGTGGGATGACCGCGCCCGCGGACGGCAAGAGCCCGATCGAGGTCCTGCTCGTCGAGGACGACCCCGGTGACGTGCTGATGACCCAGGAGGCGTTCGAGGAGCACAAGCTCCGCAACCGCCTCACCGTCGTCTCCGACGGCGCCGAGGCGCTCGCCTACCTGCGCCGCGAGGGCCGGTACGCGGACGCGGTGACGCCCGACCTGATCCTGCTCGACCTGAACCTGCCCCGGCGCGACGGCCGGGAGGTGCTCAAGGAGATCAAGAAGGACGCGCAGCTCTGCCGCATCCCGGTCGTGGTGCTCACCACCTCGCAGGCCGACGAGGACATCCTGCGCAGCTACCAGCTGCACGCCAACGCCTACGTGACCAAGCCGGTGGACTTCGAGCGCTTCATCTCGGTGGTCCGCCAGATCGACGAGTTCTTCGTCAGCGTGGTCAAGCTGCCGCCGCGTGGCTGACCCGCTGCTGGACGACGTCGGCGCGCTGCTGCGGGAGGCGGCGGCCAAGGTCGTCGTGCCGTTGTTCCGCCGGCTCGACGCGTCCGACATCTCCGAGAAGGCACCGGGCGAGGTGGTCACGGTCGCCGACCGCGAGGCCGAGGCGCTGATCTCCGAGGGACTGCGGCGGCTGCGTCCCGGCTCGGTGGTGGTCGGCGAGGAGGCCGTCGCCGACGATCCCGACCTGCTGCGGCACCTGCGCGGCAGCGGCGACGTCTGGCTCGTCGACCCGGTCGACGGCACCTCCAACTTCGCCGCCGGCCGCCGGCCGTTCGCACTGATGGCGGCGCTGCTCACCGACGGCGTACCGGTGGCGTCCTGGGTGTACGACCCGCTCGACGGCACGATGGCGGCGGGCCGGCTCGGCGCCGGCGCCCGGCTGGACGGGGCGTCGCTGGGTGCGCCGCAGGCCGAGCCGAGGGTGGGCGCGCTGCGCGGCACCGCGGCGACGAAGTTCCTGCCCCCCGACTTCCGCCGCCGGGTGGAGGAGGGCGGTCGCCGCATCGGTGAGCTGCTGCCCGGCCAGCACTGCGCCGGCCGGGAATACCTGGACGTGCTCACCGGCGAGCAGCAGTTCGTGCTGTTCTGGCGCACCCTGCCGTGGGACCACACGCCCGGCACGTTGCTGGTGCGCGAGGCCGGTGGCGTGGCCCGCCGGTTCGACGGTGCCGACTACCACCCGGCCGACGAGGGCCGGGGACTGCTCGTGGCGGCGAGCCCGGAGATCTGGGACGAGGTGAGCGCCGCCCTGCTGAGCGGTTGAGCGGCGCTGCGCGACGGGCACGGCACGCTGCGTCGACGTCGGAGGCCGTACGCCGTCGCCGGCCTGGCGTGTCGCGCGTGGTCCGGTATCGTGACCGGCGGTCTCCGCCAGCAGGCCGCCGTCCGGCGCCGGCGGAGACGCCGCTCGGTGTACGGGGGCCGGCGGTCGACGGAAGGACCAACACGTGCCCAGGACCAGCCCTACCGGCCGGCGCGTCCGGCGGTCGCTGCTCGCCGCGTTCGCCGCGGTGGCCGTGCTGCTCGGCTCCGGCGTGGCCGCCGGCCCGGCCGCCGCCGTACCCAGCCCGAACGCCCCGAACGAGGGCGGCAGCAAGCAGTTGCGGGCGGCGTTGGAGGCGGCGGCGAAGGGCCACATCGAGGCCCAGAACAAGCTGGAGAACTCCAAGCGCCGGCAGAAGGCGCTCGCCGCCCAGCTCACCGACATCGAGGGACGCCTCGTCGGGCTCAGCGCGCAGGCCGGTGAGGTCGCCGCGCAGTCGTACCGGATGGGCCGGCTGACCGCGACGTCGATGCTGCTGGCCAGCGCCGACCCGAACGACTTCCTCAAGCGCGCGGCCGAGCTGGACGTGATGGCCCAGCGCGACAGCAAGCGGCTGCGGGAGCTGGCCGACGCGAAGGCGCAGGCGGCCGAGGCGAAGCTCGCCATCGACGCCGAGGTGCGCGAGCAGGCCAAGCAGGTCGCCGTGCAGGCCCGCAAGAAGAAGGACGCCGAGGTGGCGCTGGCGAAGGTCAGCTCCGGCGCCGGGTCCGGGTTCAACGGCACCTCCTCGTCGGCGAAGCCCGCCCCGCGCAACTCGGACGGCTCGTGGCCGTCGGAGTCCTGCTCGGTCGACGACCCGACGCCCGCGTCCGGCTGCATCACCCCGCGCACGCTGCACATGCTCCAGCAGGCCAAGTCGGCCGGTTACAAGCGCTACGCCTCGTGTCACCGCAGCGGTGGCGGCGGCGAGCACCCCAAGGGCCGGGCCTGCGACTTCTCCGCCGCCAGCGGCGGGTTCGAGGACAAGACCGCCACCGGTGGCGACAAGGCGTACGGCGACAGCCTCGCCGCCTGGGCGAAGAACAACGCCAACCGGCTCGGCATCATGTACGTCATCTGGTATCGGCAGATCTGGATGCCGAACACCGGCTGGCGGGCGTACAGCGGCGGCGGCAGCCCGGCGGCGGACCACACAAACCATGTTCACATCTCGATGTATTGACCCGGCCCGCCGCGAGCGCTGCGTAGCATCGCCACGGTGAGCAGCACATCGTCCGACGTCATCGCGGGACCGGCGGCCGACGCCCCGGTCCCGCCCCGGGCCCTGCCCAACGGGCTCGCCGCGTTCCTCGTCTTCCTCTCCAGCGGGGCCGTGCTGGTGCTGGAGACCGTGTCGTTGCGCCTGGTCGGCCCGTACGTCGGGGTGACCCTCCAGGTGACCAGTTCGGTGATCGGCATGGCGCTCGCCGCCATCGCGTACGGGGCGTGGTTCGGCGGCTGGCTCGCCGACCGGCGTGACCCGCGCACCCTGCTGGCCCCGGCGCTGGTGCTGGCCGGCATCGCCACCGCAATCACGCTGCCGATCGTCAGGTACGCCGGTGAGGCGCTGCGCGGCGGCGCGGCGAGCGCGGTGCTCCTGCTGACCGCGCTGACCGTCCTGCTGCCCGCCGCGCTGCTGGCCGGGATCACCCCGCTCGTGGTGAAGCTCCAGCTCGCCGACCTGCGCCGGACCGGGCAGGTGGTGGGCAAGCTGTCCGGCATCGGCACGCTCGGCGGCATCACCGCCACGCTCGGCACCGGTTTCGTGCTGGTGGCGGCGCTGTCCAGCACCGTCATCGTGCTGGGGCTGGCCGCCGTGCTCGGCGTGACCGGGCTGGCGCTCGGCTTCTGGCTGCGACGGCAGGCCGGCCCGAGCGGACTGTCCGCGCCGGGCCGGGTCAAGGCCGCGCTGGCGTTGCTCGGGCTCGCCGCCGCCGGGCTCACCGCCGCGGCACCGAACCCGTGCGACGTGGAGACCGCGTACCACTGCGCCCGCGTCGAGGTGGACCCGTCCTGGCCGCAGGGGCGCACGCTCTACCTCAACTCGGCCGAGCACTCGTACGTCGACCTGGGCGAGCCGACCCACCTCAAGTACGCGTACACGCAGTGGATCGGCCTGGTCGCGGACGTGGCGCGGCCGGCGAAGCAGCCGATGGACGCGCTGCACCTGGGCGGCGGCGGCTTCACGGTGCCGCACTACCTGGCCGCGACCCGGCCCGGCAGCGACAACCTGGTGTTCGAACTCGACGGCGGCCTGGTCGAGCTGGACCGGCGGGAGCTGGGCCTGAGTACCGGCCCGCAGATGCGCGCCGAGGTGGGTGACGCGCGGGTGCTGCTGCGCGGCGAGCCGGCCGACAGCCGCGACTTCATCGTCGGCGACGCGTTCGGCCACCTGGTGGTGCCGTGGCACCTGGCGACCCGGGAGATGGCCGCCGACATCCGCCGGGTGCTGCGCCCGGACGGGATCTACGTGCAGAACGTCATCGACTACCCGCCGGGCCGGTTCATCCGGGCCGAGCTGGCCACCGTGAAGGCCGAGTTCGCGCACGTCGCGCTGATCGCCCCGCCCGGCGCGATCGACGGGAGGCAGGGCGCCAACTTCGTGATCGTCGCCTCCGACGCGCCGCTGCCGCTCGCCGCGATCCCACCCGGCCTCAAGCTGCTGCCCGAGCCGGCCGCGCTGATGGACGAGGCGGCGGTGACCGAGTGGGTGGGCGACGCGATGGTGCTCACCGACGACTACGCGCCGGTGGACCAACTGCTCGCGACCGCCTGAACGGGTGAACTTCCTGACCGATTCCGACAGCTGAGGTGTACCGGGGCCCACTTCGGGCAACAGGACCGACCATGGGTGGACCGGTCAGGAACGGCGTGCAACTGCTCGGCGAGCGATATCGGCTCGTCGAGCAGTTGGGTGCGGGCGGCATGTCGGTCGTCTGGCGCGGCTACGACGAGGTGCTGGGCCGCCAGGTGGCGGTCAAGGTGCTGGCCTCGCGGCTGGCCAGCGACAAGGCGTTCCGGCACCGGATCCGGGTGGAGGCGCAGGCCGCCGCGCGGCTGTGCCACCCCAACATCACCAACGTGTACGACTACGGCGAGTCCGTGCAGGTCGGCCTGACCGTGCCGTACGTGGTGATGGAGCTGGTCGACGGCGGTCCGCTCAGCGGGCGGCTCGGCCGCGACGGGCAGCTTCCCTGGCGGGAGGCCATGACGATCGGCGCGGAGGTCGCCTCGGCGCTGGCCGCCGCGCACGCCCGCGGTGTGGTGCACCGGGACGTGACCCCGGGTAACGTGATGCTGACCCCGACCGGCGTGAAGGTCGTCGACTTCGGCATCTCGGCGCTGGTGGGGGAGAGCGACAAGGGGCCGGACGGCGCGTTGCTCGGCACGCCCGCGTATCTGGCGCCGGAGCGGCTGGACAACGGCCACGTATCGCCGGCCACCGACGTGTACGCGGTCGGGCTGCTGCTCTACCGGATGCTGACCGGCCGCCTGCCGTGGCAGGCCAGCACCACCACCGAGATGCTGCGCGCCCACATGTACCGCGACCCCGACCCGATGCCAGCGGTGCCGGGGCTGCCCGAGCCGGTCGCCTCGCTCGTGCAGCGGTGCCTGGCCAAGCGTCCCGAGGACCGCCCGGCGACCGCCGAGGTGGCCCGTACGCTCGCCGAGGCGGCAGGTATCGCGGCGATCGTGCCGGTGTCGCCGGCGTTCGGCCGGATGGACCCGGCGCTCGCCGAGAACGCGGGCACCACCATCCTGCCGTGGTCGGCGGAGACCGACGCGCTGCCGTTCTCGGTGGTGCGTACCCGTACCAGGCGGGCGGTGGCGCGGCGGCGCAAGGTGGAGGCCGGGGTCGCCGCCGTCGGGCTGGTCGCGGTGACCGCCACCCTGTGGGGGCTGACGTCGCGGAGCCCGGCCAGCGGCGGGGTGGAGCCGACCGAGGCGCGGATGAGCCTGCCCGAGACGATCCCGTGCGCTGTCGACTACTCGCTGCGCCGCGACACCGGCAAGGACTTCTCCGCCGAGCTGACGCTCACCAACACCAGCGACCGGGAACTGCGCGGCTGGACCATGAACTTCACGTTCCCCGGCAAGCAGACGGTCACCACGGCCCAGCCCACGGCACGTCAGGTGGGGCGTACCGTCTCGATCGCCGCACCGGCGACGGACCCGGCGCTGGCCCCCGGCGCGTCGACGAAGCTGACGCTGGCCGGCCGCTACACCGGGAGCAACACGCTGCCTGTCGAGTTCACGCTCGGCGACAGCACCTGCGGCGTGCAGGTCTCCGGCATCGCCGGCTCGGCGCCGACCACCGCGCCGCCGGTGAAGACGCCGGTCAAGCCGGCCACCAAGACCACCGCCAAGAGCGGGCCGGCGAAGGCCAAACCGGCGCCGGCGAAACCGAAGCCCAAGACCGCGCCGAAGCCCAAGGGCAAGGAGAACGGCAAGGGAAAAGCAAAGTAGACCGGCCGAAGGGGGGTGGGCACGGCAAGGGCAAGGGTCCGAAGAAGGGCTGACAGGCGAGACCTGTCGTCAGGTCGGCGCCGTCGTCAGGTCAGCGCGGAGAAGCGCTGCACCTGGGTGATGGCGCCCTCCACGATGAGCACGCTGTCCGCCTGCAGCACCGTGTCCGGCCCGGCATAACGGAACGGCTGCCCGGACTGCTTCTCGCCCACCACCATGACGCCGTACCGGTCCTGCGGTGCGATGTCGCGCAGTGACCGCCCGACCAGCGGCGCGGGCACCTTGACCTTGGCGATGGCGAAGTCGTCGTCGAACTCGATGAAGTCGAGCATCCGGCTGACGATCAGGTGCGCCACCCGCTCGCCGGTCTCCGCCTCGGGGAAGACCACGTGGTGCGCGCCGACCGAGTGCAGGATCTTCGCGTGCTTCTCCGAGGTGGCCCGCGCCCAGATCTGCTCGATCCCCAGCTCGGCCAGCGCCAGTACGGTGAGCACGCTCGCCTCCAGCGACGCCCCGATCGCGACCACGACCCGGCGGAAGTCCGCCAGCCCGAGCTGGCGCAGCACCACCTCCTCGGTGCTGTCCGCCTGCACCACCCGGTCGAGTTCGGCCGACCAGTGCTGGACCCGGGCCGGGTCACGGTCGATCGCCAGCACCTCGTAACCGAGACGGGACAGGGACTCCGCCAGGCGCGTGCCGAACCGGCCCAGGCCGATCACCGCGATGCCTGTCTCCTCCGGATGTCTAGCCGACAATGGGTTGCTCCTCCGGGTAGCGGTACAGCCGTCGACGGGTGTTCAACGCGATGGCCGAGCCGAGGGTGAGCGGCCCGACCCGGCCGATGTACATGAGCGCGGTCAGCACGTACTGACCCGGCGGGGAGAGCTGCCCGGACACCCCGACGGTCAGACCGGTCGTGCTGAACGCGGAGGTGACCTCGAACAACGCGGCCGAGAACGACACGTGCGAGGTCAGCGCGATCAGGCCGACGGTTCCCCCGGCCACGAGCGCCACGCTCAGCAGCGCCACGGTCAGCGCCTGCCGCTGGCTCGCCGCCGCCACCCGGCGGCGCCCGACAGTGGTGTCCGGCTCGCCCCGCAGCTCGGCCCAGATGGCGAAGCCGAGCAGGAAGAACGTGGAGACCTTGATGCCGCCGGCGGTGCTGGCGCTGCCGCCGCCGATGAACATCAGGCCGATCAGCATCGGGTAGCTCTCGTCGGTGAGGTGCCCGACGTTGATCACGTCGAAGCCGCCGGTACGGCTCAACGCGATCTGCGTGAACGACGCCAGCAGCTTGCCCGGCACGTCGAAGGTGCCGATCGTGAACGGGTTGGTCCACTCGGCCATCAGCAGGTAGGCGACGCCGAAGACGGTCAGCACCACGCTGCCCCACACGGTCAGCTTCGTGGCGACCGCCCAGCGCGCCGGCTGCCGCCACTCGCGTACCGCCTCGAACAGCGCCGGGAAGCCCAGCCCGCCGATGATCGCGCCGATGCTGAGCGGCAGCGCCACCCAGCCGTCCCGGGAGAACGCGATCAGGCCGTCGGAGTAGAGCGCGAACCCGCCGTTGTTGAACGCCTGGACCGAGTGGAACACCGCCGACCAGAGCGCCCGGCCCGGCCGGTAGTCGTACGCCAGGAACAGGCGCGTGGCGATCACCGCCGTCATCAGGGCCTCGGTCACGAAGACGGTCGCCGCGATGCGCAGCAGCAGGCGGCGTACGTCGCCGAGGCTGAACTCGGCGGTCTCCGCCTGCACGAGCAGCCGGTTGCGCAGGCCGAGCTGGCGGGAGACCGCCAGGATCACCAGCGACGCCCCGGTCAGGATGCCCAGACCGCCGAGCTGCGTCAGCACGGTGATCATCACGAGCCCGAACCCGTTCCAGTAGTTCGGCGTGTCGGTCACCGCCAACCCGGTCACCGACACCGCCGACGTGGACGTGAACAGCGCGGTGACGAACGGGGTGTACCGCTGCTCGTTGGTGGCCCAGGGCAGCATGAGCAGACCGGTGCCGACCAGGATCACCGCCAGGAACCCCAACGGCACCAGCCGTACGGGCTTCCGGAGCAGGCGGCGCATCCCGTCATCTTCCGTCCGGAGATTCACCGGCAGGTCAGGAACCGACCAACTGGCGGTCAACCACGACCGGTCTGCTGTGCGTACCCATCGACGACAGGAGACGGCGTTGCGACGTACCCTTTCCACCCTCGGCGTGGCCGGCGCGCTGCTCGCGGCGGCCGCTGTGGTGGTGCCGGCCGTGGCCGCCCAGGCCGGCCCGGACCACCGCGCCGAGCGTGCCCCCGCGGCCCAGCGGCCGATCGTGATCGGCCACCGCGGCGCGAGCGGCTACCGCCCGGAGCACACCCTGGAGGCCTACCGGCTCGCCATCCGCCAGGGCGCCGACTTCATCGAGCCGGACCTGGTCTCGACCAAGGACGGCGTCCTGGTCGCGCGGCACGAGAACGAGATCTCCGGTACGACCGACGTGGCCGCCCGCCCCGAATTCGCCGGCCGCAAGGCGACGAAGACCATCGACGGCGTCACCGTCACCGGCTGGTTCACCGAGGACTTCACGCTGGCCGAGCTGAAGACGCTGCGGGCCAAGGAGCGGCTGCCCCAGGTGCGGGTCGCGAACACCGCGTTCGACGGCAGGTTCGAGATCCCGACGTTCCAGGAGGTCATCGACCTGGCGCGGGCCGAGTCGAAGGCCCGGGGCCGGACCATCGGCGTCTACCCGGAGACCAAGCACCCCACCTACTTCGCCTCGATCGGCCGCCCGCTGGAGGAGCCGCTGGTGGCGGTGCTGCGCCGCAACCGGCTCACCCACCGCGCCGACCCGGTGTTCGTCCAGAGCTTCGAGACCGCCAACCTGCGCAAGCTCGACAAGATGATCGACGTACGGCTGGTGCAGCTCATGGACGCGAGCGGTGCGCCCTACGACTTCGTCGCGGGCGGCGACAAGCGGACCTACGCGGATCTGGCCACGCCCGCGGGACTTGCCTGGATCTCCCGGTACGCCGACGGCGTCGGCCTGAACAAGAACCTGATCGTGCCCCGGGACTCCGGCGGCCGGCTGCTCGCGCCGACCTCGGTGATCCGCGACGCGCACCGGCAGAAGCTGGTGGTGCACGCGTGGACGTTCCGGGCCGAGAACCAGTTCCTGCCTGCGGACTTCCGCATCGGCACCGACCCGAACGCGCGTGGTGACATCACGTCCGAGTACGAGCTGTTCCTCGACCTGGGTCTGGACGGCGTGTTCAGCGACCACCCCGACACGGCGGTGGCCGCCCGAGCCGGCCGCTGACCCTGCTCCGCTGAAACGGGGTGCTCGCCGTTCCGGCGGGCACCCCGTCCGCGCTTTCCCCGGTTCCGGTCGCGCTCGGCCGCCCCCGAGATCTTGGTACGAAACGGCCCCTCCAAGGGCCATTCCATACCAAGATCTCGCGAGGGCGGTGGCGGTGGTGCGGGCGGTGGTGGCGGGGCTTGTCGCGCGGGGCGGGCGCCACTTCGGGGAAGTGGCTGCTTCCGGGCGCGATGATGCCGCCACTTCGGCGTAATGGAGTTGATCAGCTCGGGGGTTCGGCTACGTACGTGCCGCGGCCGGGCTGGCCGGTGATCAGCTCGCGATCGTGCAGCAACGACATCGCCCGATAGGCGGTGTTCATGTGGACGCCGTAGGTCTCGGCGAGTTCACGGGTCGAGGGCAGTCTGTCGCCGGGCTTCAGCTCGCCGCTCTTGATCTTCGCGGCGATGTCGTTGGCGATACGGCGGAACGGTGCTTCAGCTGTGGGCATGGTGGGGACTCCGGTTGGTTCGGCGAATCCGATCCTGCCCTGCCTACACAGGCACTGCGACAGGTCGCGCGATGGCGTGGGACGACATTGCCGGCGAGGTGCGCGTGGTGGGGATGGCCATCCCGGGTCGGTGCGGTTACGTGGCGATGTCCGGCGTTGTAACGTGCGGCCATCCCGTCACAGGTACTTGTGTGCGCCGACCACATAGCCCGTGGGTGACGTCACTTCTAGCGTGAGCCGACAACTGACATTCCCCCTGTCCTCACCTGGAGTCGCAATGACGATCCGGCACACGCGACGGGTGTTCCTTACCGCCGCCACCTCGGTGGCGGTCGCTCTGGCCGCCACGGCCTGTGGCAGCCCGCAGGACACCGCATCCGGCGGCGGCGACGCCGCCCCGGTCAAGGTCGGTCTGGTCTACTCCCAGTCCGGGCCGCTCGCCAGCTACGGCAAGCAGTACATCGAGGGTTTCAAGGCGGGCCTCGACTTCGCCACCAAGGGCACCGGCAAGGTCGGTGACCGCACGATCGAGGTGACCGAGGCCGACGACGCGGGCGACCCGGCCAAGGCCGTGTCCGCCGCGAAGGACCTGATCGGCAAGGGTACGAAGATCATCGCGGGGTCCACCTCCTCCGGGGTGGCGCTCCAGGTGGCGCCGATCGCCGCGCAGAACAAGGTGCTGTTCATCTCCGGCCCGGCCGCCACCGACGCGGTGACCGGCGCGAACAAGTACACGTTCCGTTCCGGCCGTCAGTCGTGGCAGGACGTGGTGACCGCCCGGTCGTTCATCGGCGACGCGGGCGGCAAGAAGGTCGTCGTGTTCGCGCAGGACGGCGCGTTCGGCGACGCGAACGAGGCCGCCGTGAAGGCCGTCATCGGCGGTGCGGGCGCGAACGTGAGCAGCGTCCGGGCCCCGGCCAGCGCCACCGAGTTCACGCCGTTCGCCAGCCAGATCAAGGCCGCCAAGCCGGACCTGCTCTTCGTCGCCTGGGCGGGCACCACCGCCGGTGCCATGTGGCAGACGCTCGACCAGCAGGGCGTCCTCGCCTCCACCACTGTCGTCACCGGCCTGGACATCCGTGCCTCGTGGCCGACGTTCGGCGCGGCCGGCAGCAAGATCTCGTTCCTGTCGCACTACTTCGACGGCGCCAGCGACACCGAGGCCGCCAAGGCCGCGAAGGCGAAGGTGCCGGGCGGCACGCTCGACCTGTTCCACCCGGACGGGTTCGCCGCCGCGCAGATGGTCGTCCGGGCCGTGCAGGAGGGCGGCGACGACGTGGAGAAGATGATCAAGGCGCTGGAGGGCTGGGAGTTCGAGGGCGTCAAGGGCACCATGAAGATCCGCGCCGAGGACCACGCCCTGCTCCAGCCGATGTACCAGGCCAAGCTCTCCGGCAGCGGCACCGCCTTCACGGCGACCGCGCAGAAGTCGCTCACCGGTGACGAGAGCGCGCCGCCCGTCGCGCAGATGAAGGGCTGACCCGTGCTCGCCACCCGCGGTCTGACCTGGCGGATCGGTGAGGTCGCCATCGTCGACTCCGTCTACCTCGATCTGGCGCCGGGGGAGTTCCTCGGCGTGATCGGGCCCAACGGCGCCGGCAAGACCTCCCTGTTCAACCTGATCACCGGCCTGCGCCGGCCCACCGAGGGCACGGTCCTGCTGGACGGCGCGGACATCACCGCGCTTCCGCCGCACCGGCGTGCCCGGCTCGGACTGGGGCGTACCTTCCAGGCGTCCTCGGTCTTCGGCTCGCTGAGCGTGCGGGAGAACGTCCGGCTCGCCGTACAGGCACACCGGGGTGGCTCGATGAAGCTGTGGCGGCGGGCGGCGGCCGACCGGGAGGTGGCCGCCGCCGCCGACGCGGCGCTCGACCGGGTCGGCCTGCACCACAGGGGTACGGCGCTCGCCGGCACCCTGGCCCACGGCGAGAAGCGCAAGCTGGAGATCGCGCTGCTGCTCGCCGGTGAACCCCGGGTGATGCTGCTGGACGAGCCGATGGCCGGCGTGAGCGCCGAGGACGTGCCCGAGCTGGTCAGCGTGATCAAGTCGTTGACCGGCGACAGCGGCCGGGCGGTGCTCATGGTGGAACACCACATGGACGTGATCCTGGAACTGGCCGACCGGATCGCCGTGATGCACCACGGCGCGCTGCTGGCGTGCGACACCCCGGACACGGTGATGGCGAACGCCACCGTGCAGGAGGCGTACCTGGGGGAGGCGCTCTAAATGACCGAACCTGTCCTGTCCGTGGCGGACCTGTCCGTGCGGATCGCCGGGCTGCACATCCTCCAGGGGGTGTCGTTCGAGGTCGCGCCGACCGGCGTGACGGTGCTGCTCGGACGCAACGGCGTCGGCAAGACCACCACGTTGCGCGCGATCGTCGGGCTGACGCCGCGCGGCGGTGAGGTGCGCGGCAGCGTACGCATGGGGGCGCGCAGCCTGCTCGCGCGCCCCACCCACCGGCTGGTCCGCGACGGCCTCGGCTACGTGCCGGAGGACCGTTGCGTCTTCGCCGCGCTCACCGTCGCGGAGAACCTGCGGCTCGCCGAACGGCGGGGCGTCACGCCCGCGTACGACAAGGTCTTCTCGCTCTTCCCCGAGCTGGAGCGGCGCGGACGGCAACGGGCCGGCTCGCTGTCCGGCGGGCAGCAGCAGATGCTCGCGATCGGCCGGGTGCTGCTGAACGACAACCGGCTGCTGCTGGTCGACGAGCCGACGAAAGGGCTGGCGCCGAAGGTGGTGACCGAGGTGGCCGAGGTGCTGGAACGGGTGGCGGAATCGGTGCCGGTGCTGCTGGTCGAGCAGAACCTGGCGGTGGTACGGCGGCTGGCGACCGACGCGGTGGTGCTCTCCGCCGGGAAGGTCGCCTGGACCGGCGACGCCCAGGAACTGCTGCTGGAGACCGCGCTGACGAAGTCGTTGCTCGGTGTGGGTTCGGCGGAGGTGCACTCGTGAACACAGTGGTTCTGCTGACGCTGACCGGGCTGGGCCTGGCGGCGCTGTACTTCCTCGTGGCCTCCGGCCTGTCCCTCGTCTTCGGCCTCGCCGACGTGCTCAACTTCGCGCACGGGCTGTTCCTCGGCGTGGGCGCGTACGCGACATGGTGGGCGGCGGGCAACCTGCCCGGCGCCGGGCCGGACGGGTTCGGCTTCGTGCTGGCTGTCGTCTTCGGCGTGCTGGCCGGTTCGCTCGTCGCGGTGCTCGTGGAGCTGGTGCTGATCCGGCCGCTGTACTCCCGCACCATCGAGCAGGTGCTCGTCACCGTCGGCCTGTCGCTGGCCGGGGTGGCGCTGCTCCAGGCCACCTGGGGCGCGGATCCGCGGCCGTTCCCGCGTCCGGACTGGAGCCGGGGCGTCACCTCGGTGCTCGGCGCCCAGGTGCCGAACGCCGGGCTGCTGCTGATCGTCGCCGCCGCTGTGGTGCTCGGGGCACTGCTGGCGTTCCTGCGCTGGACCCGGTACGGCCTGATCATCCGGGCCGGCGTGGAGAACCGGGAGATGGTGACGGCGCTCGGCATCGACGTGCGCAAGGCGTTCACGCTCGTCTTCGCGATCGGCGGGGCCGCCGCCGCGCTGGCCGGCGCGCTCGGCGGCGTCTACTTCGGCACCGTCTCGCCGGGCCAGGGCGGCTCACTGCTGATCTTCGCCTTCATCGTGGTGGTGATCGGCGGGATGGGCTCGGTGGTCGGGTCCGCGTACGCGGCGGTCGCGGTGGGGCTGCTGCAACAGTTCGTCAACTACTACGGCACGTCCGGGCTGGGCGACCTGTGCGTGGTCGGTCTGCTCGCCGTGGTGCTGCTGCTGCGTCCGCAGGGCCTGGCCGGAAAGGTGGCTCACGCATGACCAACTCGGTGGTCGACGCGCCTCCGGCGCAGGTGCCCGACGAACTGACCCCCGGGCGTTCCCGCTGGCACGGACTGCGCCCGTACCTGCCGCTCGTGGCGCTGGTGGTGGCGGCGGTCCTGCCGTACTCCACACTGCACCTGCCGGGGATCTTCGAGGGGCCGCTGAACTCGCCCGGCACGCTGCAACTGCTCGCCATCTGCCTGGTGTTCGGCGGGCTCGCGGCCGGGTACGACCTGCTGTTCGGGCGTACCGGCATGCTCTCCTTCGGCCACGCCCTCTACTTCGCCGCCGGCGTGTACGGCACCGACATCCTGGTCACCAAGGCCGGGCTGCCGCTGTGGCAGGCCGCCGTGCTCACGGTGATCGGCGGGACGACGCTCGCCGCGCTGCTCGGCGCGGTGGCCCTGCGCACGGTGGGCATCGCGTTCGCCATGGTGACGCTGGCGTTCGCGCAGGTCGGGGCGATCCTGGTGGCCCGCGACTTCGGCGGTCTCACCGGCGGCGAAGAGGGTTTGCCGCTGGACGTCTCCGGGCTGCCGTCGGCGCTGGTGGGCGTCACCAACACGGTGAACCTGTACTGGCTGGCGCTGGCGTACCTGGCCATCGTGGTCCTCGTGGTGCACCGGGTCAGCGCCTCGCCGACCGGGCGGGTGCTCGCCGGGCTGCGCGACGACGAGCGGCGGATCGGGGTGCTGGGGCTCGACCCGTACCGGTTCAAGCTCGTCGCGTTCACGCTGGCCGGCGGTCTCGCGTCGGCCGGCGGTGTGGTCTACGTGCTGATCGTCGGCGGCGCCAGCCCGCACATCACCTCGTCGGAGCTGACGCTGTCGCTGCTGGTCATGGTGGTGCTCGGCGGCCCCGGTACGCGGTGGGGGCCGGTGCTGGGCGGCGTCCTCTACATGTACCTCGACCACCGGCTCACCGCGTTCGGCAGCAGCGACGCGGTGAACAGCCTGCCCGCGTTCCTCAGCCACCCGCTGAGCCAGCCCCTGTTCGTCCTGGGCACCGTGTTCATCCTGGCCGTCTACTTCTTCCCCGGCGGCCTGGCCAGCCTGCGCTCCCGCGTAACCCCCCTCCTGACCGCCCTCCGCCGCTCCCGCTGACCCCCGCCCCGCCCCGGTCGATCATGAAGTTGACGGCACGACACGCCGTGTCCGGCCCGCGCCAACTTCATGATCGACCGGGGCGACGTGCTCGGCCGCTGACACGCGGAAGGGGCGGCGGCCCCCCGTGTGGCCACCGCCCCTCGCACGTCCGTCGTGGTCAGCCGTTGAGCATCTCGTACGCCGACGCCGGCGCCTTCTGCACCTGCGCGCCGGTCGGTGCGCTGAGCTTCGGCGCCTTGCCGAAGTCGTAGTACTTGGCGACCAGCTTCATTGCCTTCTTCTTGCCCGCGGCGGGCACGTCCAGGGTCAGCGACGTGAGGTTCCCGTCCGGCCCGACCACAGCCGTGAACGGCACCTTCTTCGCCGCATCACCGAGCGCGTCCACGTCCACGGTGCTGAAGTTCTCGCGGATGTCGGCGTTCGCGGTCAGGTCGGCGAACCCGCCGTACGTGCCGTTGCCCCGGTCCTCGACCGTCTCCGCGGTCCGGATCACCGCGGCCGTGTTGGCCGGGTCGGCGTTCTGGTAGACCGGCACGTCGGAGGCGTCGTCGAGCTTGGTGCGGTCCAGGAGCATCCAGCGCTTCGGCAGCTTCATGATGTCGTGCAGACCGGGGATGCCGGTGAGCTTGACCCGGACCCAGATGTCCTCCTCGATCACCCGGAAGGTCATCGCCATGGTGAACTCCGGGTCCTTGATCTTCTCCGACATGGACAACTCGAGGCCCTGCGCCGCCGGGTCGACCACCCCGTCGAACTTCTCCGCGCCCTCGATGGTGGAGAACCGGAAGGCCGGGTCCTTCTCGTCCGGCACGGCGGCCAGCAGCGCGGCCTTCGGGTCGGCCGACGGGCTGGGCGCCGCTCCGGTGCCCTCGGAGGCGTCGCCGGTTCCGCACCCCGCGGACAGGACGGTGGTGGCCAGCACGGCCGTCGCGAGAGCCGCGATCCGCCGGAGGCTCGCGGCGGAACCGATTCGCTGCGTCATGGTGTTCGACTCGCTTTCCCAGGTGATTGTTGCCGGGGAAGTATCGCCAGCCGTCACGGCGTTCCCGCTGCCGTTATGCTGCCGTCCGACTGCCGTCGGCCACGGTGGGCGGGGGCAGTCGGTACGGGGGCGGAAACTCGCATGTCAGAGGCGCTGCGCTTCGAACTCCTCGGCCCGCAGCGGGCCTGGTACGCCGGCCGACCACTCGATCTCGGCCCGGCCAAGCAGCGGGCCGTGCTGGCCGTGCTGCTGCTCGCCGCGGGCCGTCCCGTGCCGACCGGGCAGATCGTCGAGGCGGTCTGGCCGGACGAGGCGCCGGTGAACGGCCTCAACGTGGTGCAGAAGCACGTGGCCGGTCTGCGCCGGATGCTGGAACCCGACCGGTCGCCGCGTACGCCGGCCCGGGTGCTCACCCTCACCGACGCGGGCTACCTGCTGCGCGTGCCGCCCGAGGCGGTGGACGTGGCGCGCTTCGAGCGCGGCGTGCGGCGTGCGCGGGCGGCACAGACGGCCGGGCGTACGGCGGAGGCGCTGACCGAGGTGAGCGCCGCGCTGGAGCTGTGGCAGGGGGAGCCGTTCACCGGGTTCGGCGGCGCGTACTTCGAGACGGCCCGGCACCGCCTCGTGGAGATGCGGGCGGTCGCGCTGGAGACGCGTACCGAACTGGAGCTGGCCGACGGCCGGCACGGCGAGCTGGTCGGCCGGCTGGTCGAGCTGGTCGCCGAGTTCCCGGTCCGGGAACGGCTGCGTCACCAGCTCATGCTGGCGCTGCACCGCAGCGGACGGCAGGCCGAGGCGCTGGCCGCCTACCGTGACTACGCCGGGCTGCTCCGCGACGAGTACGGCATCGAGCCGGGCGGGGCGCTCCAGGATCTGCACCGGCGGATTCTGCGCGCCGACCCGGATCTCCTCGCGCAGGCGCCGCGTCGTCCGGCCGGACCCGGCGACAGGTGGGCGGTCGGCGGCCCGGAGCCGTCTCCGGCCCCCGCCGAGGAACCGGCCCGGCCGCTGCCCATGAGCCCGGCCGAGAGCCCGCTTCCGCTCACGGCGCCGCCCCAGCCCGCCGCTCCGGCCCAACCCACAGCTCCGCCCCAGCCCACGGTCTCGGCTCAACTCACCGTTCCGGTGCAGTTCACCGTCTCGGCGCAGCCGGGCAGCCCGTTCCCGCCGCCACCGGCCGGCCCGGGTGAGTCGCCGACGGGCCTGCCGGCCTGGGTCGCGCCACCGGTCGCGCCGCTGTTCGGTGCCGTGCCGCCGTCCCGGCGTCCGGCCGGAGTGCCCGGGTGGTTGAGCGTCGTCGCGACTGTGGGCGGCGCGTTCATCGCCCTGCTCTCGTTCGGCATGCTCACCTGGCTGGTAGTGCTGCTCTACGGGATCTGGCGGCGGGGCTGGGGCAGCATCCTCGCCGCGGTCTGCTACCTGACCGTCGCCGTGACATTCGTGGTGGTCGTCGGCGGCAGCGAGACGGAGGAGGTCAGCGGACCCGAGGGCGCCATGATCCTGATCTGGCTGACCACCTGGATCTCGGGCGTCCCGCACGTGGTGCTGCTCAACGGCCGGCTGCTCGCCTGGCTGCGCGGGCTCTGGCGTGGCCGGCCGTACGCCGACCGCAACCGGCTGCGCCGGGAGTACGCCCGCTACCTGCTCTACCAGTACCCGTCGGCGCGGGAGGACCTGCGCATCGGCCGCCCCGACCTGCCCCGGGCGTACGACGACGGCGGACTGGTGGACGTCAACTCGGTGCCGGACCACGTGATCAGCGGGCTGCCGGGACTGACCCGGTCGCAGGCGCAGCATGTGGTGGTCGACCGGCGGATGCGCGGCCCGTACACGTCGATGGAGGAGCTGGCCTCGCGGTGCCTGCTGCCGGCGGCGGCGACGGACTCGTTGCGCGAGCTGCTGATCTTCCTGCCGCCCGCACCGACACCCGTACCGCCGCCCACGTCGCCGCCCGGTCCGCCGGTGACGTCGGTGGCCCCTGGTAGAAATGCCGGATGAGCCAGGATCGGATGGCCGTCCGGGAGCGTGCCGAGGCGGTGCTGCGGCGGCTGGCGGGTGACCACGCCCGGCTGCGCGAGGACCAGTGGCGGGCCATCGAGGCGCTCGTGGTCGACCGGCGGCGGGTGCTCTGCGTGCAGCGCACCGGCTGGGGCAAGTCGGCCGTCTACTTCGTGGCGACCGCGCTGCTGCGTGAGGGGAATCAGCACGGGCCGACCGTGATCGTCTCGCCGCTGCTGGCGCTGATGCGCAACCAGGTCGAGTCCGCCGCCCGCGCCGGCATCCGGGCGCGCACCATCAACTCGGCGAACCTGGACGAGTGGGACGAGATCACCGCCGAGATCCACGCCGGCGCCGTCGACGTACTGCTGATCAGCCCGGAACGCCTGAACAACCCGGACTTCCGCGACGGCGTGCTGCCGAAGCTCGCAGCCACCACCGGGCTGCTCGTGGTGGACGAGGCGCACTGCGTCTCCGACTGGGGGCACGACTTCCGGCCCGACTACCGGCGGCTGCGCACGTTCCTGGCCAACCTGCCCGAGCGCACGCCGGTGCTCGCCACCACCGCCACCGCCAACGCCCGGGTCACCCAGGACGTGGCCGAGCAGCTCGGTGACGCCCTGGTGCTGCGGGGCACCCTGGACCGCGAGTCGCTGCGCCTCGGCGTACTCGATCTGCCGAGCCCGGCCCACCGCCTGGCCTGGCTGGCCGACCACCTGGACCGGCTCCCCGGCTCGGGGATCGTCTACACGCTCACCGTCGCGGCGGCCACCGAGACGGCCGACTTCCTGCGCGGCCGGGGCTGGTCGGTCGCCTCCTACACCGGGCAGGCCGAGGACGCCGACCGGCGGGCCGCCGAGCAGGACCTGCTGGACAACAAGATCAAGGCGCTGGTCGCCACCAGCGCGCTCGGCATGGGCTTCGACAAGCCCGACCTGGGCTTCGTCGTGCACCTGGGCGCGCCGCCCTCGCCGATCGCCTACTACCAGCAGGTCGGCCGCGCCGGCCGGGCCGTCGAGCACGCCGAGGTGCTGCTGCTGCCCGGCGTGGAGGACGCGGCGATCTGGCGGTACTTCGCCTCGCTCGCCTTCCCGCCCGAGGAGCAGGTGCGCGCCGTGCTCGCCGCGCTGGACACCGAACGGCCGATCTCCACCCAGGCCCTCGAACCGGTGGTCGACCTGCGCCGGGCCCGGCTGGAGCTGATGCTCAAGGTGCTCGACGTGGACGGCGCGGTCCGCCGGGTGCGCGGTGGCTGGCTCGCCACCGGTGAGCCCTGGTTCTACGACGAGGCCCGGTTGCGGCGCGTCGCCGACGCGCGCGCCGCCGAGCAGCGGGCCATGCGGGAGTACGCCTCGACGTCCGGCTGCCGGATGCGCTACCTGCGGGAAGGGCTGGACGACACGGGGGCGCAGGACTGCGGGCGGTGCGACAACTGCGCCGGCCCGTTGTTCGACGCCGCTGTCTCCGACCAGGCGCTGACCGCCGCGCAGACGTTCCTCGGGCGGCCCGGCGTGCCGATCCCGCCGAAGAAGCTCTGGCCGACCGGGTTGGAGTCGGTCGGCGTACCCCTGAAGGGCCGCATCCCCCCGGCGGAGCAGGCGCTGCCCGGCCGGGCCGTGGGCCGCCTGTCCGACCTGGGGTGGGGTGGGCGGCTGCGCGGGCTGGTCGGGCCGGAGGCGCCGGACGGCCCGGTGCCCGACGACGTGGTGGCCGCTGTGGTCGAGGTGCTGAAGGCGTGGGCGCACGGCGACGACCCGTGGCCCCGGCGGCCGGCGGGTGTGGTCGCGGTCGGCTCCCGGACGCGACCGCTGCTGGTCGGCTCGCTGGCCGAGCGGATCGCCGCCGTGGGCCGGCTGCCGCTGCTCGGCCAGGTCGTCCCGGCCGGGCCTGGCGGCGGCGGGCCGCGCGGCAACAGCGCCCAGCGGGTACGCGCGCTGCACGACGCCTTCCGCCTGCCGGACGAGCTGGCCGGTGCGCTGGCGGGGCTGGACGGCCCGGTGCTGCTGGTGGACGACCTGGTCGACTCGGGCTGGACGATGGGCACGGTGGCGCGGCTGCTGCGCCGGGCCGGTGCGCCGGACGTGCTGCCGCTGGCGCTCGCGGTGGCCGGCTGACCCGTCCCTCGGCCTGCCTGACGGGAGTCCCGGCGTGGCGTGCCGCCGGTCGGCGCGGCAGTTCCCGGCCTGCGGGAAAAGTTCCCGGGCCGGGCGGAATGCGAGCGTCACCACCGTCGGCGGACCGTCGTCGGGCCCGCACCCGGGCGGCGGTACCGTGGGGTCATGACCGAGCAGCGACCCGTCGTCCAGACGTACACCGTGACCGGGATGACCTGCGGACACTGCGTCAAGGCGGTGACCGAGGAGCTGTCCGCGCTGCCCGGCGTCGACGAGGTCCGGATCGATCTGACGAGCGGCACCGCCACTGTCACCAGCGCGGCGCCGCTGCCCGTCGAGTCCGTGCGTGCCGCTGTGGACGAGGCGGGTTACGAGCTGGTCGGCGGCGGTGCCTGAGTCGTCGTCCGTCACGTCCGGCACCGGCGTCGTCCCCGACGACTCCGAGGCCGGTTCCGGCGCTCCCGCGGCGCAGCCCGGGGGTGCGGCTCTGGCCGGGGACGCGGCGCTGGCCGGGGACGGCGCGAGTGGTTCGGCCGGGGCGGCCGGGCCCGTCGCTGTTGACCGGGAGACGTTGCGGCTGGCCCTGGTGGTGGGCGGCCTGGTGCTCGCCGTCCTGCTCGGCTTCGGCCTCGGGCGGATGAACGCGCCGGCCGACCCGGCCCGGCCCACGACTGCCGGCGGGGCCGCCACCACGGGCGGCACAGACGGCGGCGCGCACGCCCACTCACCCGGGACCGGCGCGCACACGCACGACGGCGCAACAGTCACCCAGGGCGGCGGCGACGGCGCGACCGGACTGTCGATCACCTCGGCCGGCTACACGCTGGTGCCGTCGACCGAGCTGGTCGCGGGCCGCGCCGGTGAGCTGCGCTTCCAGATCCGCGACGACCAGCGCCGGGCGGTCACCCGGTTCGCCGTCGTGCACGACAAACCGATGCACGTGATCATGGTCCGGCGTGACCTCGGCGGTTACCGGCACCTGCACCCGACGATGGCCGCCGACGGCACCTGGTCGGTGCCGATCACGGCGCCGGAGGCGGGCCCCTGGCGGATGTACGCGGACTTCACCGCGGTGGCCGACGACGGCCGCCAGGTCGCCGTGGTGCTCGGCGCCGACCTGACCGCGTCCGGCGCGTACCGGCCCCGGCCGCTGCCCGCCGCCGCGACGTCGGCCACCGTCGACGGGTTCACCGTCGGGTACGGGGGCACGCCGGAGGTGGGGAAGTCGGTGCCGCTGCGGTTCCGGGTCACCGGCGCGGACGGCACGGCGGCGGCGCTGGAGCCGTACCTCGGGGCGTACGGGCACCTGGTGGCGCTGCGCGAGGGCGACCTCGGTTACCTGCACGTGCACCCGGAGCCGGTGCGCGACGGCGACGACGTGACGTTCTGGCTGACCTCGCCGGGGCCGGGTAGCTACCGGATGTTCCTGGACTTCCAGGTCGGCGGCGTGGTGCGGACCGCCGAGTTCACGCTGACCGTGGCCTGAGCCCTCGTCGCCCGCCCGGCGCTCAGCCGGCCCGGCGGACCGGGCGGCGGGCCAGGTAGCGGAGCAGATCGCGGATGTGGTGCTTCTCCTCGGCGGGCACGTTCGGGTCGGCGAGCCGATCCAGGATGACGCGCACGTCGGCCTCCACCGGGCCGTCCTCGGCTCCCCGGCGGCGGGGCAACGGCCCGGCGTCGGGCAGGCCCAGCGCGCGGAACGCCGCAGCCACGGGCAGGTCGAGGGCGGCGCAGAAGCCGCGGACCTTCGCGAGTTCGGGGTAGTCCTGCCAGTCGCCGGCCAGCCAGCGGAACACAGTGGAGCGGCCGACGCCGGTGTGGGTGGCGAGGTCGGTCACCGTCCAGCCGCGCTCCTCGCGCGCGGCGTCGATGGCCCGTCGTACGAAGCGCGCGAAGGCCATCTGTGGCGAAACGTCTGCGGAACCCATCCCTGGTGGATCTGTCCCCTTCCTCCGGTGGCCCGGCTCGCGCACCGAGCCTAGTACGCCGGGCCGGAGAAGTAACTGACTGATCGCTCCGGAGGTCTCATTGGCGGGACCGCCCGACTACGGAAAGTTGCCGCCGGTCAACTAAGCTGAGGCAATCCTGGATGTCGATGGAGGAACAGCATGGCCGAGCCGGACCGCCCCGTACCGCATCGCCCCGGCGCGGTGAGCCTCTTCTTCGTGGCCAAGGCCGCCGTGTTCGCGCTCGGCTTCTGGATCTGGCTGCTGGTGCTGGCGGTACGCGGAGGCGAGGCGACCGGCGTACACCTGATCGCCGCGACCGGCGCGATCTGCACCACACTGGCCGCTGTGGTGCTCGGCGCGCGGATGGCGTTGCAGCGCAACGCGGCCGTCCGGCACGCCGAGGTGAAGCGGCTGCTCGTGGACATCTCGTGGAACGCCTTCGCCGCCGCCGGCAACGCCGAGCATGCCGGGAAGGTGGTGCCGTTCCGGAGCGCGTCACACGACGGCGAGCGAGGTCCGACCCGTGGTGAGCGGGTGTCGGTGCTGGACCGGGGCGACCGCAACCGGGGCGACCGGGGGCGGTAGGACCGCCGCGCTCGGCGCGCCTCGGCTCAGCGCGCCTCGGCCAGCAGCGTCTCCAGCCGGGGCGTGACACCCCACTGGCCGACCAGCTCGCGATACTCGGCGCGCTGCCCGTCTGTCGGCGCGCCTGCCGTCCGCCGTGCCCGGATCAGCAGGTTGCGCGGCGTGTGCTGGGAGTCGACGAACTCCACCACTTCGGCGCGGTACCCGTGCAGCCGCAGCAGCGCGGCCCGCAGCGAGTCGGTGAGCACGTCGGCGAACCGTTCCCGCAGGATGCCCTGCCGGGTCAGCAGCTCGTACGGCGCGGGCGCCTGACCGCTCCGGAGCTGGGCGGCCAGGTCGTGGTGGCAGCAGGGCGCGGCCAGCACCCAGCGGGCGCCCCAGCGCACCGCCCGGGCCAGCGCCTCGTCGGTCGCGGTGTCGCAGGCGTGCAGCGCCAGCACCAGGTCGGGCGCCGGTTCGACGGGCGCCTCGGCGATGGTGCCGGCCACGAAGCCCACGCGGTCGGCCCAGCCCAGCCGCTCGGCCAGCTCGGTGTTGCGGCGGCGCTGGTCCTCTCGCACGTCCACCCCGACGAGCGTCACGTCCAGGCCGCGCTGGACGAGGTAGCGGTAGGCGGCGAAGGTCAGGTACGCGTTGCCGCAGCCCAGGTCCACGACCCGCAGCGGGCCGGTGAGGTCGTCGGGCAGCGTGGCCGCGAGCGCGCGCAGGAACGCGTCGACCTGGCGGCGTTTGGCCGCCGAGCCGCCGATCTCCCGGAACAGGGGATCACCGGGGTCGAGCAGCCACTCCTTCGCCCGGTCGTGCCCGCCCGGCTCGGCGGCCGGACGGCTGGCCGCCGCGCGGTGCACCTGCGCCTCGCCGGACTTGGTGACCCGGAGTTGGAGCGTGGCGTCGGCGGTCTCGACGTGCCAGTTGCCGAACGGCTCGGCGAGCAGTTCGTCGACAGCCGCGCCGGCCTCCGTACCCGGTGCCACGTTGCGGGTGTGCGGACGTGATCCGTCGGAGACGGCGATCTGCAACCGCGGACCGGCCTTCAGCGTGACCGGGCGCAGCTCCGCGCGTACCACCGAGGGACGCTGCCCACGACGGCGCCCGGCGGCGACCGCGCGGGTCAGCCCCGGCGCGAGCAGCAGCGCCCGCACCTCGGCCAGCACCGAGTCCAACGCTTCCGGCATCAGTACCTACCTTCCTGCTTCCCGCCCTCGCCCTCGCCCCGGCGATCATGAAGTTGGCGGCCGTGAGCACGGCGTGTCGCGCCGTCAACTTCATGATCGTCGCAGTCGGCGAGTGAGCGAGAGGGCCCGGGGATGGGGACGGCCTCCGGGACCGGGGTCCGGGAGGCCGTATCCGTTGGTGTTCGTCAGTCGGCGTTGGTGGCCTCGGCGGGCGCGCCGGTGCTGCCGCTGCGGCGACGGCGACGGCGACGCGGCTTGCTCGCCGCCTCACCCTCCGCGGCCTGCTGCGGTGCGGCGGCGGTCTCGGCCGCGCCCTCGGTGCCGATTACCGCGGTCGGCTCACCGGCCACCGTCTCGCCGGCCCGGCGGCGACGCCGACGACGCGGCGTACGCGGGGTCTCGTCGTCTCCGGCGTCGGCCTGCGCGGCGGGCGAACCGGCGGACGAACCGCCCTCGCCGCCCCGGCCACGACCGCGGTCGCGGTCGCCGCGCTCGCGGCCCCGGCTGTCGCCGCGCCGTGCGCCCCGACGCGACCGGCCGCCACCGCCCAGGTCTTCCTCGACCTCGGCGGACAGGCCGGCGCGGGTGCGCTCGGCGGTCGGCAGCGTGCCGCTGACGTCCGTCGGGATGGCCAGGTCCGTGTAGAGGTGCGCGGAGGTGTGGTACGTCTCCGGCGGCTCGGGCATGTCCAGCCCGAGCGTCTTGTCGATGATCCGCCAGCGGGGCATGTCGTCCCAGTCGACGAACGTCACAGCGACACCCGTGGCCCCGGCCCGGCCGGTACGGCCGATGCGGTGGGTGTAGGTGTCCTGGTCCTCCGGGCAGTCGTAGTTGATCACGTGCGTGACGCCCGTGACGTCGATGCCCCGGGCCGCCACGTCGGTGGCGACCAGCGTGTCGATCTTGCCGGCCCGGAACGCCCGCAGCGCCCGCTCACGCGCGCCCTGGCCGAGGTCACCGTGCACGGCGGCGACGGCGAAGCCGCGGAAGTCGAGATCCTCGGCGACCCGGTCGGCGGCCCGCTTGGTGCGGGTGAAGATCATGGTCAGCCCGCGGCCCTCGGCCTGGAGGATGCGCGCCACGATCTCGACCTTGTTCAGCGAGTGCGTGCGGTACGCGAGCTGCGTGGTCTGCGGCGACGGACCGGTCTCGGCCGTGTGCCCGGCGTGGATGGTCACCGGCCGGCGCAGGAAGCGCCGGGACAGCGCGACGATCGGGTCCGGCATGGTGGCCGAGAACAGCATGGTCTGCCGGTCCTCCGGCAGCATCGCCAGGATCTTCTCGACGTCGTCCAGGAAGCCCAGGTCGAGCATGCGGTCCGCCTCGTCGAGGACGAGCGCGCGGACCCGGTCGAGCCGCAGGTGCTTCTGCTTCTGCAGGTCCAGCAGGCGGCCGGGGGTGCCGACCAGGATCTCGACGCCCTTGCGGAGCGCCTCGATCTGCGGCTCGTACGCTACGCCGCCGTAGATCGGCAGCACCCGGACGCCCCGGGTACGGCCGGCGGCGTCGAGGTCCTTGGCGACCTGGATGCCCAGCTCACGGGTGGGTACGACGACGAGCGCCTGCGGGACGCCGTCGCTGCCCTCGGACGGGGCGAACACGCGCTCCAGCAGCGGGATGCCGAAGCCGAGCGTCTTGCCGGTGCCGGTCGGCGCCTGCCCGATCAGGTCGACGCCGCGCAGCGCGATCGGCAGCGCGTACTCCTGGATGGCGAAGGCGCGGGTGATGCCGGCGGCGGCCAGCGCCTCGACGGTTTCCTGCCGCGCACCGAGCGCGGCGAACGTGGGTGCCTCCGGGGGGACCGGAGCGGTGGGGGCCAGTGGCTGGCCGGAAATCTGCTCGCTCATATGGATTTGGGGGTGCCCTCTCGTGGTGCGCCCCTCAGGTCCTCAGGGCGCGATCGGTGTGGCGCGGGCCACGCGGTCAGGGGCGATTTCGCCGAGCCGGACCGGGCCGCACGCGCGTCGGGGACCGGCGTTGATCAGCAAGTGACCGATTCGGTGCCCACGGCAACTGTCTCATCGTACCTGAACGGTCCCTGAGTCGTCCCGATTCCCAGGTGGTGGCCGTGCACGCGGGGCGGTTCCCTGTGACTTGAGTCACAGCCACGACGTCGGTAGCCTGCGCTCGTGTCCGCCCCCGATCCCGCCGCGACCGACCCTGCCGCCGCCGATCCCGCCGCGACCAACCTGTTCGGGCTCGTCGCCTACGGCGAACTGCTCGCGTTCGACCGCCTCGCCGCCGACGCGCGCCTCGCGCCCGACCTGCGCCGCCGGGCCGCGCTCAGCGAGATGGCCGCCGCCGAGATCGCGCACTACAGGTGGCTCACCGACCGGCTCGCCGCGTGGGGCGTCACGCCGGAGGAGGCGATGGCCCCCTACGTCGAGGCGCTGCGGGCGTACCACGACTCGACCGAGCCGCGGGACTGGGCGGAGGCGGTGACGAAGGCGTACGTGGGCGACGCGATCACCGACGACTTCCTGCGCGGGATCGCCGACGGCCTGGACGGGCCGGACCGGACGCTGCTGCTCGACGTGCTGCACGACTCCCGGTACGCCGAGTTCGCCGCGGCCGAGATCCGGGCCGCGATCGAGGTCGATCCCCGGGCGGCCGGGCGGCTGTCGATGTGGGCGCGGCGGCTGCTCGGTGAGGCGCTCTCCCAGGCGGGCCGGGTGGCCGCCGCCGACCGGGGCGCGCTCGTCGCGTTGATCGGGCGGACCGGCGGGGACGTGCCGGGGCTGCTGCGCCGGCTGACCGAGGCGCACTCCGCGCGGATGACGTCGGTCGGGTTGAACAACTGAGCCGCCGTGGCGGGGAGGCCCGCCACGGCGGCCGGTGCCGCGGGAATCAGCGAACGGTGAATCCGACCGCGCGGGGCGACGCCTCGGCGATCTCGACGTAGGCGACCTTGCCGACCGGCACGATCACGCGCCGGCCCTTCTCGTCGGTCAGGGAGAGGGTGCCCTCGCTCTTGGCGAAGGCGTCGGTCACGATCTGCTCGATCTCGGCCGGCGACTGCGCGCTCTCCAGGACCAGCTCCCGCGGCGCGTACTGCACGCCGATCTTGACCTCCACTGTGCCTCCTCAACTGGGGCGAAAAAGCCACCGTGGGAAGGCTATCCGATCCGGCGGCCCGATGTTCAGGCTGACTCACCTTGCAGCGGGAAGCTGGCGATGCCGCGCCAGGACAGGGCCGCGACCAGCGCCTCGGCCTCCGCCTTGGGCACCTGACGGCCGCCGGCGAGCCAGAACTGGGCGGCCGTCTCGGCGGCGCCGACCAGGCCCGAGGCGAGCAGTTCGGCGTGCGAGCGGCTGACCCCGGTGTCCGAGATGATCGTGTCG
The DNA here is from genome assembly GCF_000145235.1 of Micromonospora aurantiaca ATCC 27029. Taxonomy (NCBI): domain Bacteria; kingdom Bacillati; phylum Actinomycetota; class Actinomycetes; order Micromonosporales; family Micromonosporaceae; genus Micromonospora; species Micromonospora aurantiaca (nom. illeg.). The sequence continues at coordinate 6,246,878 of NC_014391.1, read as the reverse complement.
GTGATGGCCGCGATGCAGCCCTGCTCGACCCGCTCCACCCGCTGCCGCACCGCCGGGTCGTTGCGCAGGTCCGACTCGAAGACCAGCCGGAACGCCTCGCTCTCGTGGTCGACGAAGTCGAAGTACGCGCGCACCGCGGCGCCGACGCGCTCCTTGTTGTCGTTGGTGCCGCTCATCGCGTCCTGCACGTTGGCCACTATCGCGTCACAGTGCGTGTCCAGCAGCGCGAGGTAGAGCTCCATCTTCCCGGGGAAGTGTTGGTAGAGCACCGGCTTGGAGACACCGGCCCGCTCGGCGATGTCGTCCATCGCGGCGGCGTGGTAGCCCTGCGCGACGAACACCTCCTGGGCGGCGGCGAGCAGCTGCTTACGGCGCGCCGAGCGGGGCAGGCGGGTGGGCCGACCGGCGGTCTGTGCACCGTTCCCCACTGCGGTCATCGGATCCTCCGAGTATCTGCGTACGAGCCGGCACGTATCACCCGAACCGGTCCGGGTTCGTGAACCCGTCGCGGAATTGGCCCGCCGCTGTAACTTATCGCCACTGTCACCACACGGTAGCCTCAGCGGGGGCGACCAAGGAGCGCGCGGTGAGTGAAACAGGGCAACCCGGAGCCGCCACCCCGGGAGAGCACGGCGACGGGACGGGCCAGCAGGACGACCCGGCCCGTACCGGCGGCGGTTGGGCGCCCCCGCCGAACGGCTGGTCCCGCGGCGCTCCGGCGCCCGGCGGCTGGCCCTACGGCGACCTCGGCGGCTGGGCCGCCTCCTCGCCCCGGCACGGCGACCTGCCGGCCCCGCTGCCCGGCCACTCCGCGCCGGAACCGGGCCGCGTCAACGGCCGCCACGTCAACGGCGTGCACCACGCCGGGGAGGAGTCGCCAGTGACCCGCCAGGCGCCGGTCAGTGCCCCGCCCGCGGACGAGCTGCCCCGGCCTGCCGACGGCGAACGGCTGGCCGTACCGGCCCCGCGCCCGGCGCCGACGATCGAGCAGCCGACCGACCCGGGGGAGCCCGCCGGTTCCCGGCACGCCGCGGACGACCCGGCCGCCCGGGCCCCGCGCTGGGCCGAGAGCGGGCCGACTTCCGCGCCCCCGGCGCTCCAGGTCCCGCCGGTCGGCGCCGCCGCCTCCGGGTTCGAGGTGCCGCCGGGCTTTCACGCGCCGAACACCGAATCCACCCCGTCGCTGTCCCACGGCTGGGCCGACCGGCCGGTCACCCCGCCGCCGGCCGTGAGCCGGCCGGAGCACGCACCGGGCGAGGTCCACCCGCCCGAGGGCCGGGCGGCCGGCGCCGAGCCGCGGGCCGCGGCCGAGACTCCGGCGGCCGACGACCCGAGGGCCGCCGAACCGGACTGGTCCGGGCCGTCCTGGAACCGCCCGAGCTGGGGTGACGGCTGGGCCCCGCCGTGGGCCCGGCCCGACGAGCCAGCGGCCCGCCGCGCCGAGGAGCCCGTCGCCGAGCGGCGGGAGTGGGAGGACGACAGCGCCGCCCACCGCAGCGCCCGCGAGGACCGAGCGGCCGAGTGGGCGCCCGAGCCGGTGCGGCCGTACGAGCCGGCCCGGGTCGAGCCGCCCGCCGCCTACGAGCCACCCCGGCCCGAGCCGGTACGGCCGTACGAGCCGTTGCGCGCCGAGCCGGCCCCGGGACCGGATGCGGCGCGGCAGTACCCGCCGCCCGCCGAGTCCGAGGTGTCCCGGCCGTACGAGCCGGGTGCCGGGCCGGAGCCGGCGCGCCGGTACGAGCCGCCGGCCGCGCCCGAGCCGGCGCCCGAGGCGACCCGGCCGTTCCGGCTGCCCCGGGGCGACGCCGAACCACCGCACGGCTACGAGCGGCCCTCCTGGGCCGGGCCGCCGGTGCCGGTCGCGCCGCTGATCACGCCCCCGGGCCCCCCGCCGACGAGTGCCCCGCCCGCGCCCGGCGCGCCGCCGGTAGCCGGCGCCCCGCCCGCCCCGGCCGGTGGATACGCCCCGGCGCCGCCCGCCGAGGCGGCTGCCGCCGTCCCGCCGACCTCAGGCGTTCCCGCCACGAGCGGCACGCCACGGTTCGACCCCGCACCCGCGCCCCACCCGACGAGCGCCCCTCCCTACGCGGCCCGCCGGTCCGCACCGGAACCGGTGCCGGCCGCCGACGCGGTCGCCGAGCCCCGACCGGAGGAACCGTCCCCCGTGCTGCCGCAGCGCGTCCCCTCGGAACCGGACGTGCCCGTCGTGCCGGAGCCACCGGCAGTGGAACCGTCCGCCGAGACCCCCGAACGCGCCCGCATCGCCACCCACCTGCGCCGCGACGACGAACCCGCGCCACTGCGGGAGCGGCCGGAGGGCTTCGACGTCAACGCGATCCTCGACGCGGTCCGGGAGGTGGCGGGCGTACGCGACGCCGCGCTGCGCCGTACCCCGGCCGGCGCGCACAGCCTCCGGCTCGACCTGGCCGACGGCGCGGACCCGGCCGAGGTCAGCCGCATGGTGGCCCGGCTGCTCCAGGAGCGGATGGGTCTGGCCGCCGCCCCGCAGAACCTGCCCGGCGCGCCCGCCGTACCGCCCCCGGCCCCGCTGCGCCGCCGGTCGGCCCGGCTGGACCGCTCCGGTGAGACGCGCGCGGGCGAGACACGAGCACCCGGGACGCAGCCGGCACCGGTCGAGGCCCGTGCCCCGCAGGCGGAGCCGGGCGAGGCCCGTAACGGTGAGGAGACGGGCGGCGACGAGATGCCGGCGCGTGCCGGTGTGGCACGTCCGGCCGCGAACCGTTCCGGCGACGCGCGGTTCGGTGCGGACCGCGCCACGCGCCCGGCCGAGGCGCCCGGCGACGGCGACGAGCCGCCGCGCCGCCGCCGGCAGGCCACCCACCGGGGCCGGGCCGCTGTCGACGAGACGTCGCTGGCCTCCGCGCCGACCGGCATGTCCACCGGCAGCCCGGTCACGCTCGGTACGTCGTACTCCGGTGGGCAGATGACCACGACGGAGACCGCGCCGTCGCGACCGCTGGACACCGGCGGCGTGCCGGGGCCGCGGGTGGTGATCGAGCACGTCCTGGTGAGCACGTTCGGCCTGGACGCCACCACCGAGGTGCGCCTGGTCGCCGGCGACCGGACGGCCGAGGGGCACGCGACCGGCCCGGCTGTCGACGGGTACGTGCTGCGGCTCTGCGCGGTGGCCGCGGCCGCCGCGGTGGACGAGCTGCTCGGCCGGGTCGTCCCGGCCGGCGAGCGGGGCCGGTGCTTCGTGGAGCACGCCGCCGTGGTGCCGTTCGGCAACTGCGAGGTCGCCACAGTGGTGGTGCTGCTGGTCTGCGACGGCTGGGTGGAGCAGCTGGCCGGTTCGGCGCTGGTGGCCGGGGATCCCCGGCAGGCGGTCGTGCGGGCCACGCTCGCGGCGGTGAACCGGCGGCTGGAGGCGCTGCTCTCCTGAGCCGGTGTGCGGTACGGCGTGTGCGGGGAAGACTGGAGGCATGAAGCGCGCCGCACTGTGGCCGGAGCACAGCCTTCCCGCACACCACGTCCCGCCGCCCTGGCCCGGCCGGCACGTACGCCTCGACGGCACGCTCGTGCACGTCCGCGACACCCCGGCCACCGGTCCCGGCGCGGAGCCCGCGCTGTACGTGCACGGCCTCGGCGGGTCGGCGCAGAACTGGACCGACCTGGCCGGGCTGCTCGCGGACCGGCTCGACGGCCAGGCGATCGACCTGCCCGGATTCGGGCGCAGCGAGCCGGGGCCGCGCTACACGATCCCGTCCTTCGCCGAGCGGGTGATCCGCTGGATCGAGCACAGCGACCGGGGTCCGGTGCACCTGTTCGGCAACTCGCTCGGCGGCGCGATCTCGGTGCGGGTGGCGGCACTGCGCCCGGACCTGGTCCGCACGCTCACACTGGTCTCGCCCGCGCTGCCGTTCCTGGACTTCCGCCGCTCGTTGCAGGGGCGGATGCTCCCGTTGCTGGCGATCCCCCGGGGCGAACGGCTGGCCGCCTGGCGGCTGGCCCAGTTCAGCCCGGAGGTGACCGCGCAGCAGGTGATGGAGGCGTGCGTGGCGGACCTGACCCGGATCAGCGATCAGCGCCGGCAGGAGGCGATCGACGAGATCCGGGTCCGGTACGAGGCGGCCCACTACGCCGCCGCGTACGTGCGGACGTTCCGGGGCCTGGTCGGCAGCTTCCTGCGTTCGTACCTGCCGGGGGAGGGCGCGCTCTGGCGGCAGGCGGCGGCGGTACGGGCGCCCACGCTCGTGGTGGGCGGGCGGCAGGATCGGCTGGTCGACGTGCGGGTGGCGCCGCAGGCGGCCCGGGTCATCCCGGACAGCCGGCTGCTGATGCTCGACGGCGTCGGGCACGTGGCCCAGTTGGAGGTGCCCCGGACCGTGGCGCGGGCGGTGCTCGGCCTGCTCGCCGAGGCGACACAGTCGCTCACCACCGGCATGGGGGAGAGCGGAACGGAGCGTGACATGGCAGGCTGAGCCGGATGCCCAGCTCCCGCCGTCCTCGTGCCGCCCGCTCCCGTTCCTCGCTTCGTCACTGGCGTACCGCGCTCGTGGTCTGCGCCTTCGCTGCCGCCGCCGCGGTCGGCGTCGGCGTGGCGGTGCAACTGCCGTCGGCGGGCGCGGGGACGCGGATCACCGACGGGTTCGTCGCCCAGCCTCCGGCGCCTACGCGGGAGCCGTCCACGCCGAGCGTCGCGCCGCCGCCGGCGGTGACGCCCAGCTCGCCGGCCGCGCCGGTGCTGACGCTGGCGGGCCCGGGGCCGGCGAAGGGCCGGGGCAGCTTCGCGTACGACGACCGGACCAGCGGCGTGCTCGGCCGCTCGGGGACGCTGCGCCGCTACCGGGTGGCGGTGGAGAACGGCTCCGGCGAGGAGGTCCGCGCGTTCGGCGAGGCGGTGCAGCGGGCCCTGGCCGGCCCGGGTAGCTGGGTCGACGGCGGCAGGCTGCGGTTGCAGCGGGTCGGCGCGGACGACCGGTACGACTTCACGATCTACCTCGCGACCCGGGACACGGCCGGGCGGCTGTGCGGGGCGGGCGGGATCGACATCCGGGTGGGCGGGGTGCCGTACACGTCGTGCCGGGTGCCGGGCAAGGTGGTGATCAACCTGGACCGGTGGCGGACCTCGGCGCCGCACCTGGTCGACGCCGGGATGCCGCTGGACACGTACCGGCTCTACGTGGTCAACCACGAGGTGGGGCACCAGCTCGGGCACCGGCACGAGGGGTGCCCGGGTGCGGGCCGGGCGGCGCCGGTGATGCAGCAGCAGACGCTCTTCCTCAAGGGCTGCCGGCCGAACCCGTGGCCCTACGTGGGCGGGAAGCGGTACACCGGGCCGGCCCTCTGACCGCCGGTTTGTGAAGAACATTCGCGGCATAGGCGGCAAAAGCAGCTAAATGCCCGAATTGCATGGCACGCTGAGGTCATGACGTCGTCGTCCCCTTACGACAACCCTGCCGCGCCGCCGTCCGAGCGTCCCACCCTGCGCCGGATGCGACGGCGGCGCCGCCGCTCGGTGCTGCTGCTGGCGATGCTGCTCGCGGCCGTCGGCGGCGCGGTCGGCATCACCCGGCTGAACGCGCCGTCGCCCGGGCACGGTGGGACGTCGCTCGCCGCCGAACCGTCGCTGGCGCGCGGCGCCGAGGCCGACGTCCCGGCCCTGGCGCCGACCGGCTACCCCACCGCCGGCCCCGGCACGTTCGCGGTGGCCCAGGGCCGATCTCCGGTACGCGGACAGGAGGGCCCGCTGCGCCGCTACCGGGTCGAGGTCGAGCAGGACACGGGGCAGGACGCCGACGAGTTCGCCGCCACCGTGGACGCGGTGCTGGGCGACCCGCGCAGCTGGATCGCGTCGGGGGACCTGCGGGTGCAGCGGGTGCCCGAGGCGGCTGCCGCAGACTTCACCGTCTACCTCGCCACCCCCGTCACCTCCGAGCGGATGTGCGCCGAGGGCGGCCTGCGCACCGACCGGTACACCTCCTGCCGGCTGCCCGGCCGGGTCGTGCTCAACCTGGCCCGGTGGATGACGGCGGTGCCCGACTACGGCGCCCCGCTGGAGGTCTACCGCACCTACGTGATCAACCACGAGGTCGGGCACGAGTTCGGCGAGCTGCACGGGGCCTGCCCCGAGCCCGGCGCCCCCGCCCCGGTGATGCAGCAGCAGACGTACGGGCTGGACGGCTGCCTGCCGAACGCCTGGCCGTACGTGGGCGGAATGCGGTACGAGGGCGAGCCCACCGACGGCGTCTGAGTTATTCCCGGTCCCGCAGTTCGGGCCGAGTGTCCCTCATCATGGCCGATCCCCGTCCGGGCGAGCGACAATGGCGCGGTCACACCGCCGATCCCGGGGAGTCCACCGTGTCGTTGCCCCCGCTCGTCGAACCCGCCGCCGAGCTGACCGTAGACGAGATCCGCCGCTACTCGCGCCACCTGATCATCCCGGACGTCGGGGTGGAGGGGCAGAAGCGGCTGAAGAACGCCCGGGTGCTCTGTGTGGGTGCCGGTGGCCTCGGCTCGCCGGCGCTGCTCTACCTGGCCGCGGCCGGTGTCGGCACGCTCGGCATCATCGACTTCGACACCGTCGACGAGTCGAACCTCCAGCGCCAGGTCATCCACGGCGTCTCCGACGTGGGCCGGTCCAAGGCCGAGTCCGCCGCGGCGTCGATCCGCGAGATCAACCCGCTGGTCAACGTGGAGATCCACAACACCGCGCTGGACCGGGAGAACGTCCGGGACATCTTCTCCCGGTACGACCTGATCGTCGACGGCACCGACAACTTCGCCACCCGCTACATGGTCAACGACGCGGCGGTGCTGCTCGGCAAGCCGTACGTCTGGGGTTCGATCTACCGCTTCGACGGCCAGGCGTCGGTGTTCTGGGCCGAGCACGGCCCCTGCTACCGCTGCCTCTACCCGGAGCCCCCGCCGCCCGGCATGGTCCCCTCCTGCGCCGAGGGCGGCGTGCTCGGCGTGCTCTGCGCGTCGATCGGGTCGATCCAGGTCAACGAGGCGATCAAGCTGCTCGCCGGCATCGGTGAGCCGCTCGTCGGCCGGCTGATGGTCTACGACGCTCTGGAGATGAGCTACCGCAAGATCAAGGTTCGCAAGGACCCGAACTGCGTGCTCTGCGGCGAGAACCCGACCCTCACCGACCTGATGGAGGACTACGAGGACTTCTGCGGCGCCGTCTCCGACGAGGCGCAGGAGGCGGTGGTCGACTCGACCATCACCGCGCTGGAGCTGAAGGACTGGCAGGACTCGGGCAAGGACATCTTCCTGGTCGACGTGCGCGAGCCCGCCGAGTACGAGATCGTCCGCATCCCCGGCGCGACGCTCATCCCCAAGGGCGAGATCCTGTCCGGCGAGGCGCTGGCGAAGTTCCCACAGGACCGGCAGATCGTGCTGCACTGCAAGTCCGGCGTCCGCTCCGCCGAGGCGCTGGCCGCGCTGAAGGCGGCCGGGTTCTCCGACGCGGTGCACCTCCAGGGCGGTGTGCTCTCCTGGGTCAAGCAGGTCGACCCGTCGCTGCCCGCGTACTGAGTCGTGTCGATGGGCCCGCCCGGCGCTCCGGGCGGGCCCATCGTGCTTTCCGCGCCCCTGGCGTGGGCAAACGCCGGGTCGGGCAACCCTCCGGCGGATGCCCTCGACGACCGGTGGGCGGTACCGGCCCTGACCGAGCTGCCGAGGCGTAACCTCGGCCGCGCCAGTACCGTCAGTGCCGTGGTCGACTTGGACGCGGCGATCGGATTCGTCGTCGCTCACGGTGACGCGGTGGACCGCGCCCGTCTCTCCCGGCTGCGCTCCGGCGCTCCGGTGCCGCCCGACGTGCTCGACGCCGCCGAGGCCGGGCAGGCGCCGGGCGGCGGCTGGCCCGCGGTCCTCGACGGCGAGGTCGCCTCGATCGACGCGACCTGCTTCCGCCTGGCCGAGCTGGACGACCTCGGCGCGCTGGGCCGCCCGGCCGCCCGGCACGCGCTGGACTGGCTGGCCGCCCGGCAACTGCCCGACGGCGGCTGGGACGAGGACCCCTCGCTGGCCGGGCTCGCCCCCGAGTGGGCGGCCCCGGGCGACCCCGAGGCCCGGCTCTACCAGACAGCCAACGCCGGGTTCTGGCTGACAGTGGCCGGTCTTGACGCGCGGGCCGCCGGTCCGCTCGACCACCGGGTCGGCGGCGCGTACGCCGGTGTGGTGCAGGCGGCGGCCCAGGCGCTCGCCGCCCAGCTCGCCCCGGACGGCAGTTGGCCGTCCTTCCTGCCCGCCGGCTGGCTCGCCGCCGCGGTGCTGCACCGCCAGCAGATGTACTACGAGTCGGCGCGCATCCAGGCGGTGCTGGCCGACCGGATCCCCCGGATGTCCCCGGCGGACGTGGCCTGGCTGGCCGCCACGCTGCGCCGGGTCGACGTGGGCGAGGAGCAGTGGCTGCTGGTCTCCGCGCGCAGGCGGCTCGCCGAGACGCAGCGCAGCGACGGCGGCTGGGACAGCGACGACGGCCACCAGTTCGACGTGCACACCACGCTGCGGGCGATCCGCGCGTGCCGCCCGAACACGCCCGAGGCCCCGGCCTCCGGAGCGCCGTTCGTGGTGCCGCAGGCTGCGGAGCTGCCCGCGCCGCCGGCCGTACCGGCCCCGCGCCCGCGCCGCCTCCCCACATCGCCGCCTGCGCCCGCGCCTGCGTCGCCCGCCCCGCCGGTAACCGCGCCCGCGCCTGCGTCGCCCGCCCCGGCTCCCGATGCCGGGCCGCCGTCGCACCGCCTCGGCTCCGACCCTTCGCCGGGGCCGGGTGGCGTGTCGTCGGCCGGGCCGGGGATTGCGCCCGCTTCGTCGGCCGGGCCGGAGACCGCGCCCGCTTCGTCGGCCGGTCCGGACGGCGGGCAGGGGCCGTGGTCCGCCTGGATCGTCGCGCCCGACCTGCTCCCCGACGGGAGCACCGTGCCGGCTGCGCCGTCAGTGCCGGACCCGCCGTCCGGCCCGGTGCCGCCCGCTGCTCCGGTGCCCCCGGGGCTGCCTCCGCTCGTCACACCGCCATCGGCGGACGGGGATCCACTCCAGATCGCCTAGCCCGGCCAGTTGATCAACACCAGTTCGGCGAGATGGTGGCATCGGAGGCACCATGATGCCCCCACTACCCCGTACTGGTGGCCGCCCAGGGGACCGGACCGATCAGCGCAGGTGACCGTCTCCGGTGACCACGTACTTGGTGCTGGTCAGCTCCGGCAGGCCCATCGGCCCGCGCGCGTGCAGCTTCTGCGTCGAGATGCCGATCTCCGCGCCGAAGCCGAACTCGCCGCCGTCGGTGAAGCGGGTGGACGCGTTGACCATGACCGCTGCCGAGTCCACCCGGGCCACGAACTCCCGGGCCGCCCGCTGCGAGTCGGTGACGATCGCCTCGGTGTGGCCGGTGCCGTACCGGCGGATGTGCGCGACCGCCGCGTCGAGCGAGTCGACCACTGCGACGGAGATGTCGGCGGAGAGGTACTCGGTGCCGAAGTCCTCCTCGGTGGCCGCGACCACGGCGTCGGAGTGGGCGGCGACCTCGGGCGTGCCGTGCACAGTCACCCCGGCGTCGGCGAACGCGGCCAGCACCGCCGGCAGGAACGCGTCCGCGACGTCGCGGTGCACCAGCAGCGACTCGGCGGTGTTGCAGGTGGACAGGCGCTGCGTCTTGGCGTTCAGCGTGATCGCCAGGGCCTTGCCGAGGTCGGCGGCGGCGTCCACGTACACGTGGCAGTTGCCCACGCCGGTCTCGATCACCGGGACCGTCGACTCCTCGACCACGGCGCGGATCAGCGACGCACCGCCGCGCGGGATCAGTACGTCGACCAGGCCGCGGGCGCGCATCAGCTCCTTCACCGAGTCGCGGGTGCTGGAGTCGAGCAGCTGCACCGCGTCCGCCGGCAGCCCGGCGCCGGAGACCGCGTCGCGCAGCACCGCGACCAGCGCCGCGTTGGAGTGCGCGGCCGACGAGGAGCCGCGCAGCAGCGCCGCGTTGCCGGACTTCAGGCAGATCCCGGCGGCGTCGACAGTCACGTTGGGCCGGCCCTCGTAGACGATGCCGACCACCCCGAACGGCACCCGCACCTGCCGCAGTTCCAGCCCGTTCGGCAGGGTCGAGCCGCGTACCACCTCGCCCACCGGGTCGGGCAGCGCGGCCATCTGGCGCAGCGCGTCGGCGATGGCCGCCACCCGGCCCTCGTCGAGCGCGAGGCGGTCCAGCACGGCCGCCGACAGCCCGGCCTCGCGCCCGGCCGCCAGGTCCGCCGCGTTCGCCGTCAGGATCTCCGGGGTACGCGCCACGAGCGCGTCGGCCATCGCGTGCAGCGCGGCGTCCTTGACGGTACGGGTGGCCGTGGCCAGGGCTTCCGCCGCGTCCCGGGCTCGCCGGGCCTGCTCGACGACGCTCATCGTGCGTACTCCTTCAGACGGGGTTCAAGGAGGGGCCCCTTCTTAACAGACGTCTGTTAAGAAGGGCCCCCTCCTTACAGCAGGACCAGGTCGTCGCGGTGGACGACCTCGCGTTCGTACGCCGGGCCGAGCGCCGCGGCGAGTTCGGAGGTGGAACGGCCGAGCAGCCCCGGCAGCTCCACCGCGTCGTAGTTGACCAGCCCTCGGGCCACCGGCGCGCCGGCGGTGTCGACCAGGTCCACCGGGTCGCCCGCGGTGAACGCGCCGTCGACGGCGGTGATGCCGGCGGGCAGCAGCGACTTGCGGCGGCCGACCACCGCCTGCACCGCGCCCGGGTCGAGGTGCAGGCGGCCGCGGGGGGCGGTGGCGTGCGCCAGCCAGAACAGACGGGCGGCGGGGCGGCGGCTGCTCGGGTGGAAGTACGTGCCGACCGGCTCCCCGGCCAGCGCCGGCGCGGCCAGCGGCGCGGCGGTCAGCACCACCGGGATGCCGAAGCCGGTGGCGATCCGGGCCGCCTCGACCTTCGTCACCATGCCGCCGGTGCCCACCCCGGCCCGGCCGGCCCCGCCCACGTCCACGCCCGCCAGGTCGCCCTCGCCGTGCACCTCGGTGATGCGGGTGCTGCCCGGGCGGGCCGGGTCGCCGGTCCAGAGCGCATCGACGTCGGAGAGCAGCACCAGCAGGTCGGCGTCGACGAGCGCGGCGACGAGCGCGGCCAAGCGATCGTTGTCGCCGAACCGGATCTCCTCGGTGGCCACCGTGTCGTTCTCGTTGACGATCGGCACCGCGTGCAGGTCGAGCAGCTTGCGCAGCGTCCGGTACGCGTTGCGGTAGTGGGCCCGCCGTGTCACGTCGTCCACGGTGAGCAGCACCTGCCCGACGGTGCGGCCGTGCCGGGCGAACGCGGCCGCGTACCGGCCGATCAGCAGGCCCTGGCCGACGCTGGCGGCGGCCTGCTGGGTGGCCAGGTCGCGCGGGCGCCGGGGCAGCCGCAGCGGGGCGAGCCCGGCGGCGATCGCGCCGGAGGAGACCAGCACCACCTCGCGTCCGGAGGCGGCGAGCCCGCCGAGCGTGTCGACGAGCGCGTCGACCCGGGCGTCGTCGAGGCCGCCCGTCGCGGTGGTCAGCGAGGACGAACCGATCTTGACCACGATCCGCCGGGCCGAGGTGACTGCTTCGCGCACCCGACCATTCTGCGCGCTGCGGTCTGCCGCGCCGCGGCGCGTTCCCATATCGTGGCAGCTCGTGACACCTGACGAATACGTCGAGGCGGTGCTGGCGCTGGTCGAGCGGATCCCGCCGGGGCGGGTGATGTCGTACGGGGCGGTGGCCGACGCGCTCGCCGACCGCTCGGGACGGGCCTCGCCGCGGCTGGTCGGCTCGATCATGGCGCGGCACGGGGGCGGGGTGCCGTGGCACCGGGTGGTGAACGCGGCCGGCCGGATGCCGCCGGGGCACGAGCGCAGGGCCCGGGAACGGCTGCTCGCCGAGGGCTGCCCGTTGCGTGGCGACCGGGTGGACCTGGCGGCGGCGTCCTGGTCACCGGACGAGGGGATGTGACCCGGGCCATAACGTGAGTAACATTCGGCGCCATGACAGCTTCGGGCCTGCCCCGCCGGGTGCACCTCGGGTACGCGCTGGGTTCCCTGGTCACCGGCGCGTTCGGCACCGTGCCCGGGCTGCTCCTGTTGCCGTACCTCACCGACACGCTCGGCGTCGCCGCCGGGCTGGCCGCCCTGCTGGTGCTGCTGCCGAAGGCGTGGGACGTGCTCGTCAACCCGGTCGCCGGGCGGATCTCCGACCGGACCCGCTCCCGCTGGGGCGCGCGCCGTCCGTACCTGCTCGGTGGCGGGCTGGCACTCGCTGTCCTGTTCGCCTCGATCTTCGCGGCGCCGTTCGCGAACGGTCCGGCCGCCGCCGCGTACGTGGCGCTGGCGTTCCTGGCGACGGCCACCGCGTTCGCGTTCTTCCAGGTGCCCTACGTGGCCATGCCGGCCGAGCTGACCGCCGACCCGGCGGAGCGTACCCGGTTGATGACCTGGCGGATCGCGGTGCTGGCGCTGGCCATCCTGGTCTCCGGCGCGGTGGCCCCGGCGGTGGTGAGCGCGGGCGGCGACGGCGTGCCCGGCCACCGGTGGATGGGTCTGTTCGTGGCCGCGCTGATCGTCGCCGGCACCGTCGGCGTGTTCCTCGGCACCCGATCCGCGCCGACCGGCACGGTGGGGGAGAGCGAACCGAGTCTGCGCGCGCAGCTCGCTGTCGCCACCGGCAACCGGCCGTTCCGGGTGCTGCTGATCTGCTTCGTGATCCAGTCCGCCGGGGTGGCCACCGTGCTGGCCGGGGTGAAGTACTTCGCCGATCAGGTGCTGCGCGAGCCGGACAGCGGCCCGACGCTGCTGTTCGCCTGCTTCGTCGCGCCCGCGCTGCTGGTCATGCCGCTGTGGTCCCGGGCGGGCGCCCGGCTGGGCAAGCGGGCGTCGCTCGTCGCCGCGTCGCTGATCTTCGCCGCGGGCGCGCTGGCCCTGGTCGCCGCGCCCGCTCTGCCCGCCGCCGCGGCCTACGCGGTGGTCGCGGTGATCGGCGTCGGGTACGCAGGCCAGCAGGTGTTCGCGCTGGCCATGCTGCCGGACTGCATCGCGTACGACACGGCGCGCACCGGGCGGCGGCAGGCGGGCGTGTTCACCGGGCTGTGGACGGCAGGGGAGACGTTCGGGCTGGCGCTGGGGCCGGGCATCTACGGCCTGGTGCTCCAGCTCTCCGGCTACGTCTCCTCGTCCACCGGCACCGCCGCCGTCCAGTCCGACACGGCCCGTCTCGGCGTGCTGCTCGGCTTCACAGTGCTGCCCGCCCTGCTGGTGGCGATCCCGCTGGTGCTGCTGCGCGGCTACACCCTGACCCCGGCCCAGCTGGCCACCGCGTCCGGGGCCACAGTGCCCGAGGCCACAGCGTCCGGAACCACCGAGGCCGACGCCCCGGTCACGCGGGCGTGAGCACCGTCCGGCCCGTCCACGAGAGGAACCACCCGATGACCGACACGGCAAGCGTGGGCGCGCTGCCCGCGCGGGGGATGCCCGCGGCGGACGTACTAGGCGAGATCCGCGCGCTGCGGGCCGCCGACCGGCCGACCCACGGCGGGCGGCTGTTCGCGTACGTCTACGACCCCGGCGTGGCCGGACTGGACGAGCTGGCGCAGGCCGCGTACGCGGAGAGCGCGCACGTCAACGGCCTCGACCCGACCGCGTTCCCGTCCTTGCTGGCGATGGAGAACGCGCTCGTCGGCGCCGCCGCGCGTCTGCTCGGCGGCGGTCCCGGCACCGGCGCGCCGGACGTGGTCGGCAGCGTCACCAGCGGCGGCACCGAGTCGCTGCTGCTCGCCGTCAAGGCGGCCCGGGACGCCCGCCCCGACCTGACCGAGCCGCGGATCGTGGCGCCGGCCAGCGCGCACGCCGCGTTCGCCAAGGCGGCGCACTACCTGCGGGTCACGCTGGACACCGTGCCTGTCGACCCGGTGACGCTGCGGCCGGACCCGGCCGTGGTGGCCGCCGCGATCCGCCCGGAGACCGTGCTGGTGGTGGCCTCCGCCCCGTCGTACGCGCACGGGGTGGTCGACCCGGTGACCGAGATCGCTGCCGTCGCGCAGGCCGCGGGTGTGCGCTGCCACGTGGACGCCTGCTTCGGCGGCTGGGCGCTGCCCTGGCTGCGCCGGCTCGGCGCGCCGGTGCCGCCGTTCGACTTCGCCGTACCCGGGGTCACCTCGATCTCGGTCGACCTGCACAAGTACGCGTACGCGCCGAAGGGCGTCTCGGTCCTGCTGCACCGCGATCCGGCGCTGCGCGCCCCGCAGTTCTTCGCGTACGCCGACTGGCCCGGGTACACGATGGTCAACCCGGTGATCGCCTCCACCCGGTCCGGCGGGCCGATCGCCGCCGCGTACGCCACACTTCGCCACCTCGGCGAGGACGGCTACCTGCGGCTGGCCGCCGCCACCCGGGACGCGGTAACCGGGCTGGCCGACGCGGTACGGGCCACCGGAGGCCTGCGGCTGATGGCCGAACCGGAGACCACAGTGGTCTGCTTCACCAGCGACGATCCGGGGCTCGACCTGTTCGTGCTCGTCGACGAGCTGACCGCGCGTGGCTGGCACACCCAGCCCCAGCTCACGTACGCCGATCTGCCGGCCAGCGTGCACCTCACGGTGACTGCGGCGGTGGCGCCCCGGGTGGCCGAGTTCGGCCCGGCGCTGGCCGAGGCGGTCGCGGCGGCCCGCGCCGCCGGGCCGGTCGTGCTGCCGCCGGAGCTGCTGGCGCTGGCCGGCAGCCTCGCGCCGGAGGCGCTCACCCCCGAGCTGGTGGCCGGACTGGCAGGCGGCCTCGGCCTGGCCGGCGGCGCCGGTGTGCCGGACCGGATGGCGGTGGTGAACACGCTGCTGGACGCCGCCCCGGCGCGGCTGCGGGAACGGCTGCTCGCGGAGTTCGTCGGGTTGCTCCAGCGTCCGGCCTGGTGACGCCGCGACGCCCGGCCGGCGCGTGGGCGCCGGCCGGGCGGGCGACGGGTCAGCTCGCGGCGGCCGCGGTCACCGTGAACGACGTGGTGTTGTCCGACGGGTCCACGTCCTGCGGGTCCTCGGCCTGCCAGAAGTAGCTCCCGGTCACGGTGAGGCTGCCGGTGCCCAACTCGCCCGCCGCCGTGCCGACGGGCGCGCTGAGGAAGACGTCGAAGGTGCGCTCCTCGCCCGGCATGAACCGGCCGCCCGGCACGGTGAACCCGAGCGGGAAGCTCGGCATGTCCTGCGGCTCGATGTGGTCGACCTGCACCCCCGCGGGCAGGGCGGCGGCGACGTTGAGAGCGAAGGTCGGCGCGTCGTTGCCGTAGCGCACGGTGACCGGCATCCGGCCGAGCAGGGTGCCGTCCGGCTGCGGGGTCAGCGTCACGGCGCTGCCCCGGATGCTGAGGTCGGTGTCGACGGCCTGCACGTACGGCCGCGGCTTGCGCAGGCTGCCGGTGGTGGAGCGGAAGAGGGTGGTGAAGCCGGTGGCGTCCGAGGCCGCGGCGGCGCCGTCCGGGACGACCTCGATCCGCCCGCCGTTCGCGACCATCGGGTACGTGCGCGCCGTGGTCCAGACGTGGAAGCCCAGCCGGAAGGTGAGGCTCTTGCCGGCCTCGATCTGCTCGCCGCCGCAGCCGATCACCAGCCGGTTCTCCACCAGGCGGTCGTAGAAGCAGCCGCCGCCGGGCTCGATGGAGGTGAACGACGCCCCCGCCGGTTCGGTGACGACCAGGCTCACCGACGTCGCGGTCGACCGCCGGTTGGTCACCGTCGCGGTGAGCGTCCCGACGTACCCCCGGTCGGTCGGGTCGAGGACGAGCCGCTGGGCCGTGACGTCGACGCGGCCGGTGGCGGCGCTCGGCGCGGCGGCGGCCGGCGCGGCCAGGGTGATCAGTGCGGCGGTCCCACCGAGCAGTGCGGTGGCGATCCGTGCCGTACGTGTGGTCATGCTGTTCCTCCCGTGATTCCCCGTTGCCGGACGGCGGCATCTCCGTCCGTCCGATGCCGGTGACACGTCCAGACGGGACGGTCGGTTGCGATCTGTCGGTCAGCCGACGGAGGTCAGCTCGACCTCGTTGTCCTTCCAGTTCAGGTCGTTCCAGTACCGCTCCTGCGAGTCGATGTGGATCGCCCGCAGCGTCGGCGGCTCGTCGGCGGTCGCCGGATGGTCGAACGTGAACGTGTACGTCCTGCTCGCGCCTACCGACAGGGTGTCCAGCACGCAGGCGATGCCCCCGTCGAGCCGTACGTTCCGGCACCGGTCCAGGGCGGACCCGTTCGGTCTCGTGTAGTCGTACCAGCCGGTGAACCCGAGCTGGCGCACGCTCACCGGCCCATGATTCACCACCGTCACGGTGACCGTGACCTTCCGGATCCCCTTCTTGTCCGGCGGCCCGGCCACGACGTCGCGGGCGGTCATCGTGAGGTCGGTCAGACGGGGGTCGGTGCCGAACTTCGTGGGTCCGTCGACCTGCCGGAACCGTTCACCGTTCCAGGCGTACGTCCGCCACTGCCGTTGCGGCGTCCATTCGGGCGTGCCGCAACAGGGCTGGATGTCGGCGACGTGCGCCCGGACCTCCCCGCCGTCCCGCACCGAGAACTCGGTGATGTCATCCATGCCCTCACGGGTGCCGACCACCCGGCCCATGGTGATGATCCGGCCGTCGCCGTCCCGGTCGAAGGCGAGCACCTGTTTGCCCGACGCCTCGCCGTAGCGGCAGGCGACGAGGACGACCGTCTCGGTCGCGCCGTCGCCGTCGAGGTCGGTGTACTCCGGCCCGGCGAGCAGCGTCGGGACCGATTCGTCCTGCGGGCCGGAACGGAGCCGGACGTCGTCACTGACACAGGTCTTCGGTGCGTCGGGCCAGGACACGAGGTCGAGCTGGGCCGCGAGCAGCTGGGACCGCGTGATCCGCCCGTCCGGAGCGGCCGGGGTCGAGCCGGCCGTGCTCGGCGGCGGCGTCGACGGTGGCGGCGACGTGCTCTCGGACGGAGTCGGGGTGACTGTCTGCGCGGGCGCCGGGGGCGGTCCGGGCCGCCGGTCCAGGGCGGCGTTCGCGCCCACCGGGATCACCACGGCAAGCACCACGGCCGCCGCGGTGACCACCGCTGTACGTCGGCGGCGGCGCCGGACCGTGCGCCGGACCGCGGCCGTCCCGGCCGGGTGCACCACAGGCGTGTACGCCGTGCGGAACTCGGCGAACTCGCCGCCGATCAGGATGTCGTCGGGCTCAGTCATGGTGGTTCACCTCGCTCGTGGTGGTGAGCTTCGCCGCCAGCGCGGTCCGCCCCCGGTACAGCCAGGACTTGACGGTGCCCTCCGGCACGTCCTCCTGCGCCGCGATCTGCGCGACGCTCAGATCGGCCAGGTAGTGCAGCACCACGGCGCGGCGCTGATGCGGCGGCAGCTCGGCCAGCGCGGCGGTCAGCGCGACCCGGTCCGGCCCCGGCCCCGGCACGTACTCCTCCCGCTGGCGGTGCAGCCACGCCTGGGCCGTCCGCAGCCGCCGCCAGCGGCTGGTGGCCAGGTTCCAGGCCACCCGGCGGACCCAGGCCACCGGATCGTCGTAGCGGGACACCCGGGACCAGCGGGCGAACGCCCGGCAGAACGCCTCCTGCACCATGTCCTGCGCCTGGGACAGGTCACCGCAGTAGGCGGTGAGCTGAAGCGTCAGGGACCGGAAGTGTGCGTGGTAGAGCCCGTCGAAGTCGACCGCCTCGCGCCTCTCGGCGCGCCTCGCTGTCCCCTCGGGTGGCTCGTCGAGCATCGGCTCCCTCGTCACCGTCACCTGGTCCTCCCCGTGTGCGTACCGCCGACGCGGTCACGCCGGTCACACGCCCTGACGCCCGTACCGGTTGCGGGGGTTGCCGATCCGGGCGCTGTGGTTGACTGTCGGTTCAGGGACAGCGGAATTTCGCAGACAGGGGAGGGCCCGAGGTGCAGGTGCCGGCCGTGCTCGGCGAGCCGATCCGGTTCGTGCTGAACTGGGGCCGCCGCTACTCGCTCTGGGTGTTCAACTTCGGCCTGGCCTGCTGCGCCATCGAGTTCATCGCCACCAGCATGGGCCGGCACGACTTCATGCGGCTCGGCGTGATCCCGTTCGCCCACGGGCCCCGGCAGGCCGACCTCATGGTGGTCAGCGGCACCGTCACCGACAAGATGGCCCCGGCGGTCAAGCGGCTCTACGACCAGATGCCCGAGCCGAAGTACGTGATCTCGTTCGGCGCCTGCTCCAACTGCGGCGGCCCGTACTGGGACTCCTACTCGGTGACCAAGGGCGTCGACCAGCTCATCCCCGTCGACGTGTACGTGCCCGGCTGCCCGCCGCGCCCCGAGGCGCTGCTGCACGGCATCCTGCGCCTCCAGGAGAAGATCGCCGCCGAGCAGTCAGGCATCGGCGGCGTGCCCCGGCCCGACGCGCTCACCTCCCCGGCGGACGCTGTGGCGCGGCCGGTCGAGGCGCTCACCGCACCCCCGGTACGTCCGCCGGTCGGCTGAACCGCCAGGTGGCGGCGCGGGGCTAGCCTGCGGCTCATGACCGACCTCGCGGAGAAGCGCTCCGCATTCATCATCGACGTGCTGACCGACGAGTTCGGCGCGTCCATGGCGATCGACCCGGCGGCGTTCCGCCGCAAGTTCCGCAAGATGGCGGCGTCACCGTTCGCCTTCTACCGGGGCAGCGCCGCGCTGTTCTACGCCGACCAGCGCGGCGACTTCGGCAGCGACCGGTTCCTCGACGAGCGGACCAGCCGGGTGTGGATCCACGGTGACCTGCACGCCGAGAACTTCGGCACCTACATGAACGCCTCCGGGCAGCTCGTGTTCAACGTCAACGACTTCGACGAGGCGTACGTCGGGCCGTTCACCTGGGACCTGAAGCGGTTCGCCGCCAGCGTGGCGCTGCTCGGCTACGCCAAGGCGCTCTCCGACCGGGTGATCGGCGAACTGGTGACCGGCTTCGCCCGGTCGTACCTGGCCGAACTGCGGGCCATCGCCGCGGGCGGGGACGACGCGATCGGCTCGATCACGCTCGACAACGCCGACGGTGTGCTGCGCCGGGTGCTCCAGCAGGCGCGGCTGAACACCCGGGTGGACCTGCTCGCCGCGCAGACCACGATCGACAACTACGAGCGCCGGTTCTCCCTCGGCGACGGCGTCCACGAGATCGACGACGCCACCCGGGAGAAGGTCTGCGCCGCGTTCGCCGACTACCTGCACACGCTGCCGGACTCGACCACCCGGATGCGCCCGGTGGCCGCCGGCATCAAGGACGTGGTGCTGCGCAAGGGCGTCGGCATCGGGTCGGCCGGGCTGCCGTCGTACAACCTGCTGCTGGAGGGGCACACCCAGGCGCTGGAGAACGACGTCGTCATCTACATGAAGCAGGCGCAGGTGCCGGCCGTGGCGCGGTACGTCGACGACGAGCGGGTCCGGTCGTACTTCCGGCACCAGGGGCACCGCACCGCCGAGTCGCAGCGCGCGTTGCAGGCGCACGCCGACCCGTGGCTGGGCTTCACCGAGCTGGACGGCGTCGGGCAGCTCGTCGCCGAGGTGTCCCCGTACGCGGCGGACCTGGACTGGGCCGACGTGAACGAGCCGGAGGCACTGGCCGGCGTGCTCGCCGACCTGGGCCGGGCGGTGGCCCGGATGCACTCGGTCGCCGACGACGAGTCCAGCCACGACCTGGTCGACTACTCCACCGAGGAGGCGATCGTCGCGGTCGTCGACGCCGACCCGGAGGCGTTCGTCGGCTACCTGGTCGACTTCGGCCACCGGTACGGGATCCGGGCGCGCGAGGACCACCAGCTCTTCGTGGACCTGTTCCGCAACGGCCGGCTACCAGGCATCTGAGAGGGCCGGGGCGCCGGATCCGGCGCCCCGCCTCACTGCGTGAAGTCCAGCACCGCCTTGATGTCCTCGCCGACCGAGGCGTACGCCTCGCGGTAGTTCGACAGCGGCACCCGGCGGGTGATCAGCGACGTCAGCCACGACTGTTCGGCCTGGGCGAGCGCCTCGGCGGCCATCTCCCAGTGCCGCCGCCCGGCGTTCACCGAGCCGAACACCACGTTGTTCTCCAGCACCAGCTCCCGGTTGAGCGCACCGGCGTCGAAGTTGATCGTCCGGCCGCCGCTGGAGACGCCGGTCAGGCAGACGATGCCGGTGGGCGCGGCCTTGCACATGGCGTCGAGCACCACAGTGGGCGCGCCGGTGCACTCGATCACCACGTCCGGCTTCACGTCCAGCTCGGGCACGGTCGCCGTGTGGTACGTCGCCCCGAGCGCGCGGACCAGCTCCGGCTTCGGCCCGGTGGTGTTGCGGTCCAGCACGTGCACCGACAGCCCACGCTGGCTGCCGAGCAGCGCGGCCAGCAGCCCGATCGGCCCGGCACCGGTGACCAGCACGGTCATCGGTTTCCACTCGGCCCGGCGGCCGATCCGCTCGATGTGGTCCCACGCCTTCGCCACCACGCTCGTCGGCTCCAGCAGCACGCCCACTGATGCGAGCGCCGGGTCCAGGCCGACGGCGAACTTGGGCTGCAACCGCCAGCGCTCCCGGGCGAAACCGGGCAGTGCCTTGATGCCGTGCTCGGTGTACTGGCCGTTGCGGCACATGTCCCACTCGTCTACCGCGCAGTTCGCGCAGGGCACCGGATCGGGGTGGCGGACCACGCCGGCGACCAGGTCACCGGTGTGCAACGTGCCGGTCGGATCATCCAGCACACGGCCCAGCGACTCGTGCCCGAGCACCAGCCGTTCCTGGCCCGGCGGTGCCTCGCCGTACTCGCCGGCCACGATCTCGTGGTCGGTGCCGCAGACACCCACCGCCAGCGCCTCGACCAGGATCGCGCCCTCCTCGGGCGGTGGCTCGGGCCAGTCCTCGACAAGCCGCAGCGAGTCCGGGACACCGGGGGTCACAGTCACAGCGCGCACGGACCTCATCTTTCCGCGCGCTCGCCCCGCCCGCCCGGCAAAGCGGCGATCCCGGCACGGGCGGCCCGACCCGGTCCGCAGCCGTCGGCCATAGGATCAGCGCATGACTCCGGAAGAGGTCGGCTGGCGGGTGGTCGCGCTGCTCGCGCCCGTCGAGGCCACCGCATCGGTCTCCGGCGGTCAGGGGTACGCCCGCGCCACCGTCGACGTACCCCTGGCGAGCTGGGCGGACGCGGTGCGCGCGGCGCGCGACGACGCCGAGCTGGATCTCGACTTCCTGGACTGGCTGTCGGCGGTGGACGAGCTGGCCGACGGCTTCGACGTGGTGCTGCACCTCTGGTCGGTCCGGCACCGGCACGGGCTGCTGCTGCGCACCCGGGTGCCCCGGGACACGCCTGTCGTCGCCTCGGTGGTCGACCTGTTCCCCGGCGCCGCGTGGCACGAGCGCGAGACGCACGAGATGTTCGGCATCGACTTCGCCGGCCACGGTGAGCTGCGGCCGCTGCTGCTGCCACCGGAGTTCGAGGGGCACCCGCTGCGCAAGGAGTTCGTCCTCGCCTCCCGGGTCGCCAAGCCGTGGCCCGGCGCGAAGGAGCCGGGCGAGTCGGAGGCGGGCGGCGGCCGCCGGCCGGTCCGGCCGCCGGGCGTGCCCGCGCCGGGTGAGTGGGGCACGACGCCCACGCCGGCGGGTGCGGCCGGCGCGGGTGAGGGCCCCCGAGGGGGTACGCCGGCGCGCCCGGCCCGCGAACGGCCGGCTGGGCCCGCTCCGGGCGAGCGTCCGGCGCGGCCTGCTGCCGCTGAGCGCCCGGCGCGGCCGACTGCCGGGGATGCTCCGGAGCGGGCTGTTTCCGGGGAGCCCGGGGAGGGGTCCACTGCTGCTCCGGCGGCCGACGACGCGGGTCCGCTCGGGCGGCCGCTGCCGGGGGAGCGGCCGACCGGGCCGCCCCGCCAGGAGCCGGAGCCCGACGCGGCGGGGGAGAGCTGATGCCGGACTGGTTGGAGCTGGTCCTGCGCGTGGCAGGCGTGCTCGTCGCGTTCCTCACGCTGCCGCTGATCGTGGGCCAGGCCGAGCACAAGGTGATGGCGCACATGCAGGGCCGGCTGGGCCCGATGTACGCGGGCGGCTTCCACGGCTGGGCGCAACTGGTCGCCGACGGTATCAAGTTCGTGCAGAAGGAGGACGTCACCCCGCGCGACGCGGACCGGCCGGTGTTCCGGCTGGCGCCCGCTGTGGCGCTGGTGCCGTACCTGCTGGTGCTGCTCGTCATCCCGCTCGGGCCGGGTGACCTGGTCGCCCAGCCGCTGGACATCGGCCTGTTCTTCGTGCTCGCCGTGGTGGGCGTCGGCGTGCTGGCGGTGCTCATGTCCGCGTGGGCGTCGGCGAACAAGTACAGCCTGCTCGGCGGGCTGCGCGGCGCTGCCCAGCTGCTCGGGTACGAGCTGCCGCTGGTACTGGCCGCCGCCTCGGTGGCGATGGCGGCGGGCACGCTCAGCCTGCCCGGCATCGTGGAGGCATGGCAGCCTTGGTGGCTGCTGTGGCAGGCACCGGCCATGGTGATCTTCTTCGTGGCGGGGCTGGCGGAGATCCGCCGTCCGCCGTTCGACATGCCGGTGGCCGACTCCGAGCTGGTCTTCGGCTACATGACCGAGTACACCGGCCTGCGGTTCGCGTTCTTCCTGCTCGCCGAGTACGTGGGCATCGTGGTGATCGCCGCGCTGACCACTGTGCTGTTCCTCGGCGGCTGGCAGGGCCCGTTCGCCGACGCGCAGCTCGGCTGGCTGTGGACGCTGCTGAAGGTCTTCGCCGTCGCCTTCGTGATCATCTGGCTGCGGGTGAGCTACCCGAGGCTGCGCGAGGACCAGCTCCAGCGCCTCTGCTGGCTGGTCCTGGTCCCCCTGGCCCTGGCCCAGCTCGTCCTGACCGCCGCAGTCCGCCTGGCCCTGTAGCCCGCCCCGCCCCTCTTCGCCCTCCCCGCCCTCTCCTCGCCCTCCGCCCCTCCCTGTCCCCGTCGATCTTGCACTTCCTGCCCCGGCGAAAGGGGCAAGACGCCCAGGTTCCGGGCCCAAAGTGCAAGATCGGCGAGGCGAGGCGAGGGCGGGGCGAGGGCGGGGTGAGGGCGGGGCGAGACGGGGCGGGGGAGGGAGCGGGTCAGCGCAACGGGGTGTGGGCGGGGTCTACCCGCTCGGACGGGGGTGGGGGCGGGGGTGGGGTGCCGTCGCCGAAGGGACGACCGCCCAGCTCCTCCCGCCCGTGCGGGATCAGCCAGTTGCTCAGGTCGGGGCCGAGCGGCACGATCCCCGTCGGGTTGATGTCCCGGTGGACCTCGTAGTAGTGCCGCTTGATGTGGTCGAAGTCGATCGTGTCGCCGAACCCGGGCGTGGTGAACAGGTCCCGCGCGTACGCCCACAGCACCGGCATCTCGC
Source organism: Micromonospora aurantiaca ATCC 27029 (assembly GCF_000145235.1). NCBI lineage: Bacteria > Bacillati > Actinomycetota > Actinomycetes > Micromonosporales > Micromonosporaceae > Micromonospora > Micromonospora aurantiaca (nom. illeg.). Next base: position 6,223,612 of record NC_014391.1, on the reverse strand, counting down.
TGAGCTTCTGCCTGTTGCACTTGAAGTGCCCGTGGTAGACCGGGTCGAAGCGCACGAGCGTGGTGAACAGCCGTACGTCCGCCTCGGTGATCGTGTCGCCGACCAGGTACCGCTGCCCGGCGAGCCGCTCGCTCAGCCAGTCCAGCCGGTCGAACAGCCTGTGGTACGCCTTGTCGTACGCCTCCTGGCTGCCGGCGAAGCCGCACCGGTAGACGCCGTTGTTGACGTCCGCGAAGACGACTCCGTTCACCTCGTCGATCTCGCCGCGCAGCGGTTCCGGGTAGAGGTCCGGCGCGCCCGGCCGGTGGTGCGCCGTCCACTCGGTCGTGAGGTCCAGGCTCATCTGCGCGTAGTCGTTCGTCACCACCTGCCCGGTGGGCACGTCGACGAGCGCCGGCACTGTGATGCCGCGCTCGTAGCCGGGGAAGCGGGCGAAGTACGCGTCGGCCAGCCGCTCGATGCCGAGCACCGGGTCCTTGCCGTCCGGGTCGAGGTCGAACGTCCAGCTCCGCTTGTCGTGGGTGGGCCCGGCCACGGCCATCGAGATGGCGTCCTCCAGCCCGAGCAGGCGCCTGATGATGATCAGCCGGTTGGCCCAGGGGCAGGCCCGGCTGACCGCCAGCCGGTAGCGCCCCGGCTCCACCGGCCAGCCGTCCCGCTCGTCGGCGGTGATCCGGGTGGCGATGTAGCGCTGGTCCCGGGTGAACTCACCACCCGGCTCCACGTACTTGCCGCCGGTCCGGTCCAGGACCTCGTCGTCGCTGCCCACACCCACCTCCGAGTTCGCCTTTCGTTCCCATCATGGTCGCTCCGGCGGCTCCCGGCAGGGCGAGTGCCCCGGAGAGGGGCATAGGCTGCCCGCCGTGACCGATGTGGAGGCGGCAGCCCGGCGTTTCGTCGCCGACGTGTGGAACGCGGGGCGCGAGGAGAGCGCGTACGAGCTGGTGGCGGCGGACTGCCCGGGCCTGGGCGGCACCGGCCCGGCGGCGATGCTGGCGTGGCACCGGGACCGGCGGGCGTCGTTCCCCGACCTGCGCTACAAGATCGTCGACGTGGTGGCGACCGGTACGCGGGTGGCGGTGCGCTGGCGGGCCGCCGGCACCCAGGCCGGCCAGTTCGGCCCGGTGCCGCCGACCGGCCGCGTGGTCAGTTATTCGGGCGCGACGTTCCTGCGCTTCGACGACGACGGCCGGATCGTGGACGTGTGGAGCGTCAACGAGCTGTTCCAGGTGCTCCAGCAGCTCGGCGTGGAGATGCTGCCTCCGCTCACACCCGGCGAGGCGTGATCCGGCTGATCGGCAGGTTCACCGGGAACGGCTCGCCGGTGTCGACGAACTTCGTCCACCGCCCGGTCTCCGTGTAGACCTCGTGCACCGGATCGATCTTGTAGGTGTAGACGACGATGCCCTCGTCCTCGATCTCGATCCGCCAGTGGAACGGAATCCCGGCCTGGGCGTAGAGCGCCGGCTTGAGGACGCGGTCGATGGACCGGGTGCTGGGCGAGACGATCTCCACGGCGAGCACCACCTCGTGCGGCTCGTACCGGGACGGCTCGCGCGCGGCGGCGGTCGCGGTGGTGACCAGCACGTCCGGGATGAAGGAGCGGGTGCGGTTGATGCGCACCTCCACACCCTGGGTCACGTCGTACCCGTCGGGGCAGTCTTCGTCGAGCGCGACCATGAGCAGGGCCGCGATGCTCTGGTGGATCCGGGTGGGGGAGGGGGACATGAGCAGCACTCCGTCGAGCAGTTCGCGGCGGCGACCGTCCTCCGGCAGCGCGTCCAGATCGTCTGTCGTCCACCCGCCCTCCGGCGGGTGGTCGCTCTCCAGCGCGGCGGTCATCGACAGGTCCTTCCCGGCGCGTCGTTCTCCCCGCGCTCACGATACCGCCGCAAAGGCCGGGTGGTGGTCGCGCGCGCCCGGGCCACAGGGCAGGATGGGCGGCATGAGCGAGCACGGTGGAGTGCCCGGCGGGGGCCTGGTGAAGGGCCTGGCGGTCACGTTGAAGACGATGACCCGCCGCTCGACCACCCAGCAGTACCCGGACGTCGAGCCTGAGCTGCCGCCCCGCTCCCGTGGCGTGATCGCGCTGCTGGAGGAGAACTGCACCGTCTGCATGCTCTGCGCGCGCGAGTGCCCGGACTGGTGCATCTACATCGACTCGCACAAGGAGGAGGTGGCGGTGCCCGGCGCCGCCCGTCCTCGCCAGCGCAACGTGCTCGACAAGTTCGACATCGACTTCTCGCTCTGCATGTACTGCGGCATCTGCGTCGAGGTCTGCCCGTTCGACGCGCTCTACTGGTCGCCCGAGTTCGAGTACGCCGAGTACGACATCAAGAACCTGCTGCACGACAAGGACCACCTGGGCGAGTGGATGGCCACCGTGCCGCCGCCGCCGGCCCACGACCCGCTCGGCGACCCCTCCAAGGAGGAGACCACCGCCGCCCGGAAGGCGGCGGGTCCGTCGGCCCGTCCGGCTCCTTCCCGGGTACGCCCCGACGCCGCCACCGATCCGGGCGGAGGCACCGTCTCATGACCGGTGCGGACGTCCTGCTGCTCGCGCTGGGCGCGGTGGCGGTGGGCGCGGGTGCGCTGGTGGTCGCCACCCGCCACCTGGTCCGGGCCGGGTTGTGGCTGGTGGTGTGCCTGGGCGCGCTGGCCGGTGACTACCTGGTGCTGACGGCTGAGCTGGTGGCCTGGGTGCAGGTGCTCATCTACGTGGGCGCGGTGGTGGTGCTGCTGCTGTTCGCGGTGATGCTGACCCGCGCGCCGATCGGCCCGTCGGACGACCTGGACCGGCCGGGCTGGGCCGCAGCGCTCGTCGGCGCGGGCAGCGGCCTCGGCCTGGCGGTGCTGCTGATCGACGCTTTCCGTTGGTCCCGGGTGGACCTGCCCGTCGCCGGCACCGCCGAGCGCCTCGGCGAGCAACTGTTCCGTTCCTGGGTGCTGCCGTTCGAGGTGCTGTCGGTGCTGCTGCTGGCCGCGCTGGTCGGCGCGATCGTGCTGTCCCGTCCCGACATCGGCCGCCGGTCCACCGACACCAGCGCGTCGCAACCAGCCGACGAGGGTGGGCGCCCGTGAGGCCGGTCATCCCGTACGTCACCGCCGCGCTGCTGTTCGGCCTCGGCGTGTACGGCGTGCTGCGCCGCCGCAACGCCGTCCTGGTGCTGATGGCGGTGGAGTTGATGCTGAACGCGGTGAACCTGGTGCTCGTCACCGCCGACACCACCGTCAAGGCCGTGCTGCCGCACTCCGGGCAGGTGTTCGCGCTGTTCGTGATCGTGCTCGCCGCCGCCGAGATCGGTGTCGGGCTCGCCATCGTGCTCCAGCTCTACCGGCTGCGCGCCAGCGTCACAGTCGACGACGTGCCGCTCGACGAGCCGGCGCCGGCGGTCGCGGTGGCCCCGGGCGGGCTGCCGACGCCGGAAGCGCCGGGCACGGAAGGAGCGGTCCGGTGAGCACGCCGACGCTGTGGCTCGCCGCGGTGCTGCCGGCGGCGCCGCTGGTCGCCGGCCTGCTCGGCCTGCTGCTGCCGCCCGCCCCGCGCCAGGACCGGGCGGCGGCCCGCCGGTCGGCTGTCGCGCTGGGCGTGGCCGGGGCGGCCGTGCCGCTGCTGGCCGCGCTGGCGTTGCTGGTCCGCGTGGACGCCCCGGTCGAGGCGTCCACCACCTGGGTCGACCTGGGCGGGCTGCGGGTCACGCTGGGCCTGCGGCTCGACGGCGTGGCGGTACTCGTCGCCACCGCCGTCGCCGCCGTCGCGCTCGCAGTGCAGGTCTACTCGATCGGCTACCTGCGCCGGGGTCCGCACGACGACGTGGACGTCGACCACCGCTACCCGCCGTACGCGGCGCAGTTGAGCCTCTTCACCGCCGCCATGCTCACTGTGGTGGTGTCCGGCGACCTGATCATGCTGCTGGTCGGCTGGGAGGTGATGGGCATCTGCTCGTACCTGCTCATCGCCCACGACCGGCGGCTGCCCGAGGCACCCGGTGCGGCGGTCAAGGCGTTCCTGGTCACCCGTGTGGGTGACGTCGGCTTCCTGCTCGGCATCGCGCTGCTCGGCGTGGGCGCGGGCAGCTTCCGGATCGCCGACGTGCTGGCGCACGACTACGGCACCGGCACGCTCACCGCCGCCTGTCTGCTGCTGCTCGCCGGGGTGGCGGGCAAGAGCGCCCAGTTCCCGCTGCACACCTGGCTGCCCGACGCGATGGCCGGTCCCACGCCGGTGTCCGCGCTGATCCACGCCGCCACCATGGTCGCCGCCGGGGTGTACGCGGTGGCCCGGCTGTTCCCGCTGTTCGAGCGCGCACCGGCCGCGCTCGCCGTGCTGGGCGTGATGGCCGCGATCACGATGCTGCTCGGCGCGTTCGCCGCCACCGCGCAGGACGACATCAAGCGCGTGCTGGCCTGGTCGACCGTGTCGCAGATCGGCTACATGACCGGCGCGCTGGCGGTCGGCGCACCCGCTGCTGCGCTGTTCCACCTGCTCACCCACGCCGCGTTCAAGGCGTTGCTGTTCCTCGCCGCCGGTGCGGTGATCCACTCCGTCGGCACCACGCTGATGTCCCGGATGGGCGGCCTGCGTACCGCCATGCCCGTCACGTTCTGGTGCATGGTGGTCGGCCTCGGCGCGCTCGCCGGCGTACCCCCGCTCTCGGGTTTCTGGAGCAAGGACGGCGTGCTCGCCGCCGCCGAGGCGGCCGCGCTCGACGGCGCCGGGCCGACAGCCGCCTGGGTGGGCTGGCTGGTCTGGCTGGCCGGGCTGGTCGGCGTGGCGGTGACCGCCTGGTACGCGACCCGCCTGCTGCTGCGCACATTCCTCGGCCGGACGCGCACGCCGCTGCTGCGGCCGCACGACCCGCCCGCGCTGTTGCGCTGGCCGGTGCTGCTGCTCACTGTCCCGGCCGCGCTGCTGGGCCTGGCCGCGTTCGCGCCCTGGTTCGCCGACCGGCTGCGCGTACCCGGCGACGACACCGGCGAGGCGGTCGAGCTGGTCCACCTCGCACCGAACCTGATCCTGCCGTTCCTGCTGCTGCTCGCCGGGGCGGGCGTCGCCTGGGCGGGCTGGCGCCGCGACCCGGCCGCCGACCCGGCCCGCTTCCTGGGCCCGCTGCGGCCGGTCTTCGCCCGCGCGTTCCGGCTCGACGACGTCCAGCACGCCCTCGTCGTACGCCCGGCGGGCGCGCTCGCGCGGGTCGTGCGTACCGGTGACGAACTGGGCGTGGACGGGCTGGTCGAGGGCAGCGGCCGGGCGGCGGTCGAGGTGGGCGGCGGCCTGGCCGCGCTGCACCGGGCGGCGCTGCCGCGCGCGGCAGCCGGGGTGCTCGCGGGCGCGCTGCTGATCGGCCTCGCGGTCGCGCTGATCGGAGTGACCTCATGACGTTCGGGCAGGTCCTGCTGGTCGCCGTGGTGGCGGTCCCGGCGCTCGGCGCGCTGGCCACCGCCGTCGTGCCCGGCGACCGGGCCGGCCGGGTGGTCGGCACCGCTGCGGCCGCGCTGACGCTGCTGGCGACGCTCCCGCTGGTCGGCGGCGACCACGGCTGGTTCGGGTACGGGCCACGCCCGGCGGTGCAGCCGTGGCACCAGCTCGACCTGCAGTGGGTGCCCGGGCTCGACCTGCGCTTCCACCTCGGTGTGGACGGCATCTCCTGGCCGCTCGTGGTGCTGACCGCGCTGCTCACGCTGCTGTGCTGCGCGTACACGCTGTGGCGGGTGCCGCCCGGCGGCGGCAGCGGGCGGGCGCTCGTGGCGCTGCTGCTGGTGGTCGAGGTCGGCATCCTCGGCACGTTCCTCGCGCTCGACCTGGTGTTGTTCTTCCTGTTCTTCGAGGTCGTCCTGCTGCCGATGTACGCGGTGATCGCCGGCTGGGGCGGCGCGGACCGCCGTCGCGCGGCCCGCAAGTTCGCGCTCTACACGCTGTTCGGCTCGGTGCTGCTGCTCGTCGGCGTCTACGTGGTGGTGGCCGCCGCGGGCACCGCCGACCTGGTCGCGCTCACCGGCGGCGCCGGGCTGTCCCGGGGCACCCAGCTCGCCGCGTTCACGCTGCTGGCGCTGGCGTTCGCGGTGAAGAGCCCGCTCTGGCCGCTGCACTCGTGGCTGCCCGACGCGCACACCCAGGCCCCCACCGTCGGCAGCGTGATCCTCGCCGGGGTGCTGCTCAAGATGGGCACGTACGGGCTGATCCGGGTCGCCGTCGGGGTGGCCCCGGAGGGCGCTCGCTGGGCCGCGCCGGTGCTCGGCGTGCTCGCCGTCGCCGCGATCCTGGTCGGTGGGCTGGTCTGCCTCGCGCAGGACGACCTGAAGCGGCTGATCGCGTACTCCAGCGTGGGACACATGGGCTTCGTGCTGCTCGGGGTCGCCACGCTCACCGCCACCGGGATCCAGGCCGCGCTGATCGGCAACATCGCCCACGGTGTCATCACCGGCCTGCTGTTCTTCCTGGCCGGGGCGGTCAAGGACCGCGCGCACACCGGCTCGCTGGCCGAGCTGTCCGGGCTGCGGGAGACCGCGCCCCGGCTGGCCGGGCTGCTCGGCTTCGCGGCTGTCGCCTCGCTGGGGCTGCCCGGCCTGGCCGGATTTTGGGGTGAGGCGTTCGCCGTGGTCGCCGCCGTGCAGCGGGGCGGCCCGCTCTGGCTGACCCTGGCCGTGCTGGCCGCGCTGGGCGGGGCGCTCACCGCCGCGTACTTCCTGCGGCTGCTGCGCCGGGTCACCCACGGGCGGCCCAGCCCGGCGGTGGCGGGGCTCGCACCCGGGCTGGCCGGGGCGGAACTGACCGCCTGGGCGCCGCTGGTGCTGCTCGCGCTCGCGGTCGGCCTGGCCCCGGCGCTCGTGCTGTCGTACGCCTCCGGTCCGGTGGAGGCGCTGCTGGGGGTCGTCCCATGAGCCTGGTGCAGAGTGTCGACAACGTGGCGATGCTGCCCGCGTACCTGGCCGCCGGCACGGCCGTGCTGGTGCTGCTGGTGGATCTGCTGGTGGCGCGTCCCGCGGTCACCGTCGCCGTGGCGGCGCTCGGCGCGGCCGGCACGGCTGTCGGCGCGGCGCTCGTCGGCGCGGCCGGCACCCGGCGCACGTTCTGCGTCGGCGACGACTGCTCCTGGGTGTGGAACGGCCGGGCCGCGCTGGTCGGGGCGGTGATCGCCCTGCTCACGCTCGGCGTGCTGGCGCTGTCCGGTCCGCTGCTGCGTGCCGGGCGCACCCCGGTCGGCGAGTACTGCTTCCTGCTCGCCTGCGCGATGACAGGCGGCGTGGTGCTCGGCGCCGCCGGTGACCTGATCACGCTGATCGTGGCGCTGGAGACGCTGACGCTCCCGCTGTACGTGCTGGTCGGCCTGCGCCGGGGCAGCCTCGCCGGCGCCGAGGCGGCTGTGACGTTCTTCGTGGTCAGCGTGGTCGCCACCACAGTGACGCTGCTCGGCGCGGCGCTGCTCTACGCGGTCACCGGCACGCTGCACCTGGACCGGCTGGGCGCCACCCTGGCCGCCCGCGACGACCTGACCGATCTGCCGCTGACCACAGTCGCTGTGGCGCTCGTGGTGGCCGGGCTGGCGTTCAAGGTCGCCGCCGTGCCGTTCCACGCCTGGGCCCCTGCCACGTACGACGGCGCGCCGCTGCCGGTGGCCGCGTACCTGTCGACCGCCTCGAAGCTCGGTGGCGTGGTGGCGCTGCTGGCTGTGGTGCAGCGGGCGCTGCCGGGCGACCTGACCGGCCCGGTGCTGGCGGCGCTGGCGGTGCTGACCATGACCGTCGGCAATCTGGTGGCGCTGCGTCAGCGGCGTACCGTGCGGTTGCTCGCCTGGTCGTCGGTGGCCCAGGCGGGGTACATCCTCGCCCCGCTGGGCGCGCTGGCGCTGACCGCGGGCCGCACCGGCGACGCGCGGGCGGCCGCGTACGCCGCAGCCGTCGCGTACGCGATCTTCTTCGTGCTGCTGGAACTGGCCGCGTTCGCCGCTGTGGTGGCGTTGCGACCGGCGGACGGTGACGGCGGCACGCTGGCCGACCTGCGCGGCGCGGCGCGGCGGCACCCCTGGGTGGGCGGCGCGTTCGCGCTGGCGCTGATCGGGCTGGCCGGGCTGCCGCCGGGCCTGGCCGGGCTGTTCGCCAAGGTGACGGTGGTACGCGCGCTGCTGGCCGGGAACGCGGGCTGGCTGGCGCTCGTGGTGGCGCTGAACGCGGTGATCGGCCTGGCCTACTACCTGCGGGTCACCGCCTCCCTCTACGCGACGCCGGCCGGCGTGGCGACGGTCCGGCCCGCCCGGACCGTGGTGCTGGCGCTCGGCGTGGCCACGGTCGCCGCGGTGGTGATCGGTTTCGCACCGCAGCTCGTGCTGGACGTGGCGGCGCGCTGACCGGTTCCTGCCCGGATGGGCGACCGCTTCAGCCTGCGCACAGCAACATCCAGGCAACTTTCAGCCATGAGCCGGATGGTTGACGGGTACCGGTGTGTTGAACCGGTCAGCGGGCCTCCCGCAAGGGCCCGTGCACCGAAGGAGAGATCGTGCATCACAACCGTCTCAAGACCGCAGCGCTGCTCGGCCTGTTGACCTCGCTGATCCTCGCGGTCGGCTACTGGTTCGGCGGTAGCGGCGGTCTCGTCATCGCCGTCGTCGTCTCGTTGCTGATGAACGGCGTCACCTACTTCTACTCCGACAAGCTCGCACTGCGCTCGATGAAGGCGCAACCGGTCAGCGAGGCACAGTTCCCCGAGCTGTACCAGATGGTGCGGGAGCTCTCCACGCAGGCCGGCAAGCCGATGCCGCGGCTCTACGTGAGCCCGACGTCGCAGCCCAACGCGTTCGCCACCGGTCGTAACCCGGAGAACGCGGCGGTCTGCGTCACCCAGGGCATCGTGGAGATCCTGGACTACCGGGAGCTGCGTGGCGTGATCGGCCACGAACTGTCCCACGTCTACAACCGGGACATCCTGATCTCCAGCGTGGCTGCCGGCCTGGCCGGCATCATCACCATGCTGGCCAACCTGGCCTGGTTCATCCCGCTGGGCTCCTCGGACGACGAGGACGCCCCGAACCCGGCCGTGCTGCTGCTCACGCTGATCCTCGGCCCGATCGCCGCCACGGTGATCCAGCTCGCGATCAGCCGGAGCCGGGAGTTCCAGGCCGACCAGTCCGGCGCCGAGCTGAGCCGCGACCCGCTGGCCCTGGCCAGCGCCCTCCGAAAGATCCACATGGGTACGCAGGCGCGTCCGCTGGCGCCCCAGGGCCAGCTCGCCAGCACCGCCCACCTGATGATCGACAACCCGTTCAAGCGGGGCGGCGGCATCGCCGCGATGTTCGCCACCCACCCGCCGATGGAGCAGCGGGTGGCCCGCCTGGAGCAGATGGCCCGCAACTCCGGGCCGGTGCAGTTCCAGCGCTGACCCGCCGTACTCCCCACCGCGCCCGCGTCCCACGACGCGGGCGCGGTGGTGTGTCCGGGCACAATGCGTTTCCCCCGGTCAGGTCACGCCGTTAGGGTCGAAACGTCTCCCGCTCATTACCCTCCTGGAGGTCGACTGTGGCCGCACTGCGCCAGTACCAGGGCGTCTGGCGGATCCCCGGCGCGCCGATGCTGCTGATCCTCGGCATCATCGGCCGGCTCGGGATCGGCATGACCCCGCTGGCGCTGCTGCTCGTCGTCGAGCAGGTCACGGGCCGGTACTCCCTGGCCGCAGTCGCCGGCGGCATCTACGCGCTCTCCGGCGCCGCGCTCAGCCCGGTCGCCGGCCGGATCGCCGACCGGGTCGGACCCACCCCCGTCCTGCTGCTCACCGCGGTCACCCACCCGCTCGCCCTGATCGGGCTGCTCGTCGCCACCCGCTCCGACAGCGGCAACCTCGGGCTGATCTACCTGGCCTCGGGCGTCGCCGGAGCCACGTACCCGCCGCTCACCGCCGCGATCCGGGGCGCCTGGAACGACCTCACCGCCCCCGCCACCGGCCGGGCGCACCTGCGCAACACCGCGCTCGCCGCCGAGACCACCCTCTTCGAGGTCGTGTTCGTGATCGGGCCGCTGCTGGTAGCCGGCTTCGTGCTGCTCGCCGACGCCTCCGCCGCGCTCGTCGGCGCCGCGGTGGTCACCCTGATCGGCACCGGCACCGTCGCGCTCGGACGGGTCATGCGCGGCTGGCGCCCGCACCCGCGCGAGCACCACGCAAGGGGCCTCGGCCCGCTGCGGCTCGGCGGCTTCCCCGCGCTGCTGCTCTGCGTGGCGAGCCTCGGCATCGCGTTCGGCGCCTCCGGCGTCATCGTCCCGGCCTTCGCCGGGAACTCCGGCGCCGACGACCCGGAGAGCCTTGCCGGTGTGCTGCTCGCCGTCTGGGGCATCGGCAGCGCCATCGGTGGTTTCTGGTTCGGCGTACGCAAGCCCGCCGCCAACATGACCCGCCAGTTCGCCTGGCTGCTCGGCACCGTCGCGGCCAGTTTCGCCGTCTTCGCGGTGATGCCCGGCCCGGCCGCGCTCGGCGTCGCGCTGGTGCTCGGCGGCGCGGCCATCGCCCCCGCGCTCACCCTGGAGAACACGCTCGTCGGGCGGATCACCCCGGCCGGCATGCTGAACGAGGCGTACACCTGGGTGGTGACCATGTCGGTGGCGGCGAGCGCCGCCGGCGGCTCGATCGCGGGCCTGATCATCGACCACGCCGGCGGCGTCTCGTGGGCGTTCGTCTTCGCCGGGGTGGCGGTCGCCGTCGGAGCCGCGGTCGCCGCGCTGCCCGGCGGCCCGATCGCCCGGGCCGAGGCCACAGCGGTACGCGCCGAGCAGACGCTCGCCGCCTGACCGCTCACCCGCCGGCGGTCACCACCCGCTCCACCCCGGGCAGCTTCTCCACGGCGGCCCGGATCGGCGCCGGATCCTCACCCTGCGCGAGCAGCACCGACAGGACGACCCGGCCGTCGCCGTCCGGCCGGGCCGCGACCGTCCTGCCACCGCAGCGCAGCCCGGTGTCCCCGCGCGCCTGCCCGATCCGGTAGTCGACCTCCCCGATCTGCGGAGTGCCGGCGCCCGGCCGGAAGACGACGTCCAGCCGTACCGGAGGGTCGGCCTGACACGCGGCCGACGCCGCGGCGGACGGGGTGGCCGCGCCGCCGCCGGCCGGCATCGGCGTCGCCGGTCCGGACAGCGTCGCCATGGTCGCGGCACCGCCGGTGACTGTCACAGCGGCCACCCCCGCCAGAACCGCGGCCCGGCGCCGGCTCCTGGCACGCCCCCGTGCGCGCACCTCGGCCGCCGGGCTGAGCCGCAGCCCGGTCATGTCCTGCTCCAACTCCCGCAGAGCCTCACCAATGCGTGCCGACATCGACTTCCTCCTTGTCGTCGGTCAGTAGAACGGCGAGCGCGGCACGGCCCCGGGACAGGTACGACTTGACAGTCCCCTCCCGCATGCCTGTGGTCCGGGCGATCTCCGCCACCGGCAGGTCGTGGAGGTGGTGCAGGACGACGACCAGCCGTTGCGCGTCGGGCAGTCGCCGTAACGCCGCCAGCAACGCCACCCGGTCCGGTTGGGCCCGGGCGTCGGAGTCTCCCGGCCCAGCCGGGCCCGCGCGGCGAACCAGCGCCGCAGGCCGCGCCACCGGTTGGCCGTCAGGCGCCAGGCCACCGTCCGGACCCAGCCCTCCGGATCCTCGTACGCCCCGACTGTCGACCAGCGCTGCCAGGCCCGCGCGTACGCCTCCTGCGTCACGTCCTGCGCCTCGGCCAGGTCGCCGCAGAGGGCGTAGACGTGGTGCACGACCCGCCGCGCGGTCGCCGTGTAGAAGGCGTCGAAGTCCTCGGGGCCGTCCATGCCCACCTCCCGTGTCCGCTCTCACCACTCGACACCCCGATGCGGCTCCGGCGGTTGCACCCGGATCAGGACGCTCCGGGTCGTACCCGATCCGGCGCCTTCACCCGGCCGGGCCGGTCGCGCGGGCCCGTCGTCTGCGGTCCGGGCCGGTCGTGCGGGCCTGTCGTCTGTGGGCCGGGCCGGTCGTGCGGGCCCGCCGGCCCGGTCCGCTCTGTGTTCTGCGCTCCGGGGCGCGCGGCGGACACCGCGGCGACCAGACCCAGCGCGAGGATCGTCACCGCGCACGTCAGGAGCGTGGGACGTGCCCCGAACGCGGCGGTCGCCGGACCGCCGAGCATCGTGCCCAGCGGCACCGCCAGCACGGTGACCGCCCCGTTGGCCGCCAGCACACGGGGGAGGTCCACGGTGCCGGTGCGGCGCTGGAACAACGCCGTCGCGGTCGGCTGGTAGGGCGCCCAGACCAGGCCGGCGAGCGCGAACGCGGGCAGCGACAGGACGACCGGCGCGCCCAGGCCGAGCGGCATCAGCGCGGCGCCGAACAGCACCACGATGCCGGCGAGCGTGGTCCGCAGCGGCCGTCCGCGCAGGTGACCCGTGAGCAGCCCGCCGAGCAGGGAGCCGACGCCGAACGCGGTGTAGTAGGCCGCGAGCGTCCCGGCGGAGGCGTGCAGGTCGTCGGTGACGTGCACCGGCATGGCGACGTAGAACGGCCCGAAGAGGAAGAAGAACGCGAAGGTCAGCGCCAGCAGTCCGAGCAGCGACCGGTCCCGCCCGATGATCCGGAATCCCGACGTACGCGACGGTCCGGCCGTCGGGTTCTCGTGGCGGTCTCCGTCCTCGTGCTGGTCTCCGGCCTGGTGGCGGACGGCGGGCTCATGGTGGGCGCCTTCACGCCGGACGGCACCTTCACGGCGGACGGCCGGGACGACGAGGCGGTAGCTGACGGCCAGCACGGCGAAGCTGGCGGCGTCGACGGCGATCACCCACACCGCGCCGCCCCAGGCGATGAGCAGGCCGGCCAGCGGCGGGCCGACGATCGTCGCGGCCTGGCCGAACACGCCGAGAAGCGCGTTCGCGGCCAGGTGGTGCCGCTGCGGCAGCAGCTCGGCCACGAGCGTGAACCGGCCGGCCGACCCCCACGGGTGCAGCAGCGAGGACACCGCGAGCAGGGCGACGTAGAGACCGACGTCCAGCACCCCGGCGAGGTGGGCGACGGGGATCGCCCCCAACGCGGCGGCCCGCACCGTCGCGTCCCAGCCGGCGAGCTGCGCCCCGCTCCGTCCACCCAGCCACCGCCCGAGCAGCAGCGTGCCGGCCGCCCCCGGCAGCGTGTACGCGGCCACCGCGAATGCGGTCCACGTGCCGCGTTGCCCGGCGGGGGCGAGTTGCAGAGCCAGCCACGTCACCGCGACCAGGGCGAGCCCGTCACCGAGAGCGGATGTCGCGAGACCGGGCAGCAGCCGGCGCAGTACCGGTTGACCGAGCACCGGGCGATAGGGGAGAAGCATCGCGGGGGTCATGGCTCCCAGCCGACCGCACGACCGGCCCGTACCCCAAGGAAGTCGCCTGACGGCAGAAGGAACCGCAGCTGTTCGCGGCCGAGATGCAGGCCGCGCGTTCCGGCCACTGCGGATGCCTGATCCCGCACCGTGGCAGGTGACCATGCCGGTCACCTGCCACGCGACTCGATCGTCGTGCCTACCGGTAGTTGGTGAACTGGAGCGCCAGACCGAAGTCCTCGCCCTTGAGCAGGGCGATGACGGTCTGGAGGTCGTCCTTCTTCTTGCCGGTGACGCGGAGCTGGTCGCCCTGGATCTGCGCCTGCACGCCCTTCGGGCCCTCGTCGCGGATCTTCTTGCTGATCGCCTTGGCCTTGTCCGAGTCGATGCCCTGCACCACCTTGGCGTCGATCTTGAAAATCTTGCCCGACTGACGGGGCTCGCCGGCGTCGAGCGACTTCAGCGAGATGTTCCGCTTGACCAGCTTCTCCTTGAAGACGTCCAGCGCGGCCCGGACCCGCTCCTCGGTCTCCGCCTGGAGGCTGATCGCCTCCTCGCCCGACCAGGAGATCTCCGCGCCGGTGCCGCGGAAGTCGAACCGCGTCGAGAGCTCCTTCTCCGACTGGCGGACGGCGTTGTCGACCTCCTGCCGGTCGACCTTGCTCACGATGTCGAACGACGGGTTCGCTGCCATGCTCATGCTCCTGCTGTCCGGCGGTCTGTCCTGGTCCGTCCCGCGCTGACCAGCGTGGGACCTCCTGACGGTACCCGGTTGCGGCAGTGCCGGGGGCAACCGCTATCCTTGCTTCCGCCGCCGCGTTGCGACGTGGTGGTGTGCCCTGGCGGGTTGCCCGAGCGGCCAATGGGAGCGGACTGTAAATCCGTCGCGAAAGCTTCAGAGGTTCGAATCCTCTACCCGCCACCAGGTGCAAGAACGGCCCCGTGAGTTGCGAAAACGCGCTCCGGGGCCATTCTCGTTCAGGCCGCGACACTCGTCAGCCCTGTCGGCTTGCGCCGTTAAGCTGAGCCATGATCGAAGCGGGCAGCCGCATGCGCGGTCAAGCGCCTCCGCCGGCCGTCGTCTTCGAGGCGCTGACCGAGCCCGACCGCGACCCGGCACGCCCGTGGCTGCGGTTGCTCGACGACGAACAGCGACCGCAGATCCTGCGCCGCGAACGCCCGAACCTGGTCGTCTGGTCATCGCTGTGGTCGAAGCGACCCGACGCGCAGGTGCGCTTCGATCTCGCGTCCGACGGGCATCAAGGCACTCTGCTTCGGTGGACGCTGCTGCTCGCCGAGCCTCTTCCCGACCCCTCGCTGCTCGGGCATCTGCGTAGGCGACTGAACGAGCTGATCAACGCGAATCTGCGGTACACCTTCGGCCAGTAGCCGTGCGACCGGTCCGCCGGGCCGCGTCCTCCGGCGGACGGGCCGGTAGATCGATACTGGGTCGTGGATCAGGATGAGGTTCGGGTGCTGGCGACCGCCGAGTTCACCAGACGGATGCGCGCCGGCAAGCCCCGAGGCGGGTTCCAGATCGACGACTGGCAGATCTCCGAGCCGTACGAAGCGCAGGTGCGAGGACTCCGCGGAACCGAGCGCCTGCTGGTCGTCGACTTCGTCCCCCGTGGCGAGACCCGAGCCCGGGGGCACTGCAAGCTCAGCGTGGCGGTCGATCCGGACACCGGCGTGACGGACATGCTCAGATGACGTACGCCGAAGGCGCTGGACGCCCCTGGTGAGCCCACTGAGCGGTTCCGGCGTGAATGAGCGAATCATCCTCTGGCGTTCATGACAGGGGCAGGTATGGTGGTCAATGCCCGCGGGTCCGGTGGTGGTCCACCGGGCGGATCGGCCAGGTCGAGCCGGCCGGGCGACCCAGGGTTGGTGGTGTGGGGTTTCGCGTGACTTGATCCCCTTCGTGGGTGAAGGTGGGAATCCGCAATGGACGAAGCGGCTGACGTCCCTTCACCCCCATGACCTGGCTGCGTGTCGTGGGTGGCCGGGCCGAACGGCGGAACCTGACAGCTACTCGGGCTGGGCGGGTCCTCTCCGCTTTTCTGCCCCTCAGGCTTGTGGCACGATCGGGAAACCTTCACCATCCCTGTGGCAATCTCCCGACAGGAGCAATCATGTCTGGTCGAACGCTGGGCCGGCTGCTTGGCTCGCTCCTCGTGCTCGCCGCCATCGCAGGCGCCTTCGGCATCCTCCCCGGCACCAGTAGCGCGCAACTCGCCGACATCGTCTGGACGATGGACGCCCCGCGCTGAATCATCGAGTCGCCCGCCGGCCGGCGGACGACGTCTCGGGTAGGAGGGGCATGGCAAGCCAGGGCCGACCTCGTAGGTCAACGGAACGTGCCTGGCTCGTCACCGCCCCTCTGGCGCTGCTGGCGGTGGTCTTCAGCACCTGCATCGCCCTGGTGGCGGACCACCCGTTCGGCAAGTGGCCGCTCGCCTTCGTGTTCTTCGTCGTCATGGCGGGGATCAGCTTCGCGGTGCTGAACGTCTACGTCCGGCGCCAGTCGGTGGGCGTGACGCTCACCGAGGTGCCACTGATCGTGGCGCTCTACTTCCTGCCGCCCTTGAGTGTCGTACTGATCTACACGCTCTCGGTGCTGATCTGGAGTGCCTCGCACCGCTTCGGCGCGGCGAAGCTCTGGTTCAACGTCGCCAAGGCCGCCGCCGCCACCTCGCTGGCCAGCCTCGTACTCCTGGCGCTGCCGCCGCTGCGCGGTGTCGGGCCGGGGACCTGGGGCTCGCTGTTCCTCGCCGTCTGCGTGGTCACGCTGGTCAGCCTCGTGAGCGTGGTCGGTGTGCACGTGCTGCTCCAGGGCTGGCAGGCCGGGCGGGACGCGCTGCGCAGCATGCCGACCGCTCTGCTCACCGCCGCCATCAACGTGGCGATCGGCCTGCTCGTCCTGATCGCCCTGAAGACGACGTGGTGGTCGGCGCTGCTGCTCGCCGCCCTCTTCAGCGGCCTGGTCCTGGTCTACCGCTCCTACTCCCAGTTCTTCCGCCAGCACCGCACGCTGGCCGGGATGTACGAGCTCACCCGCCTTCTCGCCTCCGGCACCGAGCGGTCACTCGCCGACATCCTCCTCGACCGGGTACGCGCGCTGATGCAGGCCGAGTACGCGACGCTCTGGCTGCCCGCCCAGGGCCGGCATCCCGAGGTGCTGCTCACCGCCCGGGTGGACACCCCCGGCCTGCTTGACCTGGCGCCCACCCCGGCGAGCCTGCGCCAGCAGGTGCACAAGAAGGGTCGTACCCTCTCGATCGGCCGCTGGCTCGGCGGCGATCCGGCGTTGCGGCAGGCCGCGGGGGAGGAGCGGGTCAAGGACGCCATCGTGGTGCCGCTGCGCTCCGGCCAGGCCGTGATCGGCACGCTGGAGGTGACCAACCGGCTCAGCGACATCGGCCACTTCGCCCCCGGCGACATCCCCGTCTTCGAGACGGTCGCCGCGCACGCCGCTGTGGCGCTGGAGAACTCCCGCCTGGTCGACCGGCTGCGGCACGACGCCGACCACGACGCGCTCACCGGCCTGCCCAACCGGCGGCGCCTCACCTCGTCGGTGGCGGAGGCGGTCAAGATCCGCGCCCCGGGTGAGGTGGTGGCGCTGCTGCTCTTCGACGTGGACCGGCTCCGCCAGGTGAACGAGTCGCTGGGTCACGCCGCCGGCGACAAGGTGCTCATGGAGGTGGCCGAGCGGCTGCGCTCCTGCGCGCCCTCCTCGGCGCTCGTCGGCCGGGCCGGCGGTGACGAGTTCCTGGTGACGCTCCGGCTGGAGAGCACCGAGGCGGCCCTGGAACTGGCGGCCCAGCTGCGGGAGCAGATCCGCGACGAGATGGTCTTCGACGCGCTCACCCTGGACGTGGACACGGTCGTCGGGGTGGCCGTGCACCCGGACCACGGCAGCGACGCGGTGGCGCTGCTGCAACGCGTCGACTTGGCCGCCACCGCGGCCAAGTCGGTACCGGGCAGCGTGCAGCTCTACAGCCCGGCGCTGGAGTCGCGGTCGCTGCGCCGGCTCGGCCTCGCCGGCGACCTGCAACGCGCGCTGGACGAGGGCGAGCTGGAGGTCTACTTCCAGCCCAAGGTCACGTTGCGGGACCGCCGCCTGGTGGGCGTGGAGTGCCTGGCCCGGTGGGAGCACCCGGCGCACGGCAGTGTCGCCCCGGACGACTTCGTGGCGGTGGCCGAGCACACCGGCCAGCTCGGCCGGCTCACCGAGTTCGTGCTCCGGGAGAGCCTGCGGCGCAGCCGCGACTGGAGCCACGGCGAACAGCCGCTGTCCGTCGCGGTCAACCTCGCCGCGCGTACGCTCACCGACCAGCACTTCCCGGCGCTGGTACGCGACCTGCTGGCCGAGTACGGCGTACCGCCGCAGCGGCTGACGCTGGAGGTCACCGAGGCGGGTGTCCTGGACGGCACCGAACGTCCCATACCCACCCTGCGCAGCCTGCGTGACCTCGGTGTCCGCCTCTCGGTGGACGACTTCGGCACGGGTAACTCGTCGCTGGCGCAACTGCGCCGGCTGCCTGTGCACGAGGTGAAGGTGGACCGGTCGTTCGTGCAGGGCATGGCGACCGATCCGGGCGACCTGGCGATCGTCAACGCGGTGGTGACGCTGTCGCAGCAGTTCGGCCTGGCGGTGGTGGCCGAGGGCGTGGAGAGCGAGCTGACGCTGGAGCTGCTCCAGGACATCGGCTGTGAGATCGGCCAGGGATTCCTGTTCAGCCGCCCTCTGCCGTACGAGCGGCTGGAGGCCTGGTTCGGCGCCCAGGTCGACCCGGAGACGGTGGTCGCGGGGGAGCTGCCGCGCCTGCGAGTGGTGCCCTGACCAGGGCGGACACGCACCCGGGGGATCCGATTTCACCTGCGCGACGCGGTCGTGTACTGTTTCCCCTGCGCGACACCCCCCGGGGTGATCGGGCAGGCCCCCTTAGCTCAGTCGGCAGAGCGTCTCCATGGTAAGGAGAAGGTCTACGGTTCGATTCCGTAAGGGGGCTCAGAGGGTCCGGCTGGACCCGCCACGGCGGTGTAGCTCAGATGGCAGAGCAAGCGGCTCATAATCGCTGTGTCGCCGGTTCAAGTCCGGCCACCGCTACTCTCGTCCTCCGGGCCCAGCCCGGTGGCCGGTGGGATGGGCGCCACAGGCGCCCACTTTGCATGTCCGCGTCGTCAGCGCGTACGCTGACACGCCGTAGTTGATATCCGTGAGCGAGGAAGGCACTCCGCCGTGGCGAAGGCGACCGATGTCCGGCCGAAGATCACTTTGGCGTGTGTGGAGTGCAAGGAGCGCAACTACATCACGCGTAAGAACCGCCGTAACGACCCGGACCGCATCGAGCTGAAGAAGTTCTGCCCCCGGGACGGCAAGCACACCGTCCACCGCGAGACCCGCTGACCGCGGCCGGCGCAGCCGGCACCGCAACAGCTTCTCGAACGCCGATCCACCTGACGGGTGGCCTCCGGGCCGCCCGACCGGGCGGATCGGCGTTCGTGTTTTCCGTGTAGGTTCGGCGGCATGTCCCTGGACCCGTCCTTCGTCGGCCGGACGTACCCGCCGACCGCCCCCTACCAGGTGGGCCGAGAAAAGATCCGCGAGTTCGCCACCGCCGTCGGCGCCACCGACCCGGTCCACCACGACCCGGAGGCGGCCCGGGCGCTCGGCCACCCCGACGTGGTGGCGCCGCCGACGTTCCCCGTGGTCGTCACCATGTCGGCCAGCCGGCAGATCGTCGAGGACCCGGCGCTCGGCGTCGACTACAGCCGTGTGGTGCACGGCGACCAGCGGTTCGCGTACACCCGGCCGGTGGTGGCCGGGGACGAGCTGGTGTGCGTGAACACCATCGAGGAGGTCACCACCCGGGGCGGGCACGGCTTCCTGACCACCCGCACGGACGTGAGCACGGTGGACGGTGAGCCGGTGGTCGCCGTGTGGTCCAAGATCGTCGTACGCGGGGAGGCCTGAGGACATGGAGCTGCCCACCCAGACGTACCGGGTGACCCGCGCGGACCTGGTCCGCTACGCGGGCGCCTCGGGCGACTTCAACCCGATCCACTGGAGCGACCGCACCGCCACCGGCGTCGGGCTGCCGGGCGTCATCGCCCACGGCATGTTCACCATGGCGCTGGTCGGCCGGGCGGTGGCCGGCTGGGCCGGCGCGCCGGACGCGGTGGTGGACTTCGGCGTCCGGTTCACCCGCCCGGTGGTCGTCCCGGACACCGAAGAGGGCACCGAGATCGAGGTGTCAGCGGTGGTCAAGGAGGTCACCGAAGAGGGCCTGACCAGGCTCGACATCACCGCCACCTGCCAGGGTGAGAAGGTGCTGTCGCAGGCTCGGGCACTGATCCGCACGACGCGCTGAGGGTTCGCCCGACGCGCGAGGGGCAGACCGGTTGGGAAAGTCGCACGACTACCCGTACACTGGTCCGCCGTGGGGCAAGTGACCCCCGCTCGGCACAGCGTGTCCGGGTGGAGGTGAGTTGCCGCACAGGGGTGTAGCTCAATTGGCAGAGCAGCGGTCTCCAAAACCGCAGGCTGCAGGTTCAAGTCCTGTCACCCCTGCGCCTCAGGCCTGACCGTTCCGTGGGTCGCGCCGCCCTCACCGGCGGCGTCCGGCCCGTGGTGGTGGCATCGGTGGGGTGGTTCCGAGGCGTTCGGGCCCTCCCGGCCGGTCCGCCGGCCGCGGCCCGTCGCGGGACGGTTGGTCCGGCCGGCGTGACCAACACGCCGCGCACGCCGCCCGGCGTGCGACCCCATACCCGCACGGAGGGCGAAGTGGCCGAGAGCAAGCGCCGCGGCGAGGACGACGGCGACGAGCGTCTGAACGACGACGCGACCGTCGACGACGTGGCCGACGACGACGCCACCGACGCGGACGAGCCGGTCGCCCGGGGTGGCACCGCGACCCGCAAGCGGGCGCAGGCCGAGCCGGCCGAGGGCCGGAAGACCCGCAAGGACACCGAGCGGATCGGGCTGTTCGCCCGCATCGCGCGGTTCTTCCGCGAGGTCGTGGCAGAGCTGCGTAAGGTCATCTGGCCGACCCGCAAGGAGCTGCTGACCTACACGGCCGTGGTGGTCACCTTCGTCGCGGTGATGCTGGCGATCGTGGCCGGCCTGGACTACGGCTTCGCCAAGGCGGTGCTGTGGGTCTTCGGCGAGTCCAGCTGACCTGCGGACAGCGATACTGACGGAAGTGAGCGAGCGTGCCTGAGTACGACGAGACCGCCGGAACCCCGGACGAGCAGTCCACGGTGGCGACGGCGGCCAACAACGAGTCGGTCGAGGCCGCCAGCGAGCCGGAGTTCCCGACCACCGAGCCGGCCCCGGACGAGGACTTCGACCCGGTCGCCGAGCTGCGCCAGAAGCTGCGTTACGCGCCCGGCGACTGGTACGTGGTGCACTCGTACGCCGGCTACGAGAACAAGGTCAAGACCAACCTCGAGACCCGGATCACCTCCCTCGACATGGAGGACTTCATCTACCAGGTCGAGGTGCCGACCCGGGAAGAGGTCGAGGTCAAGAACGGCAAGCGGTCGCAGGTCCAGGCGAAGGTCTTCCCGGGCTACATCCTGGTCCGGATGGAGCTGACCGCCGAGTCCTACTCCTGCGTCCGGAACACCCCGGGGGTCACCGGCTTCGTCGGCGCGACCGACCGGGCCGACCGGCCGGCGCCGCTGAGCCTCGACGAGGTGCTCAAGTGGCTGGCCCCGGCGGTCGAGACCGAGCAGAAGAAGGCCAAGCCCGAGATCAAGGTCCTCGACTTCGAGGTCGGCGACTCGGTCACCGTCACCGACGGCGCGTTCGCGTCGCTGCCGGCGACGATCAGCGAGATCAACGCCGACCAGCAGAAGCTCAAGGTGCTGGTGTCGATCTTCGGCCGGGAGACGCCGGTCGAGCTGAACTTCAACCAGGTCGCCAAGATCTGACGTACGTCGGCACCGGCGGCCC
The DNA here is from genome assembly GCF_000145235.1 of Micromonospora aurantiaca ATCC 27029. NCBI lineage: Bacteria > Bacillati > Actinomycetota > Actinomycetes > Micromonosporales > Micromonosporaceae > Micromonospora > Micromonospora aurantiaca (nom. illeg.). Next base: position 6,202,377 of record NC_014391.1, on the reverse strand, counting down.
GCCCCTTCCCGGGGTGGCCGCCGGTGCGCCGTTTCGCCATCCGCCGACCTCGGCGCGGGGGGTGGCCGACGGCTGCGCTACCCTAGAACGTCGGCTGTCCGCACCGTGCTGACCGTGCGCGCCCGCGGACCGGCGAGAATCCCAGTTCCAAGCCCCAGGAAGAGACATGCCTCCGAAGAAGAAGCTCGTCAAGACGTTCACGCTTCAGCTGCCGGCGGGCCAGGCCACGCCGGCGCCGCCGGTCGGCCCCGCGCTCGGCCAGCACGGCGTGAACATCATGGAGTTCTGCAAGTCCTACAACGCGCAGACCGAGTCCCAGCGGGGCGACATCGTCCCCGCCGAGATCAGCGTCTACGAGGACCGCACGTTCACCTTCGTGCTGAAGACCCCGCCCGCCGCCCGGCTGCTGATCAAGGCCGCCGGCGTGCAGAAGGGCTCGGGCGTCCCGCACAAGGAGAAGGTCGGCTCGGTCACCCGCGCCCAGCTGCGCGAGATCGCCGAGAAGAAGATGGCGGACCTCAACGCCAACGACATCGACCAGGCCGAGAAGATCATCGCCGGCACCGCCCGGTCGATGGGCCTGACCGTCGCCGACTGATCTCGCTCCACCGCTCCACCCGATCTTTCTGTTCGTGGGAGGGCCGCGTACGCCGCGCGCCCGCCAGAGACCACAGGAGTCACCAGAAATGCAGCGCAGCAAGAGCTACCGCAAGGCCGCCGATGTCATCGACCGGTCGAAGCTCTACACCCCGGTCGAGGCCGTCAAGCTGGCCAAGGAGACCACCAACGTCAAGTTCGACGCCACGGTCGAGGTCGCGATGCGCCTCGGCGTCGACCCCCGCAAGGCGGACCAGATGGTCCGCGGCACGGTCAACCTGCCGCACGGCACCGGTAAGACCGCCCGCGTGATCGTCTTCGCCGCCGGCGCGAAGGCCGAGGAGGCCGTCGCCGCGGGTGCGGACGAGGTGGGCACCGACGAGCTGGTCGCCCGTATCCAGGGCGGTTGGCTGGACTTCGACGCGGCGATCGCCACGCCCGACCAGATGGCCAAGATCGGCCGGATCGCGCGGATCCTGGGCCCGCGCGGTCTGATGCCGAACCCGAAGACCGGCACCGTGACCATGGACGTCACCAAGGCCGTCTCGGACATCAAGGGCGGTAAGATCACCTTCCGGGTGGACAAGCACTCCAACCTGCACCTGATCATCGGCAAGGCCTCCTTCTCCGAGAACCAGCTGGTGGACAACTACGCCGCGGTGCTGGACGAGGTGCTGCGGGCCAAGCCGTCCGCGGCCAAGGGCACGTACCTCAAGAAGGTCACCCTCACCACCACCATGGGCCCGGGCGTACCGGTCGACCCGAAGGTCGTGAAGAACTTCCAGGAGGGCTCGGCCGAGGGCTGAGCACGCGTACTCCCGAACGGGGCTCCGCCACCACGTCGTGGCGGGGCCCCGTTCGTCTGTCCGGTGTGGCACTCTCGGGCGCATGCGGCTCGACGGCGTCTGGCTCCGCTACCACAGGCACGGCCCGTGGGTGCTGCGGCAGGTCGACGTCGCGATCGGCCCGGGTGAGGCAGCGGTCGTGCTCGGCCGCAACGGCGCCGGCAAGTCCACTCTGCTCCAGCTGGCCGCCGGGGTGCTGCGCCCGAGCCGGGGCCGGGTCGCCGACCGGCCGCCGGTCGTCGGCTGGGTGCCGGAGCGCTTCCCCGCCGACCAGCCGTTCACAGTCGGGGCGTACCTGTCCGCCATGGGCCGCGTCGCCGGCCTGCCCGGTCCCGCCACCGACCGGGCGGTGCGCCACTGGGTGGAGCGACTGGGCCTGACCCGCTTCCACGACGTGCGCCTGCCGCGGCTGTCCAAGGGCACCGCGCAGAAGGTCGGCCTGGCGCAGGCACTGCTGCGCCCGCCCGGCCTGCTGGTGCTCGACGAGCCCTGGGAGGGGCTGGACGCCACCGCCCGGGAGTCGGTCCCCGAGATCATCGGCGAGGTGCTGGCCGACGGCGGCACGGTGCTGGTCAGCGACCACCGCGGCGAGACGGTCCGGCTCCCCGGAGCCCGGCACCTGTCGGTCACCGACGGCACGGTGACCGAGGAGGCGTCGTCGGGCGGCGCGGCCGTCGCCGTGGTCGAGCTGGCGGTCCCGGCCGCCGGGCTGGCCACCGCCGTCGCCCGCCTGCGCGCCGACGGCCATCAGATCCTTCGGGTACGCGAACACGCCGTCCCGCCCCCGGCCACGCACCCGGTGCCGGCCTCCGCCGGGCCGTCGGGCACCGGCGGGTCGGTCGGCGCGTCCGCCGCTGGTTCCCCGGACCAGGCCGGTGCCGAGGCCGGGGACTCCGCCCGGCCCGGGCCGGCGCCGGAGGTGGCCCGGTGATCGCGCTGGTCCGGCTGCGGCTGGCCGGCTTCGTGCGTACCGGACGGGCGCTGGCGCCGGTGCTGGCCGGCCTGCTCGTCCTCGGCGTCCTCTACGGCGGTGGCCGGGCCCGGCCGGCGGAGGCCTACGGCGTCTCCGCCGTGGTGCTGTTCCCGGTGCTGGCCTGGCAGACCAAGATCCTGCTGGACGTGGAACCCGACGTGCAGCGCCGGATGGCCCGGGTGGTGGCCGGCCCGGCCCGGGAGCGGGCGGCCGGGCTGCTCGCGGCGCTGGTGGCCGGGCTCGCCGTGGTGCTCGTCGCGCTGGCGCTGCCGTGGCCGCTCGGCGGGGTCACCGCGACCGTCGGGCCGGGGGAGCGGCCGGTGCTCCTCGGGGTGGCGCTCGGGCTCTGGGCCCACCTGCTCTCGCTGCCGGCTGCGGTGGCGCTCGGCGCGCTGGCGAGCCGGGCCGTGACCCGCAGCGCCGGCTACGGGGTCGCCGTGCTGGTCACGGGCGCGGTCGGGGTCGTGGTGCTCGGGCTCTCCGGCTCGGTCGCGCCCTGGATGGTCCCGCCGGTCATGGCGACCGCGCGGGCGGTCACCGGGCCGGTCGCGGCCGGGGCCGGTCTGCTGCTCACCGGCTGGGCCCTGGCCTGGACGGCGGTGGCGCTGACCGGCTACGCCTGGGCGCGGCGCACCCGGGCCTGAGCCCTGGTGACCGGGAGCACCTCCGGCGATTTGGTGCTGCGGCGCACGTCGCGTAACCTGGTGCGGTAGTTCCACCCAAAGACCGCTGGTCACCGTGCTCCGGCACGGTCGAAGGTCCCGCGACGACGGGCGACCCGCGCAGGGCGGTAAGCGAAACTCGGTTTCACGCACGGTCCGCCGACTGTGCCCGTGTCCCCGGCCCTCGCCCCGTGCGCCCTGCGCCGGGGCTTTTTCGTTGTCGTGATGCCTCCGCCGCCGTCGTCGAGCCTCGGCTCGCCGCCGGCGTACCAGCTCCGAGCAACGAGAGAGGAGGGACATGGCGGACAAGCCGATCCGGGCCGACAAGGCCACGGCCGTCGCCGAGCTGACCGAGAGCTTCCGCAACGCGGGAGCGACCGTGCTGACCGAGTACCGCGGGCTCACGGTTTCGCAGCTCACCCAGCTGCGGCGCTCGCTCGGCAAGGAGACCAGCTACACGGTCGCGAAGAACACGCTTGCCAAGCGTGCCGCGGCCGATGCGGGCATCTCCGGGCTCGACGAGCTGTTCTCCGGTCCTACCGCGCTGACTTTCGTTTCGGGCGACGTCGTCGAGGCGGCGAAGGGGCTTCGCGACTTCGCGAAGGCCAACCCGAAGCTCGTCATCAAGGGCGGTGTCTTCGAGGGCAAGGCCATTTCCGCGGCCGAGGTCACGAAGCTCGCCGACCTGGAGTCCCGCGAGGTGCTGCTGGCCAAGCTGGCCGGCGCCATGAAGGGCAACCTGAGCAAGGCCGCGGCCCTGTTCCAGGCTCCGCTCTCCAAGGCCGCCCGCGCGGCGGCCGCCCTGGCGGACAAGAAGCGCGAGCAGGAGGGCGCCGAGGCGGCCTGAGGCCCTCCCGGCGCACCACGTTCTTAGTTTTCATTGCGAGAAAGGACGCCAGACATGGCGAAGCTCAGCACCGACGAGCTGCTCGACGCGTTCAAGGAGATGACGCTGATCGAGCTCTCCGAGTTCGTGAAGCAGTTCGAGGAGACCTTCGAGGTCACCGCCGCCGCTCCGGTCGCCGTCGCCGGCCCGGCCGGTCCGGGTGCCCCGGCCGCCGAGGCCGAGCCGGAGAAGGACGAGTTCGACGTCATCCTCGACGCCGACGGTGGCAAGAAGATCCAGGTCATCAAGGTCGTGCGCGAGCTGACCGGCCTGGGCCTCAAGGAGGCCAAGGACCTGGTCGAGGCCGCTCCGAAGGCCGTCCTGGAGAAGGCCAACAAGGAGACCGCCGAGAAGGCCAAGGCCAAGCTCGAGGGCGAGGGCGCCAAGGTCACCCTCAAGTGACCTTGCTCCACCTGACGCGCGTCCGGCTCACGTGAGCCGGGGCACATCGCGTCGCGGCGGGCGGTGATCCGGGAGACCGGGTCACCGCCCGCCGTGTTGGTGCCGCCCGCCGGCGAACGGCGTGAGCAGGGCGTACAGCGTCCTCTCATCGGCCGGTCAGCGACGTCTGTCGGTAGCCCGTCGGTGGGAAAGACACCCCGAGCAGTAACCGGCCCTTGACGCGGCACGGGCCTGCCAGGCACGCTGAACATCAGCAAGACCTTCCGCGCTTGCAACGGCCGCCTCTCGGGTAAGGCAACGGCAGCACCGCCGCCGCGGCTCCCGAGCGGACCGGCAGGAGCGTCGCGTTCCGAGCGGCCCGGTCGACCCGGTTTTCCGAGGTCCCAGGGCTTGTTCCGCGACGACCTGCGGGGTGGGCTGGACAGCGGTTAGCCTCTCGGCTACACTGCTAGTTTGCGCTGCCTTCCGACTTGACCCCTGCTCGGAAATGTCCGATTGTGGATATTTCTGGTGGGGTCATTGGAGTGCACGCGTACCAGCCGTTCTGCAGCACCGGTCCTCGGAAGGACGCATCTTGGCAGCTTCCCGCCCTGCGAAGACCAGTCGTACGTCGAGCGCATTCGCGCCCCGCCGAGTTTCTTTCGGTCGGATCACCGAACACCTCGAGGTCCCCAACCTCCTCGCCATCCAGAACGAGTCCTTCGACTGGCTCGTCGGCAACGAGGCTTGGCAGGGCCGGTCGGCGGACGACCCGCACGCACGCTCGGGTCTCGCGGAGATCCTCGACGAGATCAGTCCCATTGAGGACTTCTCCGGCACCATGTCGCTCTCCTTCTCGGCTCCGCGCTTCGACGAGGTCAAGGCCTCGATCGAGGAGTGCAAGGAGAAGGACCTGACCTACTGCGCGCCGCTGTTCGTGACCGCGGAGTTCACCAACAACACCACTGGCGAGATCAAGAGCCAGACGGTGTTCATGGGTGACTTCCCGATGATGACGCCGAAGGGCACCTTCATCATCAACGGCACCGAGCGCGTCGTGGTCAGCCAGCTCGTCCGCTCGCCGGGCGTGTACTTCGACAAGCAGCCGGACAAGACCTCCGACCGCGACCTCTCCAGCGTCAAGGTCATCCCGAGCCGGGGTGCCTGGCTGGAGTTCGACATCGACAAGCGCGACACGGTCGGCGTTCGCATCGACCGCAAGCGCCGCCAGGCCGTCACCGTCCTGCTCAAGGCCATCGGGTGGTCCGCCGAGCGCATCCGTGAGAAGTTCGGCTGGTCCGAGCTCATGATGACCACGCTCGAGAAGGACCACATCGCCGGCCAGGACGAGGCCCTGCTCGACATCTACCGGAAGCTCCGCCCTGGCGAGCCGCCGACCCGTGAGAACGCCCAGACCCTGCTCGACAACCTCTTCTTCAACCCGAAGCGGTACGACGTCGCCAAGGTCGGGCGCTACAAGTTCAACAAGAAGCTCGAGCTGGACGTGCCGATCACCACCGGCACGCTCACCGAGGACGACATCGTCGCCACCGTGGAATACCTCTGCCGGCTGCACGCCGGTGAGGAGGGCTACGAGGCCGACGACATCGACCACTTCGGCAACCGTCGCCTGCGTACCGTGGGCGAGCTGATCCAGAACCAGGTCCGGGTGGGTCTCTCCCGGATGGAGCGGGTCGTCCGCGAGCGGATGACCACCCAGGACGTCGAGGCGATCACGCCGCAGACCCTGATCAACATCCGCCCGGTGGTGGCGGCGATCAAGGAGTTCTTCGGTACGTCGCAGCTGTCCCAGTTCATGGACCAGACCAACCCGCTGGCGGGCCTGACCCACCGGCGCCGGCTGAGCGCGCTCGGCCCGGGTGGTCTGTCCCGCGAGCGGGCCGGCTTCGAGGTCCGGGACGTGCACCCGTCCCACTACGGCCGGATGTGCCCGATCGAGACGCCGGAAGGCCCGAACATCGGCCTGATCGGCGCCCTGTCCACGTTCGCCCGGGTCAACCCGTTCGGCTTCATCGAGACGCCGTACCGGAAGGTCATCGACGGCCGGGTCACCGACCAGATCGACTACCTGACCGCGGACGAGGAGGACCGGTTCGTCAAGGCGCAGGCAAACGCCCCGCTGAAGTCGGACGGCACCTTCGCCGAGGACCGCGTCCTGGTCCGCCGTAAGGGCGGCGAGACCGAGGACGTCGCGCCGGGCGCCGTGGACTACATGGACGTGTCGCCGCGGCAGATGACCTCGGTCGCCACCGCGATGATCCCGTTCCTGGAGCACGACGACGCCAACCGCGCGCTCATGGGTGCGAACATGCAGCGTCAGGCGGTGCCGCTGGTCAAGGCCGAGGCTCCGCTGGTCGGTACGGGCATGGAGTACCGCGCCGCGGTCGACGCCGGTGACGTCGTCGTCGCCGAGGTCGGCGGTGTGGTCGAGGACCTGTGCGCGGACTACATCACCGTCCACCAGGACGACGGCCACCGCCGTACGTACCTGCTGCACAAGTTCCGCCGCTCCAACGCCGGCTCCTGCGTCAACCAGAAGCCGGTCGTCTTCGAGGGCGACCGCGTCGAGGCCGGTCAGGTCATCGCCGACGGTCCGTGCACCGACGAGGGCGAGATGGCGCTCGGACGCAACCTGCTGGTGGCGTTCATGTGCTGGGAGGGCCACAACTACGAGGACGCGATCATCCTGTCGCAGCGCCTCGTGCAGCAGGACGTGCTCACCTCGATCCACATCGAGGAGCACGAGGTCGACGCCCGGGACACCAAGCTCGGCCCGGAGGAGATCACCCGCGACATCCCGAACGTCAGCGAGGAGATGCTCGCCGACCTCGACGAGCGCGGCATCATCCGGATCGGCGCCGAGGTCGTCCCCGGCGACATCCTGGTCGGCAAGGTCACCCCGAAGGGTGAGACCGAGCTGACCCCCGAGGAGCGGCTGCTCCGCGCGATCTTCGGCGAGAAGGCGCGCGAGGTCCGGGACACCTCGCTGAAGGTGCCGCACGGCGAGACCGGCACGGTCATCGGTGTGCGTACCTTCTCCCGCGAGGACGGCGACGAGCTGCCCCCGGGCGTGAACGAGCTGGTCCGGGTCTACGTGGCCCAGAAGCGCAAGATCCAGGACGGTGACAAGCTCGCGGGCCGCCACGGCAACAAGGGCGTCATCTCCAAGATCCTGCCGATCGAGGACATGCCGTTCCTGGAGGACGGCACCCCGGTCGACATCGTGCTGAACCCGCTCGGTGTGCCGTCCCGGATGAACATCGGCCAGGTCCTGGAGACCCACCTCGGGTGGGTTGCCAAGACCGGCTGGAGCGTGGACGGCGACGACGCCGAGTGGAAGCGCCAGCTCCGCTCGATCAACGCGCACGAGTCCGAGCCGGACACCAACGTGGCCACGCCGGTCTTCGACGGTGCCCGCGAGGAGGAGATCTCCGGTCTGCTGGCGTCGACCCTGCCCAACCGGGACGGCAACCAGCTCATCGGGGGCAGCGGCAAGGCGCAGCTGTTCGACGGTCGTTCCGGCGAGCCGCTGCCCGACCCGATCGCGGTCGGCTACGTCTACATCCTGAAGCTCAACCACCTGGTCGACGACAAGATCCACGCCCGGTCGACCGGCCCGTACTCGATGATCACGCAGCAGCCGCTGGGTGGTAAGGCGCAGTTCGGTGGCCAGCGCTTCGGTGAGATGGAGTGCTGGGCCATGCAGGCGTACGGCGCCGCCTACGCCCTGCAGGAGCTGCTGACCATCAAGTCCGACGACGTCCTGGGCCGGGTCAAGGTCTACGAGGCGATCGTCAAGGGCGAGAACATCCCCGAGCCGGGCATCCCGGAGTCGTTCAAGGTGCTGCTCAAGGAGCTGCAGTCGCTGTGCCTCAACGTCGAGGTGCTCTCCAGCGACGGTGTGGCCCTGGAGATGCGCGAGACCGACGACGAGGTGTTCCGGGCGGCGGAGGAGCTGGGCATCGACCTGTCCCGGCGCGAGCCGAGCTCGGTCGAAGAGGTCTGAGGTGGTGATCCGGGGCAGGGTCACCCTGCCCCGGATCCCACTCGTTAGCTAGCAGTACAGACGACGACATAGGGGACATAGTGCTCGACGTCAACTTCTTCGACGAGCTGCGCATCGGCCTCGCCACCGCTGACGACATCCGTCAGTGGTCCCACGGCGAGGTCAAGAAGCCCGAGACCATCAACTACCGCACCCTCAAGCCGGAGAAGGACGGGCTCTTCTGCGAGAAGATCTTCGGTCCGCAGCGGGACTGGGAGTGCTACTGCGGTAAGTACAAGCGGGTCCGCTTCAAGGGCATCATCTGCGAGCGCTGCGGCGTCGAGGTGACCCGCTCCAAGGTTCGCCGGGAGCGGATGGGTCACATCGAGCTGGCCGCTCCGGTGACCCACATCTGGTACTTCAAGGGCGTGCCGAGCCGGCTGGGCTACCTGCTGGACCTCGCCCCGAAGGATCTCGAGAAGATCATCTACTTCGCCTCGTACGTCGTGACGAGCGTGGACGCCGAAGCGCGTCACCGCGACCTCTCGACCATCGAGAACGAGATCCTGGCCGAGAAGCGGCAGGCCGAGAACAGCCGCGACTCGGAGATCGAGAAGCGGGCCGCCAAGCTGGAGGCCGACCTGGCCGAGCTGGAGGCCGAGGGCGCGAAGGCGGACGTCCGGCGCAAGGTCAAGGAGGGCGGAGAGCGCGAGATGCGCCAGATCCGCGACCGGGCCCAGCGCGAGATCGACCGCCTCGACGAGGTCCTCGACACCTTCCGCAAGCTGGAGCCGAAGCAGCTGGTCACCGACGAGCTGCTCTACCGCGAGCTGCGCGACCGCTTCGGTGAGTACTTCACCGGCAGCATGGGCGCCGAGGCGATCAAGGCCCTGGTCCAGAACATGGACCTGGAGGCCGAGGCGGAGAACCTGCGCGAGACCATCCGCTCCGGCAAGGGCCAGCGGAAGATCCGTGCGCTCAAGCGGCTCAAGGTCGTCGCGGCGTTCCAGAACACCCGCAACTCGCCGCTCGGCATGGTGCTGGACTGCGTCCCGGTCATCCCGCCGGACCTGCGCCCGATGGTGCAGCTCGACGGTGGCCGCTTCGCGACCTCCGACCTGAACGACCTGTACCGGCGTGTGATCAACCGGAACAACCGCCTCAAGCGGCTGATCGACCTCGGCGCGCCCGAGATCATCGTCAACAACGAGAAGCGGATGCTTCAGGAGGCCGTCGACGCGCTGTTCGACAACGGCCGCCGTGGCCGTCCGGTCACCGGCCCGGGTAACCGGCCGCTGAAGTCGCTGTCCGACATGCTCAAGGGCAAGCAGGGCCGGTTCCGCCAGAACCTGCTGGGCAAGCGCGTCGACTACTCCGGCCGTTCGGTCATCGTGGTCGGCCCGAAGCTCAAGCTGCACCAGTGCGGCCTGCCCAAGCAGATGGCGCTGGAGCTGTTCAAGCCGTTCGTGATGAAGCGGCTGGTCGACCTCAACCACGCGCAGAACATCAAGTCCGCCAAGCGGATGGTCGAGCGGCAGCGGCCGGTCGTGTGGGACGTGCTGGAAGAGGTCATCGGCGAGCACCCGGTTCTGCTGAACCGCGCGCCGACCCTGCACCGTCTGGGCATCCAGGCCTTCGAGCCGCAGCTGGTCGAGGGCAAGGCCATCCAGATCCACCCGCTGGTCTGCACCGCGTTCAACGCCGACTTCGACGGTGACCAGATGGCGGTCCACGTGCCGCTGTCCGCCGAGGCCCAGGCCGAGGCGCGGATCCTGATGCTGTCGTCGAACAACATCCTCAAGCCGGCCGACGGCAAGCCGGTCACCATGCCGACCCAGGACATGGTCATCGGTCTGTACCACCTCACCCACCTCACCCCGGGTGGCAAGGGCGAGGGCCGGGCGTTCAGCTCGGACGCCGAGGCGCGGATGGCGTACGACAACGGCGAGCTGCACCTGCAGACGCCGGTCCGGATCCGGCTGCGCGACGTGGTCGGTGTGGACAACGGCGCCGGCGCCGAGCCGTGGACCGCCCCCGAGGGCTGGACCGAGGGCGAGCCGGTGACCGTGGAGACCACGCTGGGCCGGGTCCTGTTCAACGAGACGCTGCCCCCGGGCTACCGCTTCGTGAACTACGAGATCCGCAAGGGCCAGCTCTCCGCGATCGTCAACGACCTCGCCGAGCGCTTCCCGAAGGTGGCCCTGGCGGCCACCCTGGACGGGCTCAAGGAGGCCGGTTTCCACTGGGCCACCTGGTCCGGCGTCACCATCGGCATGGAGGACGTCATCGCTCCGCCGCGCAAGCGGGAGATCCTGGAGCGGTACGAGAAGGAAGCCGACCGGATCGACAAGCAGTACCAGCGTGGTCTGATGACCGCCGAGGAGCGCCGCGGCGAGCTCATCGAGATCTGGACCAAGGCGACCAACGAGGTCGCCAAGGAGATGGACACCGCGCTGCCGCAGGAGAACCCGCTGTGGAAGATGATCAACTCGGGTGCCCGCGGTAACCTGCTCCAGCTCCGGCAGATCGCGGCGATCCGTGGTCTGGTGGCCAACCCGAAGGGCGAGATCATCCCGCGGCCGATCAAGGCCAGCTACCGGGAGGGTCTGTCCGTGCTGGAGTACTTCATCTCCACGCACGGTGCCCGCAAGGGTCTCGCGGACACCGCCCTGCGTACCGCCGACTCGGGTTACCTGACCCGGCGTCTGGTGGACGTCTCGCAGGACGTCATCATCCGCGAGGAGGACTGCGGCACCGACCGCGCCATCCCGATGCAGGTCGGTGAGCGCATCGACGGCAAGCTGGTCGTGCACGAGCACGCCGAGACCAGCGTGCACGCCCGGACGCTCGCCGACGACATCAAGGGGCCGGACGGCACCGTGGTGGCCCACCGCGGCCAGGACATCAACTCGATCCTGGTGGACGCGATCGTCGCCGCCGGGACCGAGACGGTGCGGGTGCGCAGCGTGCTCACCTGCGAGTCGAAGCTGGGCGTCTGCGGTGCGTGCTACGGCCGCTCGCTGCCGACCGGCAAGACCGTGGACGTCGGCGAGGCGGTCGGCATCATCGCCGCCCAGTCGATCGGTGAGCCGGGCACGCAGCTGACGATGCGTACCTTCCACACCGGTGGTGTCGCGGGTGAGGACATCACCCAGGGTCTGCCCCGTGTCCAGGAGATCTTCGAGGCCCGGGTGCCGAAGGGTAAGGCGCCCATCGCCGACACCCCGGGTCGCATCCGGATCGAGGACGGCGAGCGGTCCCGCAAGATCGTGGTCATCCCGGACGACGGCAGCGACGAGATCGTGTACGACAAGATCTCGAAGCGGGTCCGGCTCCGGGCGCACGACGGCGACCACGTCGAGGTCGGCGAGAAGCTCACCGAGGGCACCATCGACCCGCACGAGCTGCTGCGCATCCTCGGCCCGCGCGCGGTCCAGGTCCACCTGACCCAGGAGGTCCAGGAGGTCTACCGCTCGCAGGGTGTGCTCATCCACGACAAGCACATCGAGATCATCATCCGCCAGATGCTCAAGCGAGTGACTGTGATCGACTCCGGCTCGACCGAGTTCCTGCCGGGCGTGCTGGTCGACCGGGCGCTGTTCGAGTCGGAGAACCGCCGGCTCGTCGGCGAGGGTGGCGAGCCCGCCGCCGGTCGCCCGGTGCTGATGGGTATCACCAAGGCCTCGCTGGCCACCGACTCCTGGCTGTCGGCGGCCTCCTTCCAGGAGACCACCCGGGTGCTGACGGACGCGGCGATCCACGCCCGCAGCGACTCGCTGATCGGCCTCAAGGAGAACGTGATCATCGGTAAGCTCATCCCGGCCGGTACGGGCATCAGCAAGTACCGCAACGTCCGGGTCGAGCCGACCGAGGAGGCGAAGGCCAAGGTCTACTCGATGACCGGCTACCCGGAGACCGACTACGGCTTCGGGCCGGCCAGCGGCCAGGCGGTTCCGCTGGACGACTTCGACTTCGGGTCGTACCGCTAAGCAGTAGGAAACGACGAGGCCCCCGGCGTCCGCCGGGGGCCTCGTCGCGTCCGGAGTGCCGGGACCGGCTGCCTTCCGCCGGGACGGACGGCCGGGTCGGGGCATGATGGAGGCATGACGACCGTGCCCGGGCAGGCGCCCGTCGTGCCGCAGGCGTACCGCCATCCGTACGACCCGGAGCCGGTCCGCTCCACCAAGGCCCGCGCCGTCTTCGCGCTCGGGCTGATCGGCGTGCTCACCGGTCTGTTCCTCGGCGGCGCGGTGCCGGCCACGATCGCGCTCGTGCTCGCCCGGCAGGCGCGCCGGGAGGCGTACGCCTCGGGTGGCTATCTCACCGGCGCGGACTGGCTGCGGCGCGGCGAGCAGATGGCGCGGACCGGTCTGGTGCTGACCGCCGCCGCGGTGGTCGCGGCGGTGGTGATCGGCGTGGTCCGGGCCGCGGACGCCTCGTTCGGCCACGACTTCGCGCCGAACTTCGACTGACCCGGTGGGGGAGCGGGCCCGCGCCCGCCCACCCCGCAATGATCGGCGGCGGTAGCCTGGCCGGTGTCCGCCGCGCGGCGGGCGCGTGTGGACAGGAGGACCCCGTGACGGAACCGGCTCCGCCGGGAGGCGACCAGCCGCGCCCCGGGCCGTACCCGCCGGGTTCCGCGTCCGCGCCGGCGCACCAGCCGGGGCCGTACGGGGCGTACCCGGGGAGTCCGCCGGCGCACGGCGGCGGGTGGCCGGCGCCGGCGAGCGTGCCCGGCCACGGCGGCTGGGGTCCGCACGGCGGGCCGGCGCTTCCGCCGCCGCCGGCCGAGACGCCGCGGCCGCCGAAGCGGGTCGACGCGGTGCCGGGTACGCCGTTCGGCGTGGTCCACCTCGACGTGCCGCCTGTCACCTCCGGCCTGGCGATCGGGTCGCTCGTCGCAGGCATCGCCGCGATCGGGGTGTCGCTGCTGGTGTTGTGCTTCGGTCTGGCCGGCCGCGACGTCGGCGGCGCCTGGGCGGCCGGCGCGTTCACAGTGCTCGGCGGGCTGATCGGCGTCGGCGCGGTGGTGGCCGGGCTGCTCGCCCGGCGGCAGATCCGGCGGCCGGCGCCGCCGCCGTCGGTCCGTTTCACCGGCGCCGGCCTGGCCGTGGCGGGGATCTCCTGCGGGGCGGCGGGGGTGCTGTTCGGCCTGGTCGGGCTCGCGCTGGCTCTGGTGGTGCAGATCACGTGACGCCGCGTCTGCGACGCCTGCGGCCGGTGACCTGGGTTGAGCGGTATGTCCGGGTGTCCGAAGGCCGGGCGGTGTCGGGGCCGCCGGGTCGCGCGGCGGACGAGCCGGTACACTTGTCACTGTAGGTGCCCATCACCGGCGCATCGGCGACCCGGAGACCGGGCGGCGGACCGCACAGCGGTCCTTCCCGACCCATCCGTTTTGACCGGCGCGGCTGTGGTAGGTACTCTTTCCCCTTGTGCCCGGGCCCGCCCGGGCAATGCGTGCGTGCGCTGGAACCGGTCAGCCGGTGATCGCGCGGTCGCACCACCAAGACCAGAAGATCCGGTACGACGCGTGAGCGGCCGGCACCGGAACCGTGACTCGGGCGACACGCCCGACCGCGGGTGCTGGGGAGCCGTCAGGCGGCCCTGGTTGAAATGTAGGAGAGCCGCCCATCCGGACGGCTGGAGCAGACGGCGCGGTCGCCTCGCAGCGGCCGAAGGGAGCGGAGAAACCCGGTGCCCACCATTCAGCAGTTGGTCCGAAAGGGCCGTCAGGCCAAGACGACCAAGACCAAGACCCCGGCGCTCAAGGGGTCTCCCCAGCGGCGCGGCGTGTGCACCCGTGTGTACACCACCACCCCGAAGAAGCCGAACTCGGCGCTGCGCAAGGTCGCTCGTGTCAAGCTCAGCAGCCAGATCGAGGTGACCGCCTACATCCCGGGCGTCGGCCACAACCTCCAGGAGCACTCGATCGTGCTCGTGCGCGGCGGTCGTGTGAAGGACCTCCCGGGCGTGCGGTACAAGATCGTGCGCGGTTCGCTGGACACCCAGGGTGTCCGCAACCGCAAGCAGGCTCGCAGCCGCTACGGCGCGAAGAAGGAGAAGAGCTGACATGCCGCGTAAGGGACCCGCTCCGCGGAAGCCGCTGGTCGCTGACCCGGTGTACAACTCGCCCCTGGTCACCCAGCTGGTGAACAAGATCCTGCTGCGCGGCAAGCGTCAGCTCGCCGAGCGCATCGTGTACGCCGCCCTGGAGGGCTGCCGCGAGAAGTCCGGCACCGACCCCGTCGTCACGCTCAAGCGCGCGATGGACAACGTCAAGCCGACCCTCGAGGTGCGCAGCCGCCGTGTCGGTGGCGCCACCTACCAGGTTCCGGTCGAGGTCCGGCCGTCCCGCGCGACCACGCTCGGTCTGCGCTGGCTGGTGACCTACTCCCGGGCGCGGCGCGAGAAGACCATGGTCGAGCGGCTGATGAACGAGCTGCTGGACGCGAGCAACGGCCTCGGCGCCGCCGTCAAGCGGCGTGAGGACACGCACAAGATGGCCGAGTCGAACAAGGCCTTCGCGCACTACCGCTGGTAACACCTGAGGTTCCGGCGCCCACCGGCGCCGGAACCGCCACCAGTTGTGTCGAGACGACGATAAGTAGGGATTGAAGTGGCCGCCGCAGACGCGCTCGCCAACGTACGCAACATCGGCATCATGGCCCACATCGATGCCGGTAAGACCACTACCACCGAGCGAATCCTGTTCTACACCGGCATCACGTACAAGATCGGTGAGGTCCACGAGGGCGCCGCCGTCATGGACTGGATGGAGCAGGAGCAGGAGCGCGGTATCACCATCACTTCCGCCGCCACCAAGTGCGAGTGGAAGGGCCACACGATCCAGATCATCGACACGCCCGGCCACGTCGACTTCACGGTCGAGGTCGAGCGGTCGCTGCGTGTTCTGGACGGTGCGGTCGCGGTCTACGACGGCGTGGCCGGCGTGGAGCCCCAGACGGAGAACGTCTGGCGGCAGGCGGACAAGTACAACGTCCCCCGGATGTGCTTCGTCAACAAGCTCGACCGGACCGGTGCCGACTTCTTCCGCTGCGTGCAGATGATGATCGACCGGCTCAACGCCACCCCGCTGGTCCTCCAGATCCCGATCGGCGCCGAGTCCGACTTCATCGGCGTGGTCGACCTGGTCGAGATGCGTGCGCTGACCTGGCGCGGCGAGACCCAGAAGGGTGAGGACTACGCGGTCGAGGAGATCCCGGCCGACCTCGCCGACTCGGCTGCCGAGTGGCGCGAGAAGCTGATGGAGACCCTCGCCGACGTCGATGACTCGGTGATGGAGAAGTACCTCGAGGGCGAGGAGATCTCGGTCGACGAGATCAAGGCCGCCATCCGCCGGTCCACCATCGCCGGCAAGGCCAACCCGGTCCTCACCGGTACCGCCTTCAAGAACAAGGGCATCCAGCCGATGCTGGACGCGGTCGTCGCGTACCTGCCCTCGCCGCTGGACATCCCGGCGATCGAGGGTACGGCCACCGACGGCGAGACCCCGCTGCAGCGGAAGCCCTCGGTCTCCGAGCCGTTCTCCGGGCTGGCCTTCAAGATCCAGACCGACAAGCACCTCGGCAAGCTGACGTACGTCCGGATCTACTCCGGCACGCTCGAGTCCGGTTCTCAGGTGATCAACTCCACCAAGGACCGCAAGGAGCGGATCGGCAAGATCTACCAGATGCACGCCAACAAGCGGGAGGAGCGCAGCTCCGCCCAGGCCGGCGACATCATCGCGGTGCAGGGTCTGAAGCAGACCACCACCGGTGACACCCTGTGCGACCCGGCGAACCCGGTCATCCTGGAGTCGATGACCTTCCCGGAGCCGGTCATCGAGGTGGCCATCGAGCCGAAGACCAAGGCCGACCAGGAGAAGCTCAGCACCGCCATCCAGCGGCTGGCCGAGGAGGACCCGACCTTCCGCGTCAAGCTGGACGACCAGACCGGTCAGACGGTCATCTCCGGCATGGGCGAGCTGCACCTGGACATCCTGGTCGACCGGATGCGCCGCGAGTTCAACGTCGAGGCGAACATCGGTAAGCCGCAGGTGGCGTACCGCGAGACCATCCGCCGCAAGGTGGAGAAGGTCGAGTACACCCACAAGAAGCAGACCGGTGGTTCCGGCCAGTACGCCCGCGTGATCATCAGCGTGGAGCCGCTGCCGCTGGGCAACGACGCCCCGACGTACGAGTTCGCCAACGCGGTGACCGGTGGCCGCATCCCCCGGGAGTTCATCCCCTCGGTGGACGCGGGCGCGCAGGACGCCATGCAGTACGGCATCCTCGCCGGCTTCCCCCTGGTGGGCGTCAAGCTCACCCTGGTGGACGGCCAGTACCACGAGGTCGACTCGTCGGAGATGGCGTTCAAGATCGCCGGCTCGATGGCGATGAAGGAGGCGGCCCGCAAGGCCGACCCCGCTCTCCTCGAGCCGATGATGGCCGTTGAGGTCACCACTCCTGAGGAGAACATGGGTGACGTCATCGGCGACCTCAACTCCCGGCGTGGCATCATCCAGGCGATGGAGGAGCGCAGCGGCGCTCGCGTCGTCCGGGCTCTGGTGCCGCTGTCGGAGATGTTCGGCTACGTCGGCGACCTGCGGTCGAAGACCCAGGGCCGGGCTAGCTACAGCATGCAGTTCGACTCCTACGCCGAGGTTCCGAACTCGGTGGCCAAGGAGATCATCGCCAAGGCGACGGGTGAGTGACGCTCACCCTCGGCTGACCCGATGACACGAGGGCGGTCGCGGGAGGGTTCTCCCGCCCGCGGCCACCTCGATCGGATTGCGTGAGACCGGGCCTGTAGGCTTCATCGCCGCAGAACCCACAAAAGCTCTCCGGCCTTCCGGCCGGAAAGGCTGTCGACAGAGTCCTAAGCGCCGAACGGCGCGCCGGGGCGAACGAACCAAGAAAGTCCACAGGAGGACACCAGTGGCGAAGGCGAAGTTCGAGCGGACTAAGCCGCACGTCAACATCGGCACCATTGGTCACATCGACCACGGTAAGACGACGCTGACGGCGGCCATCACCAAGGTCCTGCACGACCAGTACCCGGACCTGAACCCGTACACGCCGTTCGACGAGATCGACAAGGCGCCGGAGGAGAAGGCCCGCGGCATCACGATCTCCATCGCGCACGTCGAGTACCAGACCGAGGCGCGTCACTACGCGCACGTCGACTGCCCCGGTCACGCCGACTACATCAAGAACATGATCACCGGTGCCGCGCAGATGGACGGCGCGATCCTGGTGGTGGCGGCGACCGACGGCCCGATGCCGCAGACCCGCGAGCACGTGCTGCTGGCCCGTCAGGTCGGTGTGCCGTACATCGTCGTGGCGCTCAACAAGAGCGACATGGTCGACGACGAGGAGCTCCTGGAGCTCGTCGAGCTCGAGGTCCGTGAGCTGCTCTCCTCGCAGGAGTACCCGGGTGACGACCTGCCGGTCGTCCGGGTCTCGGCGCTGAAGGCCCTGGAGGGTGACCCGGAGTGGACCGGGAAGCTCCTGGACCTGATGAACGCCGTGGACACCGCGATCCCGCAGCCGGAGCGCGAGACCGAGAAGCCGTTCCTCATGCCCATCGAGGACGTCTTCACCATCACCGGTCGCGGCACCGTGGTCACCGGTCGCGCCGAGCGCGGCATCCTCAAGCCGAACGAGGAGGTGGAGATCGTCGGCATCCGTGAGAAGTCGATGAAGACCACCTGCACCGGCATCGAGATGTTCCGCAAGCTGCTCGACGAGGCCCGTGCGGGTGAGAACGTCGGTCTGCTGCTGCGCGGCATCAAGCGCGAGGACGTCGAGCGCGGCATGGTCGTCATCAAGCCGGGCACCACGACCCCGCACACGGAGTTCGAGGCGACGGTCTACATCCTCTCCAAGGAGGAGGGCGGCCGGCACACCCCGTTCTTCCAGAACTACCGCCCGCAGTTCTACTTCCGGACCACGGACGTCACCGGCGTCGTCACGCTGCCCGAGGGCACCGAGATGGTCATGCCGGGCGACAACACCTCGATGACGGTGAAGCTGATCCAGCCCATCGCCATGGAGGAGAACCTGAAGTTCGCGATCCGCGAGGGTGGTCGTACGGTCGGCGCGGGTCGCGTCACCAAGATCATCAAGTGAGCTGGGTAACCCCGATTAGCGTTGCCGCCGGTCGTGCGGCATACTAGTCAGGTTGCGTAACGACAGTTGGTCACCTGCGTCCGGTTGACGCTGGACCTCCGGGAGTCAGACTGTCTCGCGTAGGGTGGTTGGCCGCCATCGGCGGTCAACCACCCTCGCGCGGCGTCCAGGTCGCGGTCACCGCGATCGGCGCCATGACCCACCGCGTGGTCAGAGAATCGCTCCGGAGTCCCGGGGCGGAGCCTGGCCCACGGGCGCGACACGCCCGACCGCGGGGGTCGGCGGAAGTGGGCCTGTGCCAGCCGGTACAGGCGCCCGCAACACAGCGGCATCGAGAGAAGGAACAGAAGCCACCATGGCGGGACAGAAGATCCGCATCCGGCTCAAGGCCTATGACCACGAGGTCGTCGACTCCTCGGCTC
Organism: Micromonospora aurantiaca ATCC 27029; assembly: GCF_000145235.1. NCBI lineage: Bacteria > Bacillati > Actinomycetota > Actinomycetes > Micromonosporales > Micromonosporaceae > Micromonospora > Micromonospora aurantiaca (nom. illeg.). The sequence continues at coordinate 6,183,475 of NC_014391.1, read as the reverse complement.
GGAAGATCGTCGAGACGGTGACGCGTACCGGGGCGCAGGTCGCTGGCCCGGTGCCGCTGCCCACGGAGATCAACCGTTTCTGCGTCATCCGCTCGCCGCACAAGTACAAGGACTCGCGCGAGCACTTCGAGATGCGTACGCACAAGCGTCTGATCGACATCATCGACCCGACCCCGAAGACGGTCGACTCGCTCATGCGCCTCGACCTGCCGGCTGGCGTCGACATCGAGATCAAGCTGTAGGGACCGGACAAATGGACAGGCAAGTCAAGGGGATCCTGGGCGCCAAGCTCGGCATGACCCAGGTCTGGGACAACAACAAGGTTGTGCCCGTGACCGTGGTTCAGGCCGGCCCGTGCGTCGTGAGCCAGGTTCGTAGCGCCGACAAGGACGGCTACTCCGCGGTCCAGCTGGCGTACGGGGTCATCGACCCGCGCAAGGTCAAGAAGCCGATCGCCGGGCACTACGCCAAGGCGGACGTCGCGCCGCGTCGGCACATCGTCGAGCTGCGCACCTCCGACGCCGCGGACTACGCGCCGGGCCAGGAGGTCACGGTCGAGGAGTTCCCGGCCGGCGTCGTGATCGACGTGACCGGCAAGACCAAGGGCAAGGGCTACGCCGGCCCGATGAAGCGGCACGGCTTCCACGGTCTGCGTGCCAGCCACGGTGTCGAGCGCAAGCACCGCTCGCCCGGCTCGATCGGCGCCTGCGCGACCCCGGGTCGCGTCTTCAAGGGCACCCGGATGGCGGGCCGGATGGGTGGCGTGCGCTACACCGTCCAGAACCTGACCGTCCAGGCGGTCGACACCGAGAACAACCTCCTGCTCGTCCGCGGTGCCATCCCCGGCCCGAAGGGCGCGCTGGTCCTGGTCCGCACCGCGGCCAAGGCGAAGGTGAAGAAGGGCGGTGCGGCCAAGTGACCACCGTTGACGTCATCAACGTCGAAGGCGCCAAGAGCGGCTCCGTCGAGCTGCCGGCCGACATCTTCGACGCGCAGGCCAACATCGCCCTGATGCACCAGGTCGTGGTGGCCCAGCTTGCGGCGGCCCGCCAGGGTACGCACAAGACGAAGACCCGCGGCGAGGTCTCCGGTGGAGGCAAGAAGCCGTACAAGCAGAAGGGCACCGGTCGTGCCCGCCAGGGCTCGACCCGCGCGCCGCAGTTCGCCGGCGGTGGCGTGGTCCACGGCCCGGTGCCGCGCGACTACAGCCAGCGCACCCCGAAGAAGATGAAGGCCGCCGCCCTGCGTGGCGCCCTCTCCGACCGGGCCCGCGCCGGCCAGGTGCACGTCGTCGAGGCGTTCGTCTCCGGCGAGAAGCCGTCCACCAAGGCGGCCCTGGCCACGCTGACCAAGCTGACCCAGGCCCGTCGGGTCCTGGTCGTGCTGAGCAGCACCGACGAGCTGAACTGGGTGTCGCTGCGGAACCTGCGCAACGCGCGGGACAGCCGGGTGCACCTGATCGAGGCCGGCCAGCTCAACACCTACGACGTGCTGGTGGCCGACGACGTGGTCTTCACCAAGGAGGCCCTGGACGAGTTCCTGGGCGTTCCCGCCGAGACCACCGAGGAGGATGGCAAGTGAGCACGATCGCCGATCCGCGTGACGTCATCGTCGCGCCGGTCGTCTCGGAGAAGAGCTACAGCGAGCTGAACCGCAACTGGTACACCTTCCTGGTGCACCCGGACGCCAACAAGACCGAGATCAAGATCGCTATCCAGCAGATCTTCAACGTCCGCGTCCTGACGGTCAACACGCTCAACCGCGAGGGCAAGCGCAAGCGGACCCGTACCGGGTTCGGCAAGCGCAAGGACACCAAGCGCGCGATGGTGAAGCTGGCTGACGGTGACCGTATCGAGGCCTTCGGCGGCCCGGTCAGCTGAGGGGTGTAGACAATGGCTATCCGTAAGTACAAGCCGACGACGCCGGGCCGGCGTGGCTCGAGCGTTGCCGACTTCGCCGAGATCACCCGGTCGACGCCCGAGAAGTCGCTGCTGGCTCCGCTGCCGAAGAAGGGCGGACGCAACGCCCACGGCCGGATCACCACGCGGCACCACGGTGGCGGCCACAAGCGCCAGTACCGTCTGATCGACTTCAAGCGGGTCGACAAGGACGGCGTGCCGGCGAAGGTCGCCCACATCGAGTACGACCCGAACCGCACCGCGCGCATCGCGCTGCTGCACTACGCCGACGGCGAGAAGCGTTACATCATCGCGCCGAAGGACCTCAAGCAGGGCGACCGTGTCGAGTCCGGTCCGGGCGCCGACATCAAGCCGGGCAACAACCTGCCGCTGCGCAACATCCCGGTCGGTACCACCATCCACAACGTGGAGCTGCGTCCGGGTGGCGGCGCCAAGCTGGCCCGCTCGGCCGGCGTCGGCATCCAGCTGCTCGGCCGTGAGGGCGCGTACGCGACCCTGCGTATGCCGTCCGGTGAGATCCGGCGCGTGGACGTGCGCTGCCGCGCCAGCATCGGCGAGATCGGCAACGCCGACCAGTCGAACATCAACTGGGGTAAGGCCGGCCGTATGCGGTGGAAGGGCAAGCGCCCGACCGTCCGTGGTGTCGCGATGAACCCGGTCGACCACCCGCACGGTGGTGGTGAGGGTAAGACCTCCGGTGGTCGCCACCCGGTCAACCCGCAGGGTAAGCCCGAGGGCCGCACCCGTCGTAAGGGCCAGCCGAGCGACCGGCTGATCGTCCGCCGCCGCTACGCCACGCGTAAGCGCGGCTGAGGGAGATAAGACATGCCTCGCAGCCTGAAGAAGGGCCCGTTCGTCGACGACCACCTGCTCAAGAAGGTGGAGACGCAGAACGACAAGGGCTCGAAGAACGTGATCAAGACCTGGTCGCGGCGCTCGACGATCATCCCGGAGATGCTGGGTCACACGATCGCCGTGCACGACGGACGCAAGCACGTCCCGGTCTTCGTGACCGAGGCCATGGTCGGGCACAAGCTCGGCGAGTTCGCGCTGACCCGCACGTTCAAGGGTCACGAGAAGGACGACCGGAAGAGCCGCCGGCGCTGACGCCGCGGGCATACGGATAGAGGAACAAGGGGTTACAGCGATGCCAGGAAAGGGCGACGCTCCGGTGCTTCCGGGCGCGCGGGCGGTTGCGCGGCACGTGCGCATCTCGCCGATGAAGGCGCGCCGGGTGGTCAACCTCGTCCGCGGCCTGCCCGCGAAGGAGGCGCTCACGGTGCTGCAGTTCGCGCCGCAGGCTGCGAGCGAGCAGGTGTACAAGGTGCTCGCGAGCGCGATCGCCAACGCGGAGAACAACGAGCGGCTGGACCCCGACGCGCTGCTCGTCAGCGAGGCGTTCGTCGACGAGGGCCCGACCATGAAGCGGTTCCGGCCGCGTGCGCAGGGCCGGGCGTACCGGATCCGCAAGCGCACCTGCCACATCACCGTGGCGGTCGAGGCGGTTGCGGCGGCCACGCCGAAGAAGTCGGCGAAGAAGGCCGCTCCGGCCAAGCCGGCCGCTGAGGAGCAGAGCACGACGGAGGGTGCCGAGTAATGGGTCAGAAGGTTCACCCGACCGGGTTCCGGCTCGGCATCTCGACCGACTGGAAGTCCCGCTGGTTCGCGGACAAGCTCTACAAGGACTACATCGGCGAGGACGTCAAGATCCGCCGGATGATGTCCAAGGGCCTCGAGCGCGCCGGCATCTCCAAGGTCGACATCGAGCGCACCCGTGACCGGGTCCGCGTCGACATCCACACCGCCCGGCCGGGCATCGTCATCGGCCGTAAGGGTGCGGAGGCCGACCGGATCCGCGGCGAGCTGGAGAAGCTCACCGGCAAGCAGGTCCAGCTGAACATCATCGAGGTCAAGAACCCTGAGTCGGACGCGCAGCTGGTCGCCCAGGGCGTCGCCGAGCAGCTCTCCAGCCGGGTCAGCTTCCGTCGGGCCATGCGCAAGGCGATGCAGTCCGCGATGAAGAACCCCGCCTGCAAGGGCATCCGGGTTCAGGTCTCGGGCCGTCTCGGCGGCGCCGAGATGAGCCGGACCGAGTTCTACCGCGAGGGCCGGGTTCCGCTGCACACGCTGCGGGCCAACATCGAGTACGGCTTCTTCGAGGCCCGTACCACCTTCGGCCGGATCGGCGTGAAGGTCTGGATCTACAAGGGCGACGCCGTCCCGGGCCGTGAGGCCCCGGCCGAGGCCGCCCCGTCGCGCGGCCCGCGCCGTGACCGTGGCGACCGGCCGGACCGGCCGCGCCGTGGCCGCTCGGGCTCGTCCGGTACGACCGCCGGTGGAACCGAGGCCGGCCGGGCTGCCGCGACCACCATCGCGCAGCAGGCGGAGACGCCGGCCGGTGAGCCGGTCGACAGCAGCGCTGTCGCCGCAGCCGCCTCGGCTCCGGTCGGTAACCAGCCGGCAGAACAGCAGCAGGAGGGCTGACAGATGCTGATGCCGCGCAAGCCCCCGAAGGGCTTCCGCAAGCCGCACCACCCGGACCGCAGTGGCGCGTCCAAGGGTGGTAACCGGGTGGTGTTCGGCGAGTTCGGGATCCAGGCTCTCGAGCCGGCGTACGTGACCAACCGCCAGATCGAGTCGGCGCGTATCGCGATGACCCGCCACATCAAGCGTGGCGGCAAGGTCTGGATCACGATCTTCCCGGACCAGGCCCTCACCAAGAAGCCGGCCGAGACCCGGATGGGTTCCGGTAAGGGTTCGCCCGAGTGGTGGGTCGCCAACGTGAAGCCGGGGCGGGTTCTCTTCGAGATGTCCTTCCCCAACGAGCAGATCGCGCGAGAGGCGATGCGTCGCGCGATCCACAAGCTCCCGATGAAGTGCCGCATTGTTACGCGCGAAGTGGGTGAATCCTGATGGCAGCGGGCGTCAAGCCCTCCGAGCTGCGTGAGCTCTCCGAGGAGGAGCTGGTCACGAAGTTGCGCGAGGCGAAGGCGGAGCTGTTCAACCTCCGCGTGCAGGCCGCAACCGGGCAGCTGGACAACAACCGGCGGCTGCAGGTCATCCGTCGGGAGATCGCCCGGATCTACACGATCATGCGTGAGCGTGAGCTGGGTCTCTCGGCCGCGCCGACTGAGGTGACTGCATCATGAGTGAGAACACCACCGCCCCCGCGCGGTCCCGCCGCAAGGTCCGCGAGGGCCTCGTGGTCAGCGACAAGATGGACAAGACCGTCGTGGTCGAGGTCGAGGACCGCGTCAAGCACGCGCTGTACGGCAAGATCATGCGCCGTACGAGCAAGCTGAAGGTGCACGACGAGCAGAACTCGGCCGGCATCGGCGACCGGGTCCTGATCATGGAGACCCGGCCGCTGTCCGCCACCAAGCGCTGGCGGCTCGTGGAGATCCTCGAGAAGGCCAAGTAGCGAAGGCTCGAGCTCGGCCGGGTCTCGGTCGGGCGCAGGTTCCGCCAGGCTCCGGCCGCCCCGAGCGGCCGGAGAACCGGCAGACATAGGAGATAGACGTGATTCAGCAGGAGTCGCGACTGCGCGTCGCCGACAACACGGGTGCCCGGGAGATCCTGTGCATCCGGGTGCTCGGCGGCTCCGGTCGGCGCTACGCGAGCATCGGCGACGTCATCGTGGCGACCGTCAAGGACGCGATCCCCGGTGCCGGTGTGAAGAAGGGCGACGTCGTCAAGGCCGTCGTCGTTCGGACCGCCAAGGAGAGGCGGCGGCCGGACGGGTCGTACATCCGCTTCGACGAGAACGCCGCCGTCATCATCAAGGACGGTGGGGATCCGCGCGGTACCCGCATCTTCGGCCCGGTGGGCCGGGAGCTGCGGGACAAGCGGTTCATGAAGATCATCTCTCTCGCGCCGGAGGTGTTGTGACCGTGAAGGTCAAGAAGGGCGACACGGTCGTCGTCATCGCCGGCAAGGACAAGGGTGCCAAGGGCAAGGTCATCGCGGCCTACCCGCGGCAGGACAAGGTCCTGGTCGAGGGCGTGAACCGGGTCAAGAAGCACACCCGCATCAGCACCACCCAGCGTGGCGCCAAGACCGGTGGCATCGTCACCCAGGAGGCCCCGATCCACGTCTCGAACGTGATGGTCCTGGACTCCGACGGCAAGCCGACCCGCGTCGGCTACCGGATCGACGACAACGGCCAGAAGGTCCGCATCGCGCGTAGCACCGGTAAGGACCTCTGATGACCACGGCTACCGAAACCAAGACCCTGCCGCGCCTCAAGGAGCGGTACCGCAACGAGATCGTGGGCGAGCTGCAGAAGCAGTTCGAGTTCGCCAACCCGATGCAGGTTCCGCGGCTGGTCAAGATCGTCGTCAACATGGGTGTCGGCGAGGCCGCTCGCGACGCCAAGCTGATCGACGGGGCCGTCCGCGACCTGGCCACCATCACCGGCCAGAAGCCGCAGGTCCGGCGGGCCACCAAGTCCATCGCGCAGTTCAAGCTCCGCGAGGGCATGCCGATCGGCGCGAAGGTCACCCTGCGCGGCGACCGGATGTGGGAGTTCCTGGACCGGCTGCTCTCCATCGCGCTGCCGCGTATCCGTGACTTCCGCGGCCTGGACGGGCGCAAGCTCGACGGGCACGGCAACTACACGTTCGGCCTGACCGAGCAGTCGGTGTTCCACGAGATCGACCAGGACAAGATCGATCGCCAGCGGGGCATGGACATCACGGTGGTCACGACCGCCACGACCGACGACGAGGGCCGGGCGCTGCTCAAGCTCCTGGGCTTCCCGTTCAAGGAGAACTGAGATGGCCAAGAAGGCGCTGATCCTCAAGGCGGCCGCGAAGCCGAAGTTCTCGGTTCGCGCGTACACCCGCTGCCAGCGGTGCGGGCGTCCGAAGGCGGTCTACCGCAAGTTCGGTCTCTGCCGGGTGTGCATCCGGGAGATGGCCCACCGCGGTGAGCTGCCCGGCGTGTCCAAGGCTTCCTGGTAATAGCCCGGCGCGCTCCGGCGCGTCAGCTGAACTGTCTCTTCGCCGTAGGCCCCGGGCCTGGCCCGGGGAACCCCGGCGAGAAAGGTTGACGAGTTTTCATGACGATGACCGACCCGATCGCAGACATGCTCACGCGTCTGCGTAACGCCAACCAGGCGTACCACGACCGGGTGACGATGCCCTACTCGAAGATCAAGGCGAACATCGCCGAGGTCCTCAAGGCCGAGGGTTACATCGCCACATGGTCGGTCGAGGAGCCCGAGGAGGGCGCCGTCGGCAAGCGACTGGTCGTCGAGCTGAAGTACGGCCAGAACCGCGAGCGGAGCCTGGCCGGCATCAAGCGCGTGTCCAAGCCCGGTCTCCGGGTGTACGCCAAGTCGGACGGGCTCCCGCGGGTGCTCGGCGGGCTGGGCGTGGCGATCATTTCGACGTCCCAGGGGCTGCTCACCGACCGGCAGGCCCGCAAGCGGAGCGTTGGCGGGGAAGTCCTCGCCTTCGTCTGGTAACGGGAGACAGGTAGAAATGTCGCGTATTGGACGTAAGTCGATCCCGGTGCCTGCCGGCGTCGACATCACGATCGACGGCCGGACCGTCAAGGTCAAGGGCCCCAAGGGCGAGCTGAGCCACGTGCTGGCCGAGCCGATCACGGCGGAGCGGGGCGAGGACGGCGAGCTGCACGTCAACCGGCCCAACGACGAGCGCAAGGCCAAGGAGCTGCACGGCCTGAGCCGTACGCTGGTGGCCAACATGATCGTCGGTGTCACCGAGGGCTACCGCAAGAGCCTGGAGATCGCCGGTACCGGTTACCGCGTGACCGCCAAGGGCAAGGACCTGGAGTTCGCGCTCGGGTTCTCGCACCCGGTCCTGGTTCCGGCGCCGGAGGGCATCACCTTCACGGTCGAGAAGCCGACGCTGTTCCACGTGGCCGGCATCGACAAGCAGCAGGTCGGCGAGGTCGCCGCCAACATCCGGAAGATCCGTCCGCCGGAGCCCTACAAGGGCAAGGGCGTGAAGTACCAGGGCGAGGTCATCCGCCGCAAGGCTGGAAAGGCAGGTAAGAAGTGAGCGCCACGCTGCTCAAGCGCCGCCGCGGCGTCGCCGCCAAGCGTGCCGTCGGGCGTGCGCGTCGGCACTTCCGGGTCCGCAAGAACGTCAGCGGCACCGCCGAGCGTCCCCGCCTGGTCGTCACCCGCTCCCTGCGCCACGTGGTGGCCCAGGTCGTGGACGACACCAAGGGTCACACCCTGGCGTCGGCCTCGACCATGGACGCCTCGCTGCGCGGCGCCGAGGGCGACAAGAGCGCCCTGGCCGGCAAGGTCGGCGCCCTGCTCGCCGAGCGCGCCAAGGCCGCCGGCGTCTCGAAGGTCGTCTTCGACCGCGGTGGCAACCGGTACGCGGGGCGTGTCGCCGCGCTTGCCGACGCCGCCCGCGAAGCCGGGCTCGAGTTCTAGAAACCCCGTCACGAGAGAGAAGGAAGGCTGCTGATGCCAGGTCAACAGCGCCGTGGCGGCGGGTCCGGTGGCAACGAGGGTGGTCGCCGCGACAACCGCCGTGAGGGCGGCCGCGGAAACGCGCCCGTCGAGAAGACCCCGCACCTCGAGCGGGTCGTCGCGATCAACCGCGTCGCCAAGGTCGTGAAGGGTGGTCGTCGCTTCAGCTTCACCGCCCTGGTGATCGTGGGCGACGGCGACGGCACCGTCGGTGTGGGCTACGGAAAGGCCAAGGAGGTGCCCGCGGCGATCGCCAAGGGTGTCGAGGAGGCCAAGAAGCACTTCTTCAAGGTGCCGCGGATCGGTCAGTCGATCCCGCACCCGGTCACGGGCGAGGACGCCGCCGGTGTGGTGCTGCTCAAGCCGGCCTCCGCCGGTACGGGCGTCATCGCCGGTGGCCCGGTGCGTGCCGTGCTGGAGTGCGCGGGCATCCACGACGTGCTCTCCAAGAGCCTCGGCTCGTCCAACCCGATCAACATCGTGCACGCCACGGTGGCGGCCCTGAAGGGGCTCGAGTCCCCGGAGCAGGTCGCGGCCCGTCGTGGTCTGCCGGTCGAGGACGTCGCGCCGGCCGCCATGCTGGCGTCGCGGGCGGGGGTGGCGTCCTGATGGCACGCCTGAAGGTCACCCAGGTCCGGTCCGAGATCGGGACCAAGAGGAACCAGCGTGACTCGCTGCGTTCCCTCGGTCTCAAGCGGATCAACGACGTGGTGGTCAAGGAGGACCGGCCGGAGATCCGCGGCATGATCTTCACGGTCAACCACCTCGTGAAGGTCGAGGAGGTCGAGTAATGACGATCAAGGTGCACCACCTGCGTCCGGCTCCCGGCGCCAAGACCGACAAGACCCGTGTGGGTCGCGGTGAGGGCTCGAAGGGCAAGACGGCCGGTCGCGGTACCAAGGGTTCCAAGGCCCGCAAGAACATCTCGGCGGCGTTCGAGGGTGGGCAGATGCCCATCCACATGCGCCTGCCGAAGATGAAGGGCTTCAAGAACAAGTTCAAGGTCGTGTTCCAGGTGGTCAACCTGGACCGGCTGGCCGAGCTGTTCCCGAACGGCGGCCAGGTCGGCCCGGTCGAGCTGGTCGAGGCCGGCGCGGTCCGCAAGGGTCACCCGGTCAAGGTGCTCGGCACCGGCGACCTCGGCGGCGTGTCCCTCCAGGTGTCGGCGCACGCGTTCAGCGCGTCGGCCAAGGAGAAGATCACCGCCGCCGGTGGCTCGGTCACCGAGCTGTAAGACGATGTTCATGGCGCCCGCTCAGTTGTTCGCGACTGGGCGGGCGCCATGGTCTACCGGCCACGTGTGCGCCGGGTAACATCGGATTCGGTTTATGTAGCCGGGCGCATCTGCCCGGACCGGGACCGGGCTGTTAGAGTCCGTTCCCAGCCATGGATTCCGGACACTCCGTCCGGCACCACACCCCGCCCCGCCAGGGACTCGTCACCGGCGGCCCGCGTCGCGCAGGAGGAAGAAGTTGCTGTCCGCCTTTCTCAGTGCGTTCCGTACGCCTGACCTGCGCAAGAAGCTGCTGTTCACAGTAGGCATCATCGCGGTCTACCGGCTGGGCGCCACGCTGCCCAGCCCGGGCGTCTCGTACGGCAACGTGCAGAAGTGCCTCGACACGATCCAGGGTGGCAGCACGGGTGTGCTGAACCTGCTGGATCTCTTCTCCGGTGGCGCGCTGCTCCAGCTCTCGGTCTTCGCGCTGGGCATCATGCCCTACATCACCGCGTCGATCATCCTTCAGCTGCTGACGGTGGTGATCCCGCGCCTGGAGCAGCTCCGCAAGGAGGGCCAGGCCGGGCAGGCCAAGATCACGCAGTACACCCGCTACCTGACGCTGGGCCTGGGTGTCCTCCAGGCCTCGGCGTTCGTGGCGCTGGCCCGCTCCGGGCAGCTGTTCAACAACCAGTGCGACCAGTTCCCGATCGTGCCCGAGGGCACTGGCATCCCGAACTGGCTGACCCTGAGCATCCTGGTCATGACCATGACCGCCGGCACCGGCGTGGTGATGTGGCTCGGTGAGCTGATCACCGACCGGGGCGTCGGCAACGGCATGTCCGTGCTGATCTTCACCTCGATCGCGGCCCGCCTCCCCAGCGAGGGCTGGAAGATCAAGACCACCAAGGGCTGGGGGATGTTCCTCCTCGTCATCGCCCTGGTGCTGGTGGTCATCACCGCTGTCACGTTCATCGAGCAGGCGCAGCGCCGCATCCCGGTGCAGTACGCCAAGCGCATGATCGGCCGGCGGATGTACGGCGGCACGTCGACCTACATCCCGCTGAAGGTGAACCAGGCGGGCGTCATCCCGGTCATCTTCGCCTCGTCGCTGCTCTACCTGCCGCAGCTCGCGCTCCAGTTCTTCGATCAGAACGACCCGGGCAAGGTCCAGGCGTGGATCCAGAACCACATCGTGAAGGCGAGCGCGCCGGAGCACATCGCGATCTACTTCCTGCTGATCATCTTCTTCACGTACTTCTACGTGTCGATCACGTTCAACCCGACCGAGGTCGCGGACAACATGAAGAAGTACGGCGGCTTCGTGCCGGGCATCCGCCCCGGCAAGCCGACCGCCGAGTACCTCGACTTCATCCTCAGCCGGATCACCCTGCCGGGCGCGCTCTACCTGGGCATCGTCGCGATCCTGCCGAACTTCTTCTTCATCTGGCTCGACAACCAGCAGTTCCAGAACTTCCCGTTCGGCGGCACCGCTGTGCTCATCATGGTCGGCGTCGGTCTGGAGACCGTGAAGCAGATCGAGAGCCAACTCATGCAGCGGAACTACGAAGGGTTCCTGCGGTAGATGAGACTCGTTCTGGTTGGCCCGCCGGGCGCGGGCAAGGGCACACAGGCGGAGTTCGTCGCCGCGCACCTCTCGGTGCCGAAGATCTCGACCGGTGACATCTTCCGGGCGAACGTCTCCCAGGGCACGCCGCTGGGCGTCGAGGCCAAGCGGTACATGGACGCCGGCAAGCTGGTTCCGGACGAGGTCACCATCAACATGGTGCGGGACCGGCTCGCCGAGCCGGACGCGAGCGAGGGCTTCCTGCTCGACGGCTTCCCGCGGACCACGCCGCAGGCCGCCGCGCTGGACAAGCTCCTCGCCGACCTCGGCACCGCGCTGGACCTGGTGCTGGAGCTGGTCGTCGACGACGACGAGGTGATCCGGCGGCTGTCCGGCCGGCGCACCTGCCGCGGCTGCGGCAAGATCTGGCACGTCGAGTTCGACTCGCCGAGCCGGGAGGGCGTCTGCGACCGCTGCGGCGCCGAGCTGTTCCAGCGCGACGACGACAAGCCGGAGACCATCGCCGCCCGGCTGCGGGAGTACGCCGAGAAGACCGCGCCGCTCGTGGACTACTACGGCGCCCAGGGCAAGCTGGTCGGCATCGACGCGACCGGCCCGGTGGAGGACGTCACCGTCCGCGCCATCGACGCGCTGCGCTCGTACGGCGGCTGAGGTCCCACCCGCCACCCGGCGGATAGAGTGCGAACAGCGGGGTACGTGCGACGTGCCCCGCTGCTCCGCGTACGCGTGACGAAAGGTAACCACCACCATGCGCCGTCCCCAGCTGGACATCCAGCTGAAGACCCCCGAGCAGATCGAGCTGATGCGGGCCGCCGGTCTGGTCGTCGCCCGTGCCCTGCGCCGGATGCGGGAGGCGGTGGCGCCGGGCGTGTCGACGGCCGACCTGGACGCGATCGCCGAGTCGACCATCCGCGAGGCGGGCGCCGTGCCGTCGTTCAAGGGCTACCACGGCTTCCCGGCGTCGATCTGCTCCTCGGTCAACCGGCAGGTGGTGCACGCCATCCCGTCGGCCGAGCAGGTGCTGCGCGAGGGCGACCTGATCTCGATCGACTGTGGCGCGGTGCTGGACGGCTGGCACGGCGACGCGGCGGTCACGGTGCCGGTCGGCGAGGTCGACCCGGCGCTGCTGCGGATGACGGCGGTGGCCGAGGACGCCATGTGGGCCGGGATCGCCGCCGCGGCGCGCGGTGCGGCCTCCGGCAAGGGCCGGCTCACCGACATCTCCCACGCGGTCGAGACGGCGGTCCGCAAGGGCGGCCGGTACGGCATCGTCGACGGCTACGGCGGCCACGGCATCGGCACCGAGATGCACCAGGACCCGCACGTGCTCAACCACGGGCGTCCCGGTAAGGGGCCGCGCCTGGTGCCGGGCCTGGCGCTCGCGATCGAGCCGATGATCACGATGGGCTCGCCGCGTACCGTCGAGCTGTCCGACGGCTGGACCGTGGTGACCCGGGACGGGTCGATGGCGGTGCACGTCGAGCACTCGATGGCGCTGCTGGACGACGGCGTGTGGGTGCTGACCGCCGAGGACGGCGGACGGGCCCGCCTGGGCGACCTGGTGACCAAGCGGCAGACGTCGGTGGACTCCCCGGCCTGATCGGGGCCCCGGCCGCGCCGGATGACCGGCCACGCCGTGCCGGGCTGGCGATCGGGTGACATGCTTGCTCCCATGGAGGAGCGCAACCGCATGCGGGCGGCCGACGCGGACCGTGAGGCCACCGCGGAGCGACTCCGGGCGGCGTTGAACGAGGGCCGGCTCGACCTGCACGAGTACGACGACCGGCTGCGCCGGGCGTACGGGTCGAAGACCTACGGCGAGCTGGACGAGCTGCTGACCGACCTGCCCGGCGCCGGCCCGGCCGGGCGCCCCCTGCCGGCGCCTCGCGCGGCCGGGGAGGGCGGGGTCGCGGTCCCGGGCACGGAGGCCGTGAGCGGGGCGCGCAGCGCCTGGCTGCTGGGGCTCTGGGGGCCGTGGCTCAAGGTGGCCCTGATCCTCACCGCGATCTGGTTCGTCTCCCAGCTGGCTGAGGGCGAGTTCGAGTTCGACGACTACTGGCCGCTCTGGGTGCTCGGCCCGTGGGGCGCCGTGTTGCTCTACCAGACCGCGCAGGGGCTGGCCACCGGAGTGCCGGAGAAGGACGCCGAACGCCGGCGGCGCAAGCAGGTCGAGCGGGAAGCCCGCCGGCGGGCGAAGCGCGAGCTTCCGGAGACGTGACCTGCGTCATATCCGAGCCGTCCGGGTGACTGTCGCGCCGGTCGGTTTGGCGAGTACGTACGGGTCGGCGTACACTTTCTGATCGGCGCACAGCGTCCACTCCGCCATGCCCACCCTGCGCTTCGGTGGGAGTCGGAGCCGCGGCTGGCGCGGGTTTCCTGATCTTGGTCAGATCACCCGTGTAAGACGTTGTGGGCCGTCCGGAGTAACCGACGTCAGGACAGCGGAGGACATGCCGAAAAAAGACGGAGCCATCGAGATCGAGGGTCGGGTCATCGAGCCCCTGCCGAACGCCATGTTCCGGGTGGAGCTCGCGAACGGTCACAAGGTGCTGGCTCACATCAGCGGCAAGATGCGGCAGCACTACATCCGCATCCTGCCGGAGGACCGGGTCGTCGTCGAACTCTCGCCGTACGACCTGACCCGCGGGCGCATCGTCTACCGCTACAAGTAAGCCTGACGGCGGCCGGGACGTTTCCGTGTCCGTCTTCGACGTCCGGGTCGCGCTGTGTCGCGGGTCCGGGCCAGATGGGAAGTAAGGCAACCGTGAAGGTCAAGCCGAGCGTCAAGAGGATCTGCAACAAGTGCCGGGTGATCCGCCGGCACGGCCGGGTCATGGTCATCTGCACCGACCCGCGCCACAAGCAGCGCCAGGGCTGACGCCCCACACATCATCAGCTCGTCCCAGCCGCGGTCGGATGCGCAGCGCGTACCCCCTCGTGGTTGACCCCCGGTCGGAGGCCGGGGCCCGCTCGGGCAGCGACCGATCCCGGTCGCCGGCGTTCTTGACGCCGGAAGGACAGGGACGGCCGGTAGCGGGGTGGGACGGGTCCACACCTCCGCCACAACATCACGAGGAGTACGCCCGCACATGGCACGTCTAGTCGGCGTGGATCTCCCCCGCGAGAAGCGGATGGAGATCGCGCTCACCTACATCTTCGGGGTCGGTCGCACCCGCGCCCTGGAGACGCTCGCCGCGACCGGCATCTCGCCGGACAAGCGCGTTCGGGACCTCACGGACGAGGAGCTCGTCGAGCTCCGGAACCACATCGAGGGCAACTACAAGGTTGAAGGCGACCTGCGCCGCGAGGTCGCCGCTGACATCCGCCGCAAGGTCGAGATCGGCTGCTACGCCGGTATCCGGCACCGCCGCGGTCTGCCCGTGCGTGGCCAGCGCACCAAGACCAACGCGCGGACCCGGAAGGGCCCGAAGCGGACCGTGGCCGGCAAGAAGAAGCCCGGCAAGAAGTAACTAGGAGCGCACAGACTTATGCCACCGAAGGCTCGTGCCGGAGCCGCCGTCAAGAAGGTCCGGCGCAAGGAACGCAAGAACGTCGCCCACGGGCAGGCGCACATCAAGAGCACCTTCAACAACACCATCGTGTCCATCACGGACCCGACCGGTGCGGTCATCTCCTGGGCCTCCTCCGGCCAGGTGGGCTTCAAGGGCTCCCGCAAGTCGACTCCGTTCGCCGCGCAGCTCGCCGCCGAGGCCGCCGCGCGCCGCGCGATGGAGCACGGCATGCGCAAGGTCGACGTGTTCGTCAAGGGCCCCGGCTCCGGCCGGGAGACCGCCATCCGTTCGCTGCAGGCAGTCGGTCTCGAGGTCGGGCAGATCTCCGACGTCACGCCGCAGCCGCACAACGGGTGCCGTCCGCCGAAGCGTCGCCGGGTCTGAGAGGTTAGAGAGAGATGGCTCGTTACACCGGTGCTGACTGCCGCCGTTGCCGGCGGGAGAAGATGAAGCTGTTCCTCAAGGGCAGCAAGTGCGATGGTCCGAAGTGCCCGTTCGAGTCCCGGCCGTTCCCGCCCGGGCAGCACGGCCGCGGCCGCACGAAGGAGACGGAGTACCTGCTCCAGCTCCGTGAGAAGCAGAAGGCCCGTCGTGTCTACGGCGTGCTGGAGAAGCAGTTCCGCGGCTACTACGAAGAGGCCGTGAGCAAGGAGGCCAAGACCGGCGAGGTCCTGCTGCAGATCCTCGAGTCGCGGCTGGACAACGTGGTCTACCGGGCCGGCTACGCCAAGTCCCGGGACATGGCCCGTCAGCTGGTCAAGCACGGCCACTTCACGGTGAACGGCAAGAAGGTCGACATCCCGTCGTACCGCGTCAAGGAGCACGACATCATCGAGGTGCGTGCCAAGAGCAAGGAGCTCACCCCGTTCCTCGTGGCGCAGGGTGAGGCCGGCTCGCGGACCGTTCCGGCGTGGCTGGAGGCGATCCCGAGCCAGATGAAGATCCTCGTGCACTCGCTCCCGGCCCGCCAGGTGATCGACACCCAGGTCCAGGAGCAGCTGATCGTCGAGCTCTACTCCAAGTAAGGGCTCGTTGCGGTGGCCCGTCCTCCGGGGCGGGCCACCGGAACAGTTGTGTCGTGGGCGTCAAATAGCGGGCGCCCCGGAAGAGAAGAGAAAAGATGCTCATCAGCCAGCGACCGTCTCTCTCCGAAGAGTCGATCAACGAGACCCGCTCCCGGTTCACCATCGAGCCGCTGGAGCCCGGCTTCGGCTACACGCTGGGCAACTCGCTGCGGCGTACGCTGCTGTCCTCGATCCCGGGTGCGGCGGTCACCTCGATCAAGATCGACGGTGTGCTGCACGAGTTCACCACGATCCCCGGCGTCAAGGAGGACGTGGTCGAGCTCGTCATGAACATCAAGGAGCTGTGCGTCAGCTCCGAGCACGACGAGCCGGTCAGCATGTACCTGCGCAAGCAGGGCCCGGGCGACGTGACCGCCGGTGACATCCAGCCCCCGGCCGGTGTCTCGGTGCACAACCCGGACCTGAAGCTCGCCACCCTCAACGGCA
Organism: Micromonospora aurantiaca ATCC 27029; assembly: GCF_000145235.1. Lineage (NCBI taxonomy): Bacteria > Bacillati > Actinomycetota > Actinomycetes > Micromonosporales > Micromonosporaceae > Micromonospora > Micromonospora aurantiaca (nom. illeg.). Next base: position 6,167,278 of record NC_014391.1, on the reverse strand, counting down.
AGGGCCGGCTCGACATGGAGCTGACCGTCGAGCGGGGTCGCGGCTACGTCACCGCGGCGCAGAACAAGCAGGCGGGCGCCGAGATCGGCCGGATCCCGGTCGACTCGATCTACTCGCCGGTGCTCAAGGTGACGTACCGGGTCGAGGCGACCCGTGTCGAGCAGCGGACCGACTTCGACCGGCTCATCATCGACGTCGAGACCAAGCCGTCGATGGGCCCGCGTACCGCGCTGGCCTCGGCCGGTTCGACGCTGGTGGAGCTGTTCGGGCTGGCCCGGGAGCTGGACGAGACCGCCGAGGGCATCGACATCGGGCCGTCCCCGCAGGACGCCCAGCTGGCGGCGGACCTGGCCCTGCCGATCGAGGAGCTGGACCTCACCGTCCGCTCCTACAACTGCCTCAAGCGCGAGGGCATCAACTCCGTTGGTGAGCTCATCGGGCGTACCGAGGCCGACCTCCTCGACATCCGCAACTTCGGTCAGAAGTCGATCGACGAGGTCAAGATGAAGCTCGCCGGGATGGGCCTGGGGCTGAAGGACTCGGCTCCGAACTTCGACCCGGCGCACGTCGTGGACGCCTTCGGCGAGGCGGACTACGACACCGACGACTACCGCGAGACCGAGCAGCTCTAGTCCGCGCTGCCGCCACACCTGAGGAGCACCAAGCATGCCCACGCCCACCAAGGGCCCCCGCCTCGGCGGCAGCCCCGCGCACGAGCGGCTGATGCTGGCCAACCTGGCCACCGCGCTGTTCCAGCACGGCAAGATCCAGACCACCGAGACGAAGGCCCGGCGGCTGCGTCCGCTGGCCGAGCAGCTCATCACCAAGGCCAAGCGTGGCGACCTCGCCTCGCGCCGCCGCGTGCTGGGCGTCGTCAAGGACAAGGACGTGGTCTACGCCCTGTTCGACCAGATCGCGCCCCGGTACGCCAACCGCAACGGTGGCTACACCCGGATCGTGAAGACCGGTCCGCGCAAGGGTGACGCCGCTCCGATGGCGATCATCGAGCTGGTGGAGGAGCTTCAGGTCGCCGAGCCGAAGGCGAACAAGAAGACCGCCGCCCGCAAGGCCGCCCAGCAGGACAAGGTCGAGGCCCTGGCCCCGGCCGAGGAGACCCCGCGCTCCAGCGCCGGTGACCAGGACGCCGAGGCGCCGGTCTCCGCGTCGGGTGACACCGCCGCCGCCCGTGAGGACAGCGACGAGGCCACCGAGAACGACAAGGCCTGACATCAGGCTCGACCGGGCCCGGCATCCCCTCGGGGGTGCCGGGCCCGTCGCCGTCGACAGGAGGTACGAGGTGGACGAGCGGACCCGGCTGCGGCTGGACGTCTCGTACGACGGCACCGACTTCTCCGGCTGGGCGCCCCAGCCGGCCCGGCGCACAGTGGCCGGCGTGCTCATGCAGACGCTGGACCTGGTGCTCGGCGCGGGCACGGCGACCGGCCTGACAGTGGCCGGGCGTACCGACGCCGGGGTGCACGCCACCGGGCAGGTCTGCCACCTCGACCTGCCGACTCCCGTGTGGCGGGAGCACGAGGGCCGGTTGCTGCGCCGGCTGGCCCGGCTCCTGCCCCCGGACGTCCGGGTACGCGCGATGACCGAGGTGCCCGCCGACTTCGACGCCCGGTTCTCGGCCACGTTCCGGCGCTACGAGTACCGGGTCACCGACGCCCCGTGGGGCGCCGAGCCGCTGCGCCGCGGGGACACCCTGGCCTGGCCGAAGCCGCTGGACCTGGCGGCCCTGAACGCCGCCGCCGCCGGGCTGGTGGGCGAGCACGACTTCGCCGCGTACTGCCGGCGCAAGGAGAACGCCACCACGCTGCGCGAGGTGACCCGGCTGGACTGGCGGCGCGACCCGGACGGGATCCTGGTCGCCACAGTGCAGGCCGACGCGTTCTGCCAGAACATGGTGCGCAGCCTGGTCGGGGCGATGCTGGTGGCGGGCGACGGGCGGCGGCCGGTCCAGTGGCCGGCCGGCCTGCTGACGCGCCGCGAGCGCTCCAGCGAGGTGACTGTGGCGCCCGCGCACGGCCTCGCCCTGGTCGCTGTGGGCTACCCGGGCGACCCGGCCGAGTACGCCCGCCGCGCCGAGGAGACCCGCCGGTTGCGGGTGCCGGTGGCCGAGGGCTGAGCCAGGCTCAGTCCGTGCCCCGCTGACCGGCGCTGTCCTCGGCCGAGTCGGCGTCGGGCTGCCCGGCCGTGCCGGCCGCCGCGCGACGCTCCAGCACACCCCGGTTGAGGTGCAGTTCGACCAGGTCGTACATGATCTCGCGGGCGGTCGCGTCGTCGCTCGGGATGCGTTCCCCGTCGGCGCGGGTGACCAGGCAGAAGGCGACGTAGTGTCCGCGTACCTGCCAGGCGACCCGGGCCGCGGCCTTCTCCACCGCGTCGGTGTCGTCGCCCGCCGCCATGCCACGGAACCGTCCCTGGCGCGCGTCGAGCAGCGGCCGGATGCGGTCGCGTACCCGCTGGGCGGTGGCCACGTCGGTGAGGTTGAACAGACCGGCGGTGATCAGGTGGTCGCCGTCGGGGGAGCGGAGCGTGCCCCGCACCACCTGGTTGCAGCCGAGCCGGACCAGCAGGTCGGCGATCTCGCCGGTGGCCGCGACCTGGCACTTCGTGCTGGCCTGGGTCTTCAGCACCCGGTAGGCCGGTTTCCCGTCGGTGACCACCAGGTCCTTGGTCGGGAAGACCTCCTTGGCGGTGAGCGACGCCTGGTCGGTGTCCCGGGAGTCCAGGTCGGTGCCGCCGGACGGTGTGCTCGACTCGGTCGGCTGCGGGGTCGGCTGGCCCGCCGGCGGCGTGGTGGTGCGTTCGTCGAGCAGGGCCGCGACGGCGAGCCCGGTGAGCGAGAGCAGGAGCAGTACGGCGGCGCCGCCGACGAGCGTCTGCCAGAACCGGCCGCCGCCGCGGCGTTCGGCGCGCCGGGTCCGGGGCAGTTCGGAGACGTCGGCGGCGCGGGCCGTGGGGCTGGCCGGGATCGGCACCGTCGGCCGGTTCGCCGCCGCCGGTACGGGTGCCGGCATGGGCGGCGCGGGCTGCGGCACCGGGGAGGGCTCCCGTGGTGGGGCAGGCCGTCCCGGTGTCGGCGCCGGGGCCGGTGGCGCGGGAACGGGTGCGCGGGCGTCGTCCGCCACCGCCTGCCCGCCGGGGTCGGCCTGCTCGGCCGCGCCGGTCGGCGGCAGCGCCGCTTGCGGGCGCGGCGGCGGGGGCAGCGACGGCGTGGGGAAGCGGGAGCGTGACGGACCCGCGGGCGGAGGCGTGGCTGCGGGCCCGTTCGGGGCCGACCCGGGCTTCGGGTACTCCAGGAAGGCGTCCTCATCGGACTCGTACCGGTACACCATGTGGCATAGAGTAGGGCTGATTGTCCCTTTCAGGGGTAATATCGGGAAATTCTGGCGGAGTGGCGTGCGACCCCGCCCGTGACACCGTCGCCGGAACCCCTGCGGCCCGGTGCGAGAATGCGGGCGTGACCGGCGACCACTACTTCACAGCTGAGCCCTCGACCCCGGCCCGCCCCCGCGAGGTCGAGTTCACAGTCGCCGGGCGCGACTACACGCTCGCCTCGGCCGGCGGCGTCTTCTCCGCCGACCGGCTCGACCCGGGCACCGCCGTGCTGCTGCGCAAGGCCGACCTGCCATCCGCCGACGTCACCGGTGCGCTGCTCGACATCGGCTGTGGCTTCGGCCCGATCACCTGCGTCCTCGCCACTGTCGCGCCGAAGGCCACCGTCTGGGCCGTGGACGTCAACGAGCGCGCCCGCGCCCTCACCACCGCCAACGCGGCAAGGGTCGGTGCCGCCGACCGGGTACGCGCCGTCGCGCCGGACGAACTGCCGGACGACGTCACCTTCAGCCAGATCTGGTCCAACCCGCCGATCCACATCGGCAAGCCGGAACTGCACGGCCTGCTGCTGCGCTGGCTGCCCCGCCTCGCCCCGGACGGCGTGGCCTGGCTGGTCGTCGCCCGGCACCTCGGCGGCGACTCGCTGCACCGCTGGCTGGTCGAGCAGGGCTGGTCGGTCGAGCGGCACGCCAGCCAGAAGGGCTACCGGGTGCTGCGGGTCACCCGGTAATCCGGTGTCGTCCACCGACCCGGCTCGGGCAGGATGCCCGCGTGGGATACGTGGACGTGGCAGGAGTAGGGCACATCCTCCCGGACGGGCGTGAGCTGTTCAGCGACGTGTCGTTCCGGGTCGGTGAGGGTGCCAAGGTGGCGCTGGTCGGCCCGAACGGCGCCGGCAAGACCACGCTGCTGCGGATGGTCGCCGGTGACCTGCCGGTGAAGACCGGCGCTGTCGCCCGCTCCGGTGGGCTGGGCGTGATGCGGCAGTTCATCGGCATGATCGGCGACGAGTCCACGCTCGCCGACCTCGCCCTGTCGCTGGCGCCGCCGGCGCTGCGCGACGCCGGGCGGCGGCTCGCCGAGACCGAGGCGGCCATGCGGGCGGCCGAGGTCCGCGGCAAGTACAGCTCCGCCGCCGCCAAGACCCAGCTCGCGTACGCTGAGGCGCTCGCCGCCTGGGGCGAGACCGGCGGGTACGACGCCGAGGTCCTCTTCGACACCGTCGCCACCATCGTGCTCGACCTGCCCTGGGACAGCGCCCGGGAACGGCCGGTCCGCACGCTGTCCGGCGGCCAGCAGAAGCGCTTCGCGCTGGAACTGCTGCTGCGCGGCCCCGACGAGGTGCTGCTGCTCGACGAGCCGGACAACTTCCTCGACGTACCCGGCAAACGCTGGCTGGAGGCGCGCCTGCGCGAGTCGGGCAAGTCCGTGCTCTACGTCTCGCACGACCGGGAACTGCTGGCGCAGACCGCCGACCGGGTCGTCGCGGTGGAGGGCGGCAGCGCCTGGGTGCACCCGGGCGGCTTCGCGAGCTGGCACGAGGCACGGGTGGCCCGGCACGCCCGCCTCGACGAGCTGCGCAAGCGCTGGGACGAGGAGCACCAGAAGCTGCGCGAGCTGATGCTGATGTACAAGCAGAAGGCCGCGTACAACGACGGGATGGCCTCCCGCTACCAGGCCGCGCAGACCCGGTTGCGCAAGTTCGAGGAGGCCGGGCCGCCGCCCGTACCCCCGAAGGACCAGGACATCCGGATGCGCCTGACCGGCGGGCGGACCGGCAAGCGCGCGGTGATCGCCGAGCAGTTGGAGCTGGACGGCCTGACGTACCCGTTCGACCTGGAACTCTGGTACGGCGACCGGGTCGCGGTGCTGGGCGCGAACGGCACCGGCAAGTCTCACTTCCTGCGGCTGCTGGCCCGGGGCGGCACCGACCCGGAGCCGGGCAACACGCCTGTGGACGGCGCCGCCGCGCTCGCACCTGTCGCCCACGGCGGCGTGGTCCGCCTCGGCGCACGGGTCCGGCCCGGGCACTTCTCGCAGACCCACGACCGGCCGGAGCTGATGGGCAAGACGCTCGTCGAGGTGCTGTGGCGCGGCGACGACCACCGGGCCGGCATGGACCGGCACGCCGCGATGGCGGCGCTGTCCCGGTACGAGCTGGCCGGCCAGGGCGACCAGCGGTTCGGCACGCTCTCCGGCGGGCAGCAGGCGCGGTTCCTGGTGCTGCTGCTGGAGCTGTCCGGGGCGACGCTGCTGCTGCTCGACGAGCCCACCGACAACCTCGACCTGGCCTCGGCCGAGGCGCTGGAGGCCGGGCTGACCGCGTTCGAGGGGACTGTGGTCGCGGTGACGCACGACAGGTGGTTCACCCGTACCTTCGACCGGTTCGTGCTGTTCCGGGGCGACGGCGACGTGGTGGAGACGCCGGAGCCGGTCTGGGACGTGGGGTGATCGACAGGGACCTGGCCGACCGGCTGTGCGCGGTGGACGGCGTGGTCGCGGTGGCGCTCGGCGGCAGCCGGGCCCGCGGCGACCACCGGCCCGACTCCGACTGGGACGTGGGCCTCTACTACCGGGGCGCGCCGGACCTGGCCGGGCTGCGCGCGGTGGCCGCCTCGATCGCCGACGGGCCGGTGGACCTCACCGCCCCGGGTGGCTGGGGACCGTGGGTCGACGGGGGCGGCTGGCTGCGCGTCGGCGGGGCGGCGGTGGACTGGATCTACCGCGACCTGGACCGGGTGCACCGGGTCTGGGCGGACTGCCGGGCCGGCCGCTACACGGTCGAGGCGCAGGCCGGGCATCCGCTCGGTTTCTACTCGCACGCGTACGCCGGGGAGGTGGCGCTCGGGCGGGTGCTCGGCGACCCGACCGGTGAGCTGACCGCGCTGCGGGCCGAGACCGTCGACTACCCGCCCGCGCTCGGCGCCGCGCTGGTCGCCGGTGGCTGGGAGACCGGGCTGCTGCTCGACGGCGCCGCGAAGGGCGCCGCAGGGGGTGACGCCGGCTACGTGGCGGGCTGCCTGTTCCGGGTGGTCGGCGTGCTGGTCCACGCGCTGCACGGCCGGGCCGGGCGGTGGCTGGTCAACGAGAAGGGCATGATCGTCTCCGCCGGGCGCCTGCCCGGTGCGCCGCCGGACTTCGCCGAGCGGGCGCAGGCGCTGCTGGGCGCGGTGGGGCGTACCCCTGAGGAACTGGCGGCGACGATCGGTGCCGCCCGGACGCTGGCCGACCAGGTGCTGCCGCTGCCCGGATGACACCCGGGCAGCGGGCATAGGGTGGATCTCGTGAGTGAGATGACCTATCGCCGGCTGGGCGACTCCGGGCTCGTGGTGTCAGTTGTCGGTATCGGCTGCAACAACTTCGGCCGCAAACTCGACCTCGACGGCACCCGGGCGGTGGTGGACGCCGCGCTCGATGCCGGGATCAACTTCTTCGACACCGCCGACATCTACGGCGAGCCGCAGGGTGCCTCCGAGGAACTGCTCGGCCAGGCGCTCAAGGGCCGCCGCGACGACGTGGTGGTGGCCACCAAGTTCGGCATGGACATGAACGGCGCGAACGGGCCGGACCACGGCGCCCGGGGCGCCCGCCGCTACATCGCCCGCGCGGTCGAGGCGTCGCTGTGCCGGCTCGGCACCGACCACATCGACCTGTACCAGATGCACGAGCCCGACCCGGGCACCCCGATCGACGAGACGCTCGCCGCGCTGGACGACCTGGTGACCGCCGGCAAGGTGCGCTACCTCGGCAACTCCAACTTCGCCGGGTGGCAGATCGCCGACGCCGACTGGACCGCGTCGTCGCAGGGGCGTACCCGGTTCATCTCCGCGCAGAACCACTACTCGCTGGTGGAGCGCGGGGTGGAGGACGAGGTGATCCCCGCCTGCGAGCGGTTCGGCCTCGGCATGCTGCCGTTCTTCCCGCTCGCCAACGGGCTGCTCACCGGCAAGTACAAGCGCGGCGAGGCGCCCCCGGCGGGCAGCCGCCTGGCCGGTGGCGGCCGGTACGCCGAGCGGCTGGCCGCCGCGCGCTGGGACGTCATCGAGGCGATCGAGGCGTACGCGGCCGAGCGCGGAATCAGCATGCTCCAGGTGGCGATCGGCGGCCTGGCGGCCCGTCCCGCCGTGACGTCGGTGATCGCCGGCGCGACCACTCCCGACCAGGTGAAGGCCAATGCCGAAGCCGGGACGTGGCAGCCGTCCGACGACGACCTGACCGCCTTGGACGCCATCCTCTGATCGTCCCTGCCGGTGCCGACGCACTCGCCCGCGCGTTGGGCCCGCTCGCGCGTCGGGTCCGCCCGCGCGTTTGGTCCACCCGTGTTCGTTCCGCCCGCGCGTCGCAGGTGCGCCCGCTCGTCGGCGTGCGGCGTCGGGGCTTGCCCCGCGCGGCGGGCGTGCGCCCACCGGGGCCCGCCCGCCGCGCGGAGGCACCCATGGCGTTCCACTCAGAGGCAGCGCTCACGATGGGTGGAACGGTATGGGTGTCAAGAGGGCCTCGAGACACCCATGGCGTTCCACTTGTCGCCAGTTTCAGTCGCGAGTGGAACGCCATAGGTGTCTGCGGGCGGCCTCCTGACGCCCGTGGTGTCTCGGGCGGCCCGGCCCGGCCCGGCTTGGCCCGGCTCGGCCCGCCTCGGTCCGGCTCGGCCAGGCGGCGGGTGGCGGTGGCCGGGCCGGTGGCGCGGCGGGGCGAGACTCGTAGCTGCGGGCTGCGGGCTGCGGGCTGCGGGCTGCGGGGGCGCGGCGGGGTTCGGCGGGCGGCGGGTGCGGATCAGTGGTTTGCCGCGGCGGCGCGACGTTCTGCCAGGGCCTGGCGCACCAGGGCGACAGTGGCGTCGGGCCGGCGTAGCACGTCGTCGACGGTGAACCGGAGCACGACCCACCCGGCCGCGCGGAGCGCGTTCAGGCGCGCCACGTCCCGCCGGAAGTGAGCCCGTTCCCGGTGGTGGTCGCCGTCGTACTCGACCGCGAGGCGGAGAGCCGGCCAGGCCAGGTCCACCCGGGCCACGAAGCGTCCGCCGGCGCGCACCTCGTGCTGGGCGGTCAGCGGGCCGAGACCGGCGTCGAGGAGGAGCAGCCGCAGCCGCGTCTCCATCGGGGACTCGCTCAACGGCTCGGCCATCGTCAGTACCTCGCGCAGCAGCGGAGCGCCCGGCCAACCCGGCCGGTCGGCGGCGTAGGCCCGCAGGACGGGCAGCTTCACGACCCGGCGACGCAGCAGCGCGTCGACGGCGACCAGCGCCTCGGCGAGTGAGCCCTGCCGGCCCAGGTCGAACGCGGTACGCAGCGGGGTCGTGACCGGCAGCCCCGCGAACCGGGTGCGGTCCGACTCGGGCAGGGGCGACCGGGTCACCAGCAGCCGTGGATGAGGACGCATGCGGGCCGGGCTCGGCAGCAGCACGGTGACCGGCGCGTCGCGGCTGAGCACGTCCGTGCCGAACAACCAGGCGGCGCTGCGTCCCGCCAGTGCGGCACCCGGCGGCAGGCGCAACGCCACCGCCTCGCACCACATCCGGTGGTCGTCGGCGCGGTGTCCGTCCCGGTGCACGTACACGTCCGGCAGCAGGCGGATCCACGTCGGCCCGCGCAGCATCGTCCAGGTGAGCAGTCCTTCGGAGACGGCACGGCTGCCCCGGAACGGCAGGATCGCCAGGCGGCGCGGGACACGGGCGGGAACGGACATCCCGGCAGCGTGTCGTGACGAGACGGTCACCTGTTGCCCCGGTACGGCATGTGAACGGTTCCTGGGAAAAACCTCACCCGGGGTTCCGTACGGGCGGGAGGCGTCGTACGGTAGGCCGCAAGTGACCCACGGGAGCCCGGTGCGGACCGGGCTGAGAGGGGGGCTGGGAGCCCCCGACCGTCGAACCTGATCCGGGTAATGCCGGCGCAGGGAGGAGCGTTGCCGTGCTGTCCCTGGGACGACTGCATCTCATCACCGACACCCGGCCGGGGCGTGACCCGCTCGCCGTGCTGCGTGCCGCCCTGCCCGTGGCGGGCGCCGACCTCGTCGTGCAGGTGCGCGTGGAGGACGACGCCACCGACCGGGAGGCGTACGAGCTGGCGTGCCGGGTGACCGAGGCGTGCCGGCCGTACGGGGCACAGTGCCTGGTCAACGACCGGCTGCACGTGGCGCTCGCGGTGGACGCCGCCGGGGGCCACGTCGGCGCGGACGATCTGCCGGTCGCAGCCGCGCGCCGCGTGCTCGGCCCGGACGCGGTGCTCGGCGCGACCGCCCGGGAGCCGGTGGGCGCCCGTACGGCCGTGGATGCGGGCGCGAGCTACCTGGGCGTGGGCCCGTGCCACGTCACCACCACCAAGTCCGGCCTGCCGGACCCGATCGGCCCCGAGGGGATACGCGCGGTCGCCGAGGCGGTCAGCGTTCCGGTGATCGCGATCGGCGGGGTGACCGCCGCGAGCGTGCCGGCGCTGCGGGCCGCCGGGGCGTACGGGGTGGCGGTGGTCGGCGCGCTCAGCCTGGCTGCCGATCCCGCGCACGCCACCGCCGAGCTGCTGCGGGCGCTGACGTGTTAAAAGGGGGCCCTTCCTCTACCGGAGGCGTTAACAGGGGCCCTTCCTTACCGACGTGGCGGTGGTGGGCGCCGGGCCGGTGGGACTCGCGATCGCGTGGCGGTGCGCGCAGCGCGGACTGCGCGTGGTGGTGCACGACGACCGGCCCGGGTCGGGCGCCTCGTCGGTGGCCGCCGGGATGCTGTCGCCGGTCGCGGAGGCGTACTTCGGTGAGCACGAACTCACAGCGCTTCTCATCGGGTCCGCCGCCCGCTGGCCCGGCTTCGCGGCCGAGCTGGCCGGGGCGAGCGGCGTCGACATCGGCTACCGCACCGAGGGCACGCTCGTGGTCGGGCTCACCGCCGACGACCTGGCCGAGGCGGGGCGGCTGTGGTCGTACCAACGGGGTCTGGGACTGCCGATCACGCCGCTGCGCCCCTCGGAGCTGCGCGACCGCGAGCCGGCGCTGGCACCGCGCGTGCGTGGCGGCGCGGTGGCCCCCGGCGACCACCAAGTGGATCCGCGACGGCTGGTCGCCGCGTTGCGGACGGCCGTGGAGCGCGCCGGCGTGGAGCTGCGCCCGGCCCGCGTCGGCGCGCTGTCCGAGGTGGACGCCCAGGTCACTGTGGTCGCGGCCGGCTGCGGCGCGGCGGCGCTGACCGGCCTGCCGGTCCGGCCGGTCAAGGGCCAGGTGCTGCGGCTGCGCGCGCCGGGTGGCGGTCCGCCGGGCTTCCGGCACGTGATCCGGGGGTACGCGGACAGCGAGCCGGTCTACCTGGTGCCCCGGGACAGCGGTGAGGTCGTGGTCGGGGCGACTGTGGAGGAGCGCGCGGACACCGAGGTCACCGCCGGTGGCGTGCTGACACTGCTGCGCGCCGCCGCCGAGCTGGTGCCGGAACTCGTCGAGTACGAGCTGGTGGAGGCCGTTGCCGGGCTGCGCCCCGGTACGCCCGACAACGCGCCGATCATCGGGCCGCTCCCCGGGCAGTCGGGCGTGCTCGCGGCGACCGGGCACCACAGGCACGGCATCGTGCTCACCCCGGTCACCGCCGACCTGGTCACCGAGCTGATCGTCACCGGCGAGCCGGATCCCGCGCTCGCCCCCTTCACCCCGGACCGCTTCGGGAAGGAGCGCACGTGGAACTGATCGTCAACGGCACCGGCCGGACGCTGCCCGAGGGCGTCACCGTCGCCGAGGTGGTCCGCACCGTCACCGACCGGGAGCGCGGGCTCGCCGTAGCGGTCAACGGCGAGGTGGTGCCACGCGGCGGCTGGTCGGCGAGCGTGCTGCGCGACGGCGACCGGGTCGAGGTACTCAGCGCCACCCAGGGCGGGTGAGCGGATGTCCACACTGGAGATCGGCGGGGTCGCGTTCGGCTCCCGGCTCATCCTCGGCACCGGCGGCGCGGCCAACCTGCACGTGCTGGAGCAGGCGATCCGCGCCTCCGGCACCGAGCTGGTGACGTTGGCGCTGCGCCGGGTGGACACCACGCCCGGCAGGTCGGGCGGCCTGCTCGACCTGGTGGAGCGCTGCGGCGTACGGCTGCTGCCGAACACGGCCGGCTGCCGCACCGCCGTGGAGGCGGTGAAGACGGCGCACCTGGCCCGGGAGGCGTTCGACACGGACTGGGTGAAGCTGGAGGTGATCGGCGACGAGCGCACGCTCCTGCCCGACGGGGTGGAGTTGCTGCGCGCCGCCGAGGAACTGGTGGCGGACGGGTTCACCGTGCTGCCGTACACCTCGGACGATCCCGTGCTGGCCCGGCGGCTGGCCGACGTGGGCTGCGCGGCGGTGATGCCGGCCGGGTCGCCGATCGGCTCCGGGCTGGGCATCGGCAACCCGCACCACATCCGGCTGATCCGGGCGGCTGTGGACGTGCCGGTGGTGCTCGACGCGGGCATCGGCACCGCCTCCGACGCGGCCCTGGCGATGGAGCTGGGCTGCGACGCGGTGCTGCTGGCCAGTGCCGTGACCCGGGCCGCCGACCCGGTGGCGATGGCCACGGCCATGCGGTACGCGGTCGAGGCCGGGCACCTGGCGTACGGCGCGGGCCGCATCACCCGCCGCTTCCACGCCTTGCCGTCCACCCCCGACGAGGGACGGCCCGACCTGTGACCGCCGTACGCGTTGCGGATCTTGGTACGGAGGCGCCCGTGGAGGGGCGGCCGCGTACCAAGATCTACACCGGCCCGACCGGGGTCGTGCTGCTCACCGATCGGCGGGTCGCCAAGAGGGCTCTCGTCGACGTGGTCGCGGGGGCCGTCGGCGGGGGAGTGCGCTGGGTGGTGCTGCGGGAGAAGGACCTGCCCCGCGCCGAACGCCTCGCGCTCGCCGTCGAGCTGCGCGCGATCCTCGCCGAGGCAGGCGGCACGCTCGTCGTGGCCGGACCCGATCCGCTCGACGGGGACGCGGTGCACCTGCCCGCCGCCGGCCCGTACCCGCCGCCCGCAGTCGGACTGGTCGGCCGGTCCTGTCACGACACCGCCGAGCTGGCCCGGCTCACCACCGAGCACTACGCCACGCTGTCCCCGGTCTACGAGACAAGAACAAAGCCCGGCTACGGCCCACCCCTGCAACCCGACGGACTGCGCGAGCTGATCGCGGTGACCAAGGTGCCCGTGCTGGCACTAGGCGGCATCGAAACGGCAGCTCAGGTCAGTGCATGCGTGGAGGCGGGCGCCACCGGAGTAGCAGTCCTGGGCACCATCATGCGCGCCGACGACCCCACCGAAACCGCCACCACGCTGGGCAGAGCCTTCCAGGAGGCGGCCACCCGTGTGGCGCGCACCCACCCCGCGCGATCCGACCACGGCCCGCACGCGACAGGGCTGCGGCCGACCGTGCCCACGGAGGGATCAAGCCTGACCGCCCGGAGTGGGCACGGTCGGCCGCAGCCCCGACCGCAACCACTGTCGGCCGCAGCCGTCACAGCAACCACCGGAGAAGAGAACCAGTGACGCCGAAAACAGTTCTCAGCATCGCCGGCTCCGACTCCGGAGCAGGAGCGGGCATCCAGGCCGACCTCAAGACGTTCGCCGCGCTCGGGGCGTACGGCACCACAGTGCTCACCGCCGTCACCGCGCAGAGCACCCGGGGCGTGGACGCCGTCCTGCCCCTGCCGCCGCAGACAGTGCGCGACCAGATGGACAGCGTCCTCGGCGACTTCGACGTGCGCGCCGTGAAGACCGGCATGCTCGGCACCCCGGCGGTCGCGGACGCGGTGGCCGAGGCGGCCCGGGCCGGGCGGCTGCCACACCTGGTCGTCGACCCGGTGCTGGTCGCCACGAGCGGGCACCGGCTCGGCGTGGTGGAGGCGGTCGAGCGGTTGCTGCCGTACGCGGAGGTGGCGACACCGAACTGCGCGGAGGCCGCGGCCCTCACCGGAGGCCCGGTGGGCACCGTCGAGGAGATGGTCGCGGCGGCGGAGGCGCTGGCGGCGCGCGGCCCGGCGTTCGTGGTGGTGACCGGCGGCGACGTGGACGCCGACGGCGAGTCGGTGGACGTGCTCGCCGGCGGCGGGACGACCCGCCTGCTGCGCGCGCCCCGGGTGGACACCCGGCACAACCACGGCACCGGCTGTTCGTTCTCGGCCGCCGTCGCGGTCCGGCTCGCCGCGGGCGACGCGGTGCCGGTCGCGGTGGCGGCCGCCAAGGAGTACGTCACCCGCGCGCTGACCGGCGCGCGGACCTGGGAGCTGGGCGCGGGACGCGGCCCGCTGGACCACTTCGGCTGGTCCGCATGAGCGACAGGGAGGCTGTCATGCAGGCACGTCGCAAGGTGTACGTGGAAGGGTCACGCCCGGACGTCCGGGTGCCGTTCGCCGAGGTGACGCTGACCGGGGACAACCCGCCGGTACGGCTCTACGACACCTCCGGTCCCGGCTCCGACCCGGAGGTGGGGCTGCCCGCGCTGCGTGGTCAGTGGATCGCCGAGCGCGGCGACGTGGCCCCGGTACGCGGCGCCGGCACGCCGCTGGCGGGTGTGGAGGGGAAGCGGCCGACGCAGCTCGCGTACGCCCGGGCCGGGATCGTCACTCCGGAGATGGAGTTCGTGGCGGTCCGGGAGTCGGTGGCGCCGGAGTTCGTCCGGGACGAGATCGCGGCCGGGCGGGCCGTGCTGCCGCTCAACGTCAACCACCCCGAGTGCGAGCCGGCCATCATCGGCAAGGCGTTCCTGGTGAAGGTCAACGCCAACATCGGCACCTCGGCTGTCACCTCGTCGGTGGCCGAGGAGGTGGAGAAGCTGACCTGGGCCACCCGGTGGGGCGCGGACACCGTGATGGACCTGTCCACCGGCAAGCGCATCCACGAGACCCGCGAGGCGATCGTGCGGAACGCGCCGGTGCCGATCGGCACGGTGCCGATCTACCAGGCGCTGGAGAAGGTCGGCGGCGACCCGGTGAAGCTCAGCTGGGAGGTGTTCCGCGAGACCGTCATCGAGCAGGCGGAGCAGGGCGTCGACTACATGACCGTGCACGCCGGGGTACTGCTGCCGTACGTGCCGCTGGCGGTGGACCGGGTCACCGGCATCGTGTCGCGGGGCGGCTCGATCATGGCGGCCTGGTGCCTGGCGCACCACGAGGAGAACTTCCTCTACACGAACTTCCGGGAGCTGTGTTCGCTGCTCGCGAAGTACGACGTCACGTTCTCCCTCGGTGACGGCCTGCGCCCCGGTTCCATCGCGGACGCCAACGACGAGGCGCAGTTCGCCGAGCTGCGCACGCTCGGTGAGCTGACGAAGGTCGCCTGGGAGTACGACGTCCAGGTGATGATCGAAGGCCCCGGGCATGTGCCGATGCACAAGATCAAGGAGAACGTGGACCTCCAGCAGGAGTGGTGCCACGAGGCGCCGTTCTACACGCTCGGCCCGCTGACCACCGACGTCGCGCCCGCGTACGACCACATCACCTCCGCGATCGGCGCGGCGATGATCGGCATGTTCGGCACCGCGATGCTCTGCTACGTCACCCCGAAGGAGCACCTCGGGCTGCCCGACCGCGACGACGTGAAGGCGGGCGTGATCGCGTACAAGATCGCCGCGCACGCGGCCGACCTGGCCAAGGGGCACCCCGGCGCGCAGGCGTGGGACGACGCGCTGTCCAAGGCCCGGTTCGAGTTCCGCTGGGAGGACCAGTTCAACCTGGCGCTGGACCCGGAGACCGCGCGGGCGTACCACGACGCGACGCTGCCCGCCGAGCCCGCCAAGACGGCGCACTTCTGCTCGATGTGCGGGCCGAAGTTCTGCTCCATGAAGATCACGCAGGAGTTGAAGGACTACGCGGCGCGGGGCATGCGCGGCAAGTCGGAGGAGTTCGTCGCCTCCGGGTCACGGGTCTACCTGCCGCTGGCGTGAGCGAGGCCGGGGGCGGGTCGCTTCCGGCCCGCCCCGGGCCGCCGTTCACTCGCGGTGGTGCCGCCCGGTACGCAGCGAGCGGGCGTCGTCGGCGTTGTCGTCCGAGGCGAGACCGGCGACCCAGTCCACGTACTCGTCGTCGGCCTCGGCACCCGGCTCGGCCGTACGGTCGGCCGGCTCCGGGTCGCCCTTGGCCCGGTTGCGCCGGAACAGGCCGCGCCGGGTCTTCGGCTTCCCGCCGGACGCGTCGGCGTCGTCCGGTTCGGCGTGCCGCCCGCGCCGGGAGTCCGCCTCCGTCTCCGCGGCGGCGGCCTCGGGCAGCGCGGCACCCGCCTCGCCCGGTGCGGCGGTCGCCGCCTCGGGCCGGGCGACAGGTCTCCCCGCCTCCGGCCGGGCGAGCGGCCCCGCCGGGCGGGCGTTCGTGGCGAGCGCGTCCCATCCGGTGCTCGCACCCGGCTCGGGCAGGCCACGGTGGCGGGGGCGCGGCGCCGGCTCGGCCGGGGCGGACGCCTCCGCGTCGTCCCGGGCCGGTGCGTCCGGTTCGGTGGTGGCGCGGTGCGGGCGGGCCGCCGGGGTGATCGGCCAGGCCGGGCGTACCTCGCCGGGCGCTCCGGTGACGTCCTCGAACATCGGGAACCGGGGCCGGGACGACGGGGTCGGCGCCGGGTCGTCGAAGAAGAAATTGCGTCCGGGACGCCCGGTCGGTGCGACATCCGCCGTGGGGGCATCGGTGCGGGGAGCCGGGCTGCTCGACGTCGTCAGCGGGGCGTCGGCCGGGCTGCTCGGCATCGTCGACCTGGCGTCGGCCTGCTCGATCGGCGTCGTCGGCGCGACGTCGGCCGGGCCGGAGCCGGGGGAGGCCGGGCCGGTGGCACGCGGTCCGGCCTTCGGGGCGCGGGGGCGCCGGGAGCGGGTGGAGCGGCCTGTGGCGCCGGTGTCTCCGGTGGCCTCGGCCGGTGGCGCGGCGGGGGTGTCGCTGTCCGCGTCGGCCGTGACCGGTCCGGCGAGTGGGCCACTGTCAGTACGCGGGCCGGGAACGTGGCCCTCGGCGGTGCCGCCGGTGGCCGGTGACGTGGCTTCCGAGGTGGTGCCCGCAGCGGCGCTCGGGGAGGCGGCATCCGCTGGGCGGGGTGCTGTGGCGTCGGCGGGTGCCGTCGATCCGTCGGTGGTGCCGCTGGACCGGCTGGCGCGGGTACGGCGCGGCCGGGTCACCCGTGGCGCGGTCGCCGCCGCTTCCTGGGGCGGTTCCGGTGCGGCATCGTCCGTGCCGGCTGCCGAGCCGGTGCCCGAGGCGGCCTCGCTGTCCGGGACGCCGGTCGCCTGCCCGGACGTTGCATCGGCAGGTTCGGCACCGGCAACGGCCCGGTCGGCGGTGCCTGCGCGGTCCGTGGTGACCGCCTCGCCGGTGCCGCCCGCGTGGGCGGTGCCCATGTCCGTGCCCGGACCCGTGCCCATGTCCGTACCTGGACCCGGGACCGGGACCGGGTCGGGGCGGCCCGCGGCGAGGACGTCGATGGCCGAGGTCCGGCGCCCCGGGGGCAGCAGACCCGGCATGGGCTGGCCGTGGCCCGTGTCGGCGACGGCCGGGCGCTCACCCGCCGGCCGTTCCGCAACGGCCGGCTGATCGACGGCGGGCAGATCCGCGAGGGCCGGCCGGCCGGCGGCGGGAAGATCGGTACCGGCCGGGGACGTCGCCGTGGCCGAGCCGCCGGGCTCCGGCCAGTTCCAGTGCGCCGGCGCGGCGGCGCCGCTCGTCACCGGAGGCGCGGGCGGGGCGGCCGGGACGCCCGGAGTGGACGAGTGCGGCAGCGGCGCGAGGATGTCGGTGGCCTCGACGGCGTCGGGGTCACCGGTGGCGGTGACCGGCCGGGGCAGCACTGTGGTGGCGGTCGAGCCGAGCGCACCGGCGATCACGGCGATCAGCGCGCCGTAGTAGGGCGCGACCTGGTAGCGGTCGGTCGCCGAGCCGGGACCGGCGGTCAGGTAGGCGAACGCGACGAGCACCGGGCCGGCCGCCCCGGCCGCGCCGCCCACCAGCGGCGGCCATCCGGCCCGGCGGGCGAGCACGCCGACCGCCCCGCCGGCCAGCAGCGTGAGCACCGGCAGCAGCAGCATGGACAGGCGTTGCGCCGCCTCCGGATCCAGCCAGGAGGGTTCGAGGACGCCGAGCCGTACCGTGGCCAGCGGCCGGCTGGACACGATCGTGGGCGCGACGGAGAGCAGCGCCATCAGCCAGACGATCCCGGCGGTGACCGCCACGCCCCAGCCGAACGGCGGCTTGAGCAGGACGGCGATCGCGGCGCCCGCTCCGACCACCGCGCCGAGGGCGGCGCAGATGCCTGCGGCCCAGACCGGGTCGACGGATCCGCCCAGCTCGGCCGCGCGGGCCGGTTGCATGCACAGTGGGGCGACCACCGTCGCGCCCAGCGCGCTGACGCCGGCGATGGAGAGCAGTTCGGTGGTGCCGCCGGGACTGTCGTCGCGACGGGCGAAGCGCTCGGTGAGGACGGCTCCGGCGACCGTGGCGACAGCGGCGAACCAGCCCACCCAGACGAGCTGGGCGGGCCACCGGTTGACCGAGACGTCCACGAACGCGCCGTCGAGGCGTACGACTCCGAAGCCGTACGCGATCCCCAACTGGCCGGCCCCGGCCAGCACGCTCACCCCGAGCGCCGTGAGCAGCAGCCTGCCCCACGTCCGAAAGGCCATGTCGGGCACGTTACGGCCCGGTGCCCCCGATCGCCACCTTGCCGCCGCGCGGCGCGGCGAACCTGCCGGTGTGGCTACTTCAGCTCGACCAGGCGCGCGAGGTAGGTGGTGTCGCCGACGTTCGTCAGCATGTGCACCGCGCCCGGGTCGCGGTAGACCACGCCGCCGGTCGGCTCGTCGGCGTCGATGGTGGTGCCGTCGATCGTCTGCACCACGTTCTTGGCGCCCTGGATCGCCACCACCAGGTACGGGTGGTCGTGGCGGTGCAGCGGCTGCCGCTCACCCGGCTCCAGCCGGATGTGCCAGACGCGTACGCGGTCGTTCTCGTACACGATCTCCTGGCCCACCGGGCCGAGTTCGAGGTCGGCGGAGAGTTCGGTCATCGTGGTCCGTCCAGTCGGGGGAGCACCTCGGCGGCGATGAGCTCCACGTGGTCGAGGTCGTCGAAGTCGATCAGGCGCAGGTGCACCCGGGTGGCCCCGATCGCGGCGAACTCGCCGATCCGGTCGACCAGCTGGGCGGGGGAGCCGACCACCGGGTCCTCCGGCGGCAGCGCGCTCGTGACGTGCAGCGGCGCGGCCCGGCGCTGCGCCTCGGCGTCGGTGCGTCCGATCGCCACCACGATGCCGGCGGAGAGCGTCAGGGGCGCGCGGCCGGAGGCGTCCCGCCCGGCGCGGTCGCACGCCTCCCGCACCCGCTCGTACGCGGCGGCGGTCTCGGCCACGCTCTTGAACGGCATGTTGAACTCGTCGGCGTAGCGGGCGGCCAGCTCGGGGGTGCGCTTCGGTCCCCGGCCGCCGACGATCACCGGCGGGCCGGGCTGCTGCACCGGCTTGGGCAGCGCGGGCGCGTCGACCAGCCGGTAGTGCTCACCGGTGAAGCTGTACGTCTCGTCGGACGGGGTGCGCCACAGCCCGGTGACGATCTCCAACTGCTCGGCGAGCCGGTCGAAGCGCTCGCTGACCGGCGGGAACGGGATGCCGTACGCGGTGTGCTCGCGCTCGTACCATCCGGCGCCGATGCCCAGCTCGACCCGGCCGCCGCTCATCCGGTCGACCTGGGCGACCATGACGGCGAGCGGCCCGGGAAGCCGGAACGTGGCGGACGTGACGAGCGTGCCGAGCCGGATCCGGGAGGTCTCCCGGGCCAGCGCGGCGAGCGTCAGCCAGGCGTCGGTGGGGCCGGGCAGCGCCGGCTCGTCCCCCATGGCCCGGTAGTGGTCGGCCCGGAAGAAGCCCTCGAAGCCGGTCTCCTCGACCAGCCGGGCGAACCGGAGCTGGTCGTCGTAGTCCGCACCGCGGTGGGGTTCGGTGAACACCGAGACCCGCATGGTCACCGGCCTCCCACGGGTACGCCGGGGGCGTCCCGCTCCATCAGCAGTTCGTGCAGCTCGGCGCTGATCCGCGCGACGTCTTCCAGGTGCTCGTGGCGGCCCAGCGTGCGCGGCCGGGGGACGTTCACCTCGACCACCTCGCGGATGCGGCCGGGGCGCGGGCTGAGCACGACGACCCGGTCGGCGAGCAGCACCGCCTCGTCGATCGAGTGGGTGACGAAGACGATCGTCGCCTTCGTCTCCATGTGCACCCGCTGGAGTTCGCCGGAGAGTTCCTCGCGGGTGAGCGCGTCGAGCGCGGAGAACGGCTCGTCCATGAGCATCACCCGGGGCGAGCCGATCAGCGACCGGCACAGCGACACGCGCTGCTGCATGCCGCCGGACAGCTCGTGCGGGAGGCGCTTCTCGAAGCCGCCCAGCCCGGCCATCTCCAGCAACTGGCGGGCCCGGTCGCGGTGCTCGGCGCGGCGCCAGCCGAAGATCTCCACCGGCAGCAGCACGTTGTCCAGCACCGAGCGCCAGGGCAGCAGCGCCGGACGCTGGAACAGCATCGCCACGTCGCGGCGAGGCTTCGTGATCGGCGTACCGCCCACGGTGATCTCACCACCGGTGACCGGCAGCAGGCCGGCGATCATGCGCAGCAGCGTGGACTTGCCGCAGCCGGAGCGGCCGAGGACGGCGACGAACTCGCCTTCGGCGACGTCGAGGTCGATGCCGCGCAACGCCTCCACCCGCCCCGAACGGCCGTCGAAGGTGCGGGACACCCCGGACAGTCGGATCATCTTCCGCCGGCTCCCTTCCACGTCGTCCGAACGCGAGCCGGGCTAGCGTAGCGGACCGTGCCTATAGCACCGTCCGGGGTGGACGTCAGTCCGCTTTCCGTCACGCAACTTCGTTTCCGTTCCGCAACCGGGACGGCGGCGGCAGGTCATCTGGCTTCTCGTACGCTGTTGCGCGCGAAGAGTCCCCTCACGACGGTCCAGTCGGCCGAACCCACCTGCCGACCCCGTCGGACCCACGACCCGACCGGCGAAGAAGTCCTGGTCGGAAAGGACATGGTGCACTGATGAGAAGGCTGACCCGTACGGTCGCCGCCGCGGCTATGGCCACCGCCCTCGCCCTGGTGGGCGGCTGCAGCAGCGACTCGGAGAAGTCCGAGAGCGGCGGCGGCAACGGCGCGGCGCTGGAGAAGGTGACGTACCTCACCTCGTTCGGCAACTTCGGGCGTGACTCCTACGCCTGGGTGGCGAAGGACAAGGGCTTCTTCAAGGAGGCCGGTTTCGACGTCGACATCAAGCCCGGTCAGGGCACCGGCTCCGTGATCCAGACCATCACCGGCGGCCAGGCCGACTTCGGCCCGATCGACCTGACCGGTGGCATCCTTCAGCTCGGCAACGGCCAGGCGAAGGACTTCGTGGCGGTGGCCGCGATCCAGCAGCGCACCATGGCCGCCATCGTCACGGTCGAGGGCAAGAACATCGCCACGCCGAAGGACCTCGAAGGCAAGAAGCTCGCGGACACCCCGACGTCCGTCGTGCGCAACCTCTTCCCGACGTACGCCCGGCTCGCCGGCATCGACGGCAGCAAGGTGACCTGGGTCAACGGTGAGGCGCAGGGCCTGATCGGCATGCTCGGCTCGGGCTCGGTCGACGGCATCGGCCAGTTCGTCGTCGGCCAGCCGACGGTGGAGACGGTGACCAAGAAGAAGCCGGTCGTCCTGCCGTACAGCAACGTGATGCAGGACCTCTACGGCAACGCGCTGATCACCTCGTCGAAGATCGCCAAGGAGAAGCCGGAGATGGTGAAGAAGTTCACCGCCGCGCTGCTCAAGGGCCTGGAGTACTCGCTGGCCAACCCGGACGAGGCGGGCGAGATCCTGAAGAAGAACGTGCCGGCCGCCGTCCCGGCTGCGGCGTCCGCCGAGCTTCAGCTGATGGCCGCGTACGTCCGGTCGAGCAACTCCGGCACCGCGATCGGCACGCTGGACAGCGGCCGGGTCGCCAAGAGCATCGCGCTGCTCCAGGGCGCCGGTGCGCTGAAGCAGAACCTGACCCCCGACCAGATCATCGACTTCAACCTCGCGCCGAAGGCCTGACCGGTCCGCTCGGGCCAACGGGGGTGCGACCCGCCGGACACCCCGGTGGGGCGCACCCCCTTCCCGTGCCGGTCACACCGACCGGCGCAGAGAGGAGGACACGTTGACACAGTCGACCGAGGCCCGGCCGGAGGCGCCGCCGCGCCCGGCGGTCCGGCGCGGGATGGCCGTACGCCCGGCGGCGGTCGGATTGCCGGCGCTGGGACTGGTGATCGCGGTGGCGGCCTGGTGGCTGGTCACCTCGGGCCTGAGCCTGGTGCACCCGGCCGCGCTGCCCCCGCCGCAGGCGGTGGGGAAGTCCCTCGCCGGCACCACCGAGGTGCTGCTGCCCGCGCTGGGCATCACCACCTGGATGACAGTGTTCGGCTTCCTGCTCTCGTCGGCGGCCGGGGTGCTGATCGGGATGGCGCTGGCCGCCTCCCGCCGGGTGGAGCGGATGTTCGCGCCGCTGCTGGTGGCGGTGAACGCGGTCCCGAAGATCGCGTTCGGGCCGCTGCTCGTGGTCGCGGTGGGCTGGGGGCAGAAACCCATCCTGACCATGGTGTTCCTGCTCTGCTTCTTCCCGATCGTGCTCTCCACCGCCACCGGTCTGACCACCACCCCGGCGGACCTGGCGGAGCTGGGCCGGTCGCTCAACGCCTCGTGGTGGCAGTCGTTCCGCAAGGTGCGCTTCCCGGCGGCGCTGCCGCAGATCTTCGTGGGGCTCAAGGTGGCCATGCCGCTGGCCGCGATCGGCGCGGTGATCGGGGAGTTCTACTCCGACCGTCCGGGTCTGGGTTACCAGATCCTCCAGTACAACGGCGTCGGTGACACCGCGACCGCCTGGGCTGCGATCGTGCTGGTGGCGCTGATGAGCATCGTGCTCTACGCCGTCCTGAGCCTGGTCGAGCGGCTGGCCCTGCCCTGGGTGCGGGCCACCACCTCAGCCCGCTAGCCACTGACCCGAGAACCCGACGTCGACCGAGAATCCAGAAAGAAAACCTCAACCCACGGATGGCGGCCGACCACGACAGGCGTGGCCCCACCGCAACCGGCGCAGGGATCAAGCCTGACCGCCCGGAGCCGGTTGCGGTGGGGCCACGCCCCCAACAGTGACTAACCAGCGAGCCGCCAACGACCACCACGAGCCACGAGCGTCGTCAACGCCTGCGGCATCAACCCGGAGTGGTTGTCCGGCGTCATCCGGATCGGCCCGGACAGCCCGTCGAGCTGCGAGGTCTCCAGCACGTCACGCAGCGCGTCCCGGTCGACCTCGCCCGGCTCGCCGCCGGCCCGCTGCTCGGCGTCGGCGATCAGCTGGACCGCGTCCGCCGCGAACGAGGAGAAGCCGTTGTAGCCGCCGAACCGGGCGGTGTAGTCCTGGAACCACTGCCGGCGCGCGGCCTTCGCCGGGGTGGTGGCGATCACGTCGTCGATCACCATGGTCTGGGTGAAGATCAGCGTGGCCTCCTCGGTGGAGCGGGCCGACGGGCCGAGGAAGAGGTCGCCGGCGGCCGTGGCGTCGAAGAACAGCGAGCCGCGGAACTTGCTCTGCCGGGCGGTGGTGGCGGCGAGCGTCGCCTGCTCCGGCGTGGTCCACAGGACCAGGGCCTGCGGCTTGCGGGCGATCAGCTCGTTGATCTGCGTGCCGACCTCGGTGTCGGTGGCGCGCACCGACTCGTTGCCGACCAGCTTGACCGTGGTCTTGCTCAGTTCGCGGCGCAGGGCGGTGAGCCCTTCCTGGCCGTAACCCTCGGCGCTGTGCAGCAAGGCCACCTTGCGGACGCCGCGCCGGTCCAGTTCCGCGGCGAGCGCGGCGGCGCTGTCGGTGGCGTTCGGGGCGAGCTTGAAGACATATCGGCGCTCGGCCACCGGCTCGGTGACCGCGCTCGACGACGCGAGTGCGATCGTCGGAATGCGCTTCTCACCGATCGTGCGGGCCGCGCCGACGGCGCATTCGTTGCAACCGCCCATGATGACGGCGCTCACCCGTGAGTCACCGCTGAAATCATTGATGTTCCGCAAGGATTCCGCGGCGTCCGAGCGGTTGTCCTTGACCCGCAGATCGATCTTCCGGCCGCCCAGTGCGCCCGAGGCGTTCAACTGCTCGACCTTCAGTTCCAGAGCCCGTTGGTAGACCTTGCCGACCGGCGCCGAGGCGCCGGAGAGTTCCAGGTCGGCGGCGATCACGATCGGGCTGGTGTCCTGCGGTTCCCCGCCGATCCCGCAGCCGGTGAGCGTGGTGGCCAGCACGGCCGATGCGAGCGCCGCGATGCGCGCGGAGCGGATGGGGCTCAACTCAGTCCTCCAGGTGCGGCGCGGGCCGACGCCCGATCACCGCCGCTCGTCCGTCCTCAGTGGAGGAACGGGATTGGTTTGCCGTACGGTGTGCGCGAAGCCTGCAAAACCTTGCCAATGCCGGGGCCTGTGGTCAAGCCGGGCCGTCGAGTGCTGTTTCGGGACAGCCATCCCACATGCTGGGGACACGGAACATTAACTGACAATTACTGCACAGATGCGTGTGACCACTCTGGAGTGACATCCCCTGATCAGGGGGTCGGAGAAAAGAAGGTATTAGGTGATCGGATCACGGGTTGCGTCGACCGCGACCGTTTCCTGCCTCACCGCGGCTTCCCAAACAGGATCTCGTCTGATGAAATCGCGGCCGTGCCGCGCGTGGCGCTGGCCGCTGCACCAGGCACGGGTCAGCGGGTCACGCGTGGAAGAAACGACGGAGGCGATGTCGTGAGCACCGGACCTACGACCCTGCCCGGGAGCCCCAACGCCGAACAGCGGAATCGGCGCCGGCTCCTGCCCAGGCTGCGCGACGCGCGGATCCGCTCCAAGCTCGCCCTCATCCTGGTCGTTCCGGTCGCAGCTGTCATCGCGCTGGCAACTATCCGACTCATCTCGGTGGGCCAGGGCGCGTACGAGGCGGACCAGGTCCGGTCGCTGAGCGCGGTGTCGGTCGACATCGCGGCGCTCACCCAGGACCTGCACAAGGAGCGCATGGCGGCGGCGGTCTTCCTGGCCGACCCGAACCAGAAGCCGGACGCGTACAACCTGCGGGTGCGCCAGACCGACGAGCGCATCGCGGCGTACCAGGACGAGCGGGGCAAGCTCGGCGACGTGACGGGCGCGATCAGCAACCAGCTCAAGGTGATCGACGCCCACCTGTCCACGTTGAACGGCACCCGCCAGGAGGTGCTGGACCGGCTGCAGATGCCGGTGGCCGAGGCGAGCCTGCGCTACGGCATCGTGCTGGACGACCTGGTCGCGTACAGCGACGCCCTGGCCCAGCAGCCGGGCGCGGACAGCCTGGCCGACGCCCGCCGCGCGGTGGCCGCGTTCGCCCACGCCAAGGCCGAGGTGGCCGAGGAGCAGGCGGTGGCCTTCACCGCCCTCGACGGCGGAAGGATCGACGAGGAGCAGTTCTCGTCCTTCGTGGCCACGCTGACGGGTCAGCAGGAGGCGCTGCTCACCTTCTCCCGGTCCGCGACGCCGAGCCAGCGGGCCCTGGTGGACCGCACCGTCTCCGGTGACGCCGTCCAGCTCGCCGACCGGGTCGCGGGCGACATCTCCCGGTCCATCGGGCGTCAGGCGCTGGTCACCCGCGACGAGGCATCAGCCGCCATCGGCGCGGTCGACGACCTGATGCGGTGGGCCGAGATCCAGCTCCTGGACGACATGCTGGCCGACGCCGACGAGGCACGCGCCGACGTGATCCGGCAGGCGATCGTGGAGAGCCTGCTCGTGCTGCTCACGCTCGCGGTCGCGGTGACGCTCGCCGTGGTGCTCGCCCGCTCGCTCAACGACTCGCTGCGCCGGCTGCGCGAGGGCGCGCTCGCCGTGGCCAACCACGACCTGCCGGACGCGGTGAGCCGGCTCCAGAACGTCAACGCCATCGGTGACGGCGGTGTGGACGAGATCGTCCAGCAGGTACGGGATCCGATCAAGCTGAGCAACCGCGACGAGGTCGGTCAGGTGGCTGTGGCCTTCAACGTGGTCCACCGGGAGGCGGTCCGGGTCGCGGCCGAGCAGGCCGCGCTGCGGACGAGCGTCTCGGCGATGTTCCTCAACCTGGCCCGCCGCTCGCAGAGCCTGGTCGACCGGATGATCGGTGAGCTGGACGCGATCGAGCGTTCCGAGGAGGACCCGAAGCGGCTGGCGCAGCTGTTCGAGCTGGACCACCTGGCCACCCGGATGCGCCGCAACGACGAGAACCTGCTGGTGCTCGCCGGCGCCGACTCGGCCGTACCGCGTCGCGACGACGCGCTCCTGGCCGACGTGCTGCGCGCCGCGCAGTCCGAGGTCGAGCTCTACAACCGGATCGAGTTCGGCACCGTCGACACCGACATCTCGGTGGCCGCGCACGCCGTCAACGACGTCGTCCGGCTGGTCGCCGAGCTGCTCGACAACGCCACCCGGTTCTCACCGCCGAACACCACAGTGGTGGCCGACGGCCGCCGGATCCGCGACTACGTGCTGATCCAGATCGAGGACCGCGGTCTGGGCCTCAGCGACGACCAGCTCGACTCGCTCAACCGGCGGCTGGCCGCGCCGCCGACCGTCGACGTGGCCGCGTTCCGGCTGATGGGTCTGGCCGTGGTGAGCCGGCTCGCCTCCCGCTACGGGATCCGCGTCGAGCTGCGTCGCAACGTCGAGGGCGGCACAGTCGCCCAGGTCACGCTGCCGAACTCGACAGTGGTGCTGCCGGCCAACCGGGGCCAGGCCCCGCTGACCCGGCCGCGTCAGCCGCTCGCCGTCGAACAGTCGCCGCTCAGCCAGGTCGGCGCCGCCGACGCGCTGGCCGGCGCCGGGCGGGGCGCGGCCACGGCGACGCTCGCCGACCAGTGGCGCGGGGCGACCACCGCTCCGCCGTCGCGGTGGCAGACGCCCGGCGAGACGCGCGACACCACGCCCGTCGTACAGCTGGGTGGGGCGACCGGTGCGCTGCCCACCGTGGCGGCACCCGCTCCGGTGGCGGCGGCGCCCGCTACCGCGCCGGCTCCGGTCTCCGGAGCAGGCTGGTCGGCCGGGGGACCGACGGTGGCGTACCCCGCGCTCGACCCCCTGCCCAAGCGGACGCCGGGTGTCGAGACCGCGCAACCCGCGACCCAGGCCGCGCCTCCGGCCTACCAGCCGCTCGCGGCGGCGCCGGCGGTGGAGAGCACCCCGGCGACGCCGGTGGTGGCCCGGCCCGAGCAGCGGGCCGAGGCGCCGATATTCCGTGAGATGGAGGCGGTCTGGTTCCGTTCGCACGGAGAGGACGAGACCACCATCTTCACCCGTCCCACGTTCGACGAGCCGCCCGCGCCGGCACAGCCGGCGGTGGCGCCCCCAGCGGCGCCGGCGCGTCCGAAGCTGCCCACCCGTACCCCGGGGGCCCAGGCGTCGGGGCTGACCACGTCGACCGCGCCGTCCGCGTACAGCCCGCCGGAGGTGCCGTCCACGCCGCCGGCGGCCGCGACGCCGCCCCCGGCGCCACCCGCCGCCGCGCCCGCGCCCGCGCCGCCGATCGACCCGGAGGCCTGGCGTACGGCGGCCGACGAGGGCTGGTCCCGGGCCAGCCGTGCCGCGGAGCCCACCACCGGCGGCACCACCCGCTCCGGGCTGCCCAAGCGGGTGCCGCAGGCCCAGCTCGTGCCCGGCGGGATAGAGCCGAAGAGCGGCCGGGACCGCAGCCGGCGCACGCCGGACGAGGTACGCGGTCTGCTCTCCGCCTACCACCGTGGCGTCCAGCGGGGCCGTACGGCCGGCGCCGACCTGAACAGCACCTCGACCAAGGAGACGAACCGATGAACAGGCCGGCGGCCATGCAGGACATGGGGTGGCTTCTCACCAACTTCGCCGACAGCGTTGCGGGTATCGCGCACGTGGTGGCGGTGTCCGCGGACGGGCTGCTGCTCGCCTCCTCCCGGGACCTGCCCGGTGACCGGGCCGACCAGCTCGCCGCGATCACCTCCGGCGTGGTGAGCCTGACCGAGGGCGCGGCGCGGATGTTCAGCGCCGGCGGGGTGTTGCAGACCGTCATCGAGATGGACAGCGGCTACCTGTTCCTGATGTCCATCAGCGACGGCTCGTCGATGGCCGTCCTCGCGGCGCGCAGCTGCGACGTCGGCCAGGTGGGTTACGAGATGGCGCTGCTGGTCGAGCGGGTCGGCCAGGCACTGGTCCCGCTGCCGAGAGACGCGGTCCGGTCCTGATCGGACCGGGGAGCTGACGACCGGAGCCGGTGCGGCTCCGAACGAGGGGAGGTGATCGCGAGATGGACCCGCGACGTGATCCACGTGGCGCGCTGGTGCGGCCGTACGCGGTCACCCGGGGCCGCACCGAGCCGTTGCAGAACATCGCGCTCGAAGCGGTGCTGTCGAGCACGCCGACGCAGTCGGCCGAGGCGCGCTTCGCCGGGCACGACAAGTACCGCATCTCCTCGGTCTGTGAGGGCCGGGCGCAGTCGCTTGCGGAAATCGCCGCTTACACCCGGATGCCGCTGGGCGTCACCCGGGTGCTGGTCGCCGACATGGTGGCCGAGGGCCTGCTGACGCTACACACTGCCGCTCCCGCGACGGGTTTCGCGGCGCGGATGAACCTGCTTGGAAGGGTGCTAAGTGGACTTCGCGAACTATGACCCCGACGGGGTGAACCGCGGCCGGGAGATCATCTCCGCGAAGATCGTGATCGCGGGTGGCTTCGGCGTGGGCAAGACGACACTTGTCGGAGCGATCTCCGAGATCCAGCCGCTGACCACCGAGGCGCTGATGACAGCGGCCGGCGTGGGCATCGACGACGCGTCGAAGGTGCCGGGCAAGGAGACCACCACGGTCGCCATGGACTTCGGCCGTATCACCATGGCCGAGGACCTGATCCTCTACCTGTTCGGCACGCCGGGCCAGACCCGCTTCTGGTTCATGTGGGACGAGATCATCCGGGGCGCGGTGGGCGCGGCGGTGCTGGTGGACACCCGCCGGATCACCGACGCGTTCGCGCCGCTGGACTACTTCGAGAACCGCAAGCTGCCGTACGTCGTGGCGTTGAACCGCTTCGGCGACGCGCCGCACTACGAGCTGGAGGAGGTCCGGGAGGCGCTCGCCATCTCCCCGGACGTGCCGATGGTCCTGTGCGACGCCCGCCAGCGGGACTCGGTCAAGCAGGTGCTGGTCACGGTGGTCGAGCACGCGATGCTCCGCCTCCAGGCCGAGCACGGCTACCCGGCCTCGGTGGGCTGACCGCCTGCGGGTCAGTCGACCCGCAGGCGGTACCCCCGCTTGACCACCGTCTGCACCACGCGGGGCGCCGTCAGCCCCGCCCGCAGGCGGGCGACCGCCATCTCCACCGCGTGCTCGTCGGCGCCGCGTGGCAGCGTCCGCAGCAGCGCGGTGCGGGAGAGCACCTTCCCCGGCGACGCGGCGAGCGCCCGCAGCACCGCCATCGGCGCCGGCGCCAGCTGGCGCAGCTCCCCGTCGACCACCGCGGCGTGCCCGCGCAGCGTCAGCACGTGCCCGGCCGCCTTCACCGAGACCGTGCGCCGGGGCAGCTCCTCGACGATGGTGCGGACCAGGGCGCCAAGCCGGGCCCGGCTCGGCGCGCTCACCGGCACCCCGCGCCGCACCAGCGGCTCGGCGGTGACGGTGCCGACGCACCCGGCCAGCACGTCGCCGCGCAGCGCCTCCAGCACCGTCTCGGTACGGTCCCCGGCCGCGCGCAGCAGCGCCTCGGCCGCCGGGGCCGAGGTGAACGTGACCGCGTCGACGAGACGCCCGGCCACCAGGTCGATGAGCCGGTGCAGCGGCGCCGGGTCGGCCGGCGGCGCCCACCGGTACACCGGCACCTCGATCACCGTGGCGCCGGCCGCCACCAGCGCGTCGGCGCACTCGGGCTGCCGCTCGCCGTGCAGTTGCATCGCCACGACCTGGCCGGCCACCCCGCGCCGGACCAGGTGCTCGACCACCTCGTCGCAGCTCTCCGAATCCGGGGACCAGTGCTCGCGCAGCCCGGCGGCGCGGATCGCGCCGGTCGCCTTCGGACCGCGGGACACCACGTACGCGCGGGCGAGCGTGGTGCGCAGCGGCTCGGCCAGCCCCCAGCCCTCGGCCGCCTCCAGCCAGCCCCGCATGCCGATGCCGGTGTTGGCCATCAGCACGTCCGGCGGGTGTTCCAGGCAGGCCCGGGTGGCCTCACGCAGGTCGGTGTCGTCGGCCAGCGGGACGATCCGCAGCGCCGGGGCGAGCACCACCCGCGCACCGCGCCGCTGGAGCAGCGCGGCCAGTTCGTCGCGCCGCCGGTCGGCGGTGACCCCGATGGTGAAGCCGGCCAGCTCGTCCCGCATCATTCCTCCTGCCGTAACCGCACCTCGACCAGGCCGTCCCGGCAGCGCACCGGATGCCGGCGCAGCGTCACGCCCGGTAGGTCCAGGCACCGCCCGGTGGTGAGGTCGTAGACCTGCTTGTGC